>JBGAWX010000180.1:0-7463 GCA_044227375.1 Saprospiraceae bacterium
ATCTTTAAAATTTACACCGCTCAGCAGCAAGCCGATGGGCGGCATTACAATGTCGTTAACCAGCGAGCCAACGATCTTGCCGAAAGCGCCGCCGATCACCACGCCAACGGCGAGGTCTACCACATTGCCACGGCTAATAAATTCCTTATACTCTTTAAGCATGCCCATAATGGATGGTTTTAGTTGAGTCCAAATTTAAGTTTTTGTGAATCGCCATGGCAATGAAAATGCTCATCTAAAGCACTGCCGGAGATTACATCCGGATCACTGACCCTCATCATACATCGGTTTGGTATCTGCAAATACCTGCCAGTGCTGAATAAGGTCGTTGCTCACTTTTACTTTCCATGCGGCCGGACGTTTCCAGTGCTTTGCAGCATCCGCGCTTCCAGCTTTCGCTAACGTGCCGCTGGCATGACCTACAAGCATGAACGTGTTGCCATGTTCATACACCTCCTTTACATCAATATGATAATCGGGAAATTTTTCAAAGAACATGCTCCAGCTGTCGCGCATGATTTCTTTTCCCTGGTACACCTGATCGTGCGCATCAATGAACATGTGCCCATCGGTTAACAGCGCAGCAATTTTCGTTACATCGTGCGAGTTGATCGCATCAACAAACTTCAGGACAATCTCTTTGTGATTCACGGGTGAGTTAATTTATGAATTGATAGCCGAAGGTTTTGCAATCTCTCTTCTGCCGGGGTATTGTTCCAGTGCCACCTTCAGGCAGGCAAAAGCTTTTTCCATTTCTGAATTCCTGAGCACATACGCGATTCTGACTTCATCAAGCCCCAGCCCGGGAGTGGTGTAGAAACCGGTGGCGGGCGCCAGCATTACCGTTTCATTGTTGAATGAAAAAGATTCGAGCAGCCATTGACAGAACCGGTCACTGTCATCAATGGGTAACCGGGCTATGGTGTAGAAAGCGCCTCCGGGTTTCGGGCATACTACGCCGGGAATCTCGTTCATGCGTTCACACATGAGGTTGCGGCGGCTCACATATTCATTCATCACCTGCTCGTGATATTCATGCGGCACATCGAGTGCTGCTTCACCGGCTATTTGTCCGAAGGTAGGCGGACTCAGCCGCGCCTGTGCAAACTTTAGTACCGTATCAATGATCTCCTTGTTTCTGGAAATCAGGCAGCCGATTCGTGCTCCACACATGCTGAACCGTTTGGAAACGGAATCAATCACCACCACATTTTTTTCCAGCCCGGGTAAATTCAATACGCTGGTGTGTTGCATTCCGTCATACACGAAGTCTCGATACACTTCATCTACGAAAAGAAAGAGATCATGTTTGATTACCACGTCACACAGTTGCTTCAGTTCTTCCTTTGAATAAAAATATCCTGTTGGATTATTGGGATTGCAAATAAGAATCGCTTTCGTTTTCGGTGTGATTAGTTTTTCAAACTCGGCAATCGGCGGCAGCGCGAAACCATTTTCAATACGGGAGGTAATGGGTTTGATATTGATGCCGCCTGAAATAGCAAAGCCATTGTAGTTGGCATAAAAGGGTTCGGGAATAATCACTTCTTCTCCTTCATCCACGGCTGCCATCAATCCAAAAGTGATCGCTTCTGAACCGCCGGTGGTGATGAGGATGTTCTCAAAGTTCAGATCAATATCATACCGCTTGTAGTATGCTGCCAGCTTTCTACGGTAGGATTCAATGCCGGCTGAATGGCTGTATTCCAGCACCGGAAAATTCACCGAACGGATGGCGTCAAAAACCTGCTTCGGTGTTTCAATATCGGGTTGCCCGATGTTGAGGTGATACACCTTCTTACCCTCTCGTTTTGCACGCTCTGCATAAGGCACCAGCTTTCTGATGGGTGAAGCCGGCATGCGGCGGCCTTTATTGGAAATGTGTGGCATGTATGTCTTGCGATTAGAAGTGCAGGTGAATGGCTTTCAAATCAAAATTACATCCCCCAACTTGATCCTGATGGTGCCCGGGGCGGGAATTGAACCCGCACCGCCGTTTGCGGGCGACAGGATTTTAAGTCCTGCGTGTCTACCAGTTCCACCACCCGGGCCCAAAATAGAAAATCGTTAATCGCAGCCCGCTAACCGTACCATTTCATTTCCGATTAACGATGAACCAATAACGATTAACGATTCAAAGAGCGGGAGACGAGACTCGAACCCGCGACCCCAACCTTGGCAAGGTTGTGCTCTACCAACTGAGCTACTCCCGCAATTCGGAGTGTGTGTGGGTTTGTGTGTGAGTGTGGAAAGTTATAAATTCAATACACGTTTTTCTATTTACCCAAAATTGGTGAGTTGTGCTCGCTCCAGGCTATTCTGCCGGGTTGCTACTACCCCAATTCGGTGTGTGTGTTGTGTGGGTTTGGTCCAAAAAAGGCTACTTTTTCCTGATTTTTTTGGGACTGCAAATATAGCAATCGAATTAAAATGTCCATAGAGTTTTTTTGATGAACTTCGGCGCTTCAAGGTCTTATTTCTTTCGAAAATCAAGCACATAGTGTGATTTCATTTAATATCAAGCTCAACGGATCTGCTTTTATCCAATTAACAATCCTAATCCGTGTCAATTAATCCAACTGAAAGAGGATTTTTTAGGTTCTCAATCATGCATCTGCTATAATAAAATTTAATTGAAGCTGACGATTAAGCTTTTCAAATTAAAACTTAGGGTAAAAAATTTATTTTGCGGTTAATATATAAATGAGTGCCTCTCTTGTATTGAAAAATAAGATTATTTCACCACCACCATTTTATTGCTGATTGAAACTCCATTGAACTGGATTTTACAAGTATATATACCAGCTGCAAAACCAGTTGCATTCCAATCCATTTCGTGACTTCCACTTTGCAGATTGCCTCTAAATAAATTAGTGCAGATCATTCCGGATTCATTGTACACATCCACACGAACAAACCCATTCGATGGTAAATCAAATTTGATCGTTGTATTCCTTCCAAATGGATTAGGATAATTTTCATTCAATAATTTTGCTGTTGAATATACTGACTTCGTTGAAGTTACCGGTGACAAAACACTGCTTTCCCAGGAATTACCCACACGGATACCATCGATGAATAGACTGCATCCTTTCATTCCTGTCTGTGCGTAATTATTATTCAGATATACTGAACCGGGCCCGGAATAATCTTCACCATAAGTATCATAAGCCATAGGCTGAGTTGGTTCTGATGCAGGTACACCATTAGCAAATACAAATAAGCTCGCAGTATCATTCTCCACTCCATCAATCATGGAATATTTAAGTACCACGAGATAAGTTTTGTTGATTTCGAAGCTGTCATTAATAAATTTCCAGCTGCGCTTGCTTATTCCAAGTTCGAAAGCAGAGTCTGAAAGTCTTCTGATGTTAAACCGGGTGTAGAGATTTGTTCCACCATTGTATGGATTAAAAGCAATGCAATCTCCCAAAGTGACCGTTGAAGGCAAGTTGTCCACACGAAACATAAAAGACATATAAGCAGCACCTGTTGTAATGGATTGACTGAAATTCTTATAAACGAAATCTCCATTTCCTGAATTGCTGATCAAGCAACTATTCCCCTCTCCGGAACCCACATAGCCAGGATATTCCAGGCCGGGGGTTACTACCTTAATATTATATTCCGTATTCAATCCTGTCCGCTCCCACAAACCTGACTTTTCAAGGCTGTCTACAGGATTATAGAAAAAATCTTCAGTTAGGACGTTTTGTGCAAAAGTACTGTTGATCAAGATTGCTACAAACAGCAGATTCAGAGATATGTGTTTCATATAATTAGATTAAGATTTAGTAATTGAAATTCCTGAACGTGCATCGGAAATTGTTTACGTGCATTTCCGGATTCAGAGTTCAAATCTAAACATTTTTAATTACTCCAAAAAACTAATGTAAAAAACGTATCCTCAACAAATTTTAAACAAGAAATTTGCAAAGCGACGAATGAAACTAAGGCCACTCGAGAAAAAAAAATAATATTTATAATAACTTACTTGATGCCTCTCAATTCTTTCTTAGCGTAAAATCCAGTTTGTAATAAAACAAAGGCAAAAATCCCAACTGGTATTCTTCTTTAATTGGATTATCATCTGGATCTCTGGGATCCGGAGCATACACCAATGCCAAAATGTTTCTTGTATTCAGTGCATTGACCAAATCAATTCCAATTTCGTGGGTTACTTTTTGAGTATTGATTTTATAACCTAATTTAAGGTCGAGTCTAAAATAATTTTTGAATTGCTTGCTGTTGCGAAGCGAATCGATAATGACCAATTCACTATTTAGTTTAGAAGCGGTCAGATCAGGTGGTGAAAACCGGCGTCCGCCCGCAAAACTGATTTTTACTCCCACATCAAAATGCTTATTCTTTTTCCTGGACAGAGAAAATTCTTTTCCTGCCAAGGCATTAAACATTAAATTTGAATTGTATGCTGTACTTCTTAAGATTCCATCACTGCCTTTGTATTTGGATTCAAACACTGAAGATGAAAATAAATAATAATAGCCGGATGAAAATGTTTTTTCAAGAGTACATTCAATTCCATCATTATATCCGGTACCCTTGTTTTCAAGTTTGCCCGGAAAAAACCTTCCAAATTCTGCCCCTTCATTAATGACAGAATACGAAGACTGAATTAAAGCATTGATTGGGATCTCATAAAGTTTTATATAATACGCATCAATTTTTAATCTAAAATGATTAGAAATTGAAAGTTCATAGGTCATGGTCGAATGAAAGCTTTTTGAAAAACCCAAACTTATGTTTTGTTCTTCATAGATTCCATTTGGATTTATAGATTTAGCAAAATAAATATAGTATGGTTGCAGCTGGCTATGCATGCCAAGACCAGCCGACAAAGATTGGTTTTTACCAAAATTCCAATGAATGCCTAACCTTGGTTCAAAAACAGTTTGTTTGTTTAATTCATGATATTGCAAATGCACTCCAAGATTTGTTTCTACAGCATGATTCCATTTATATTTCCATTGCGCATATGCCTGTATCAAAGCAGTATTCTCTTTGATCTGTATGCGGTTTAGAAATACAAACTTACGTTCCTGATAAATACTATCGATCAGGTCATAATGATAGAGATCACAATGCATTCCAACTTTAATTAGATTTTTAGTATTTATCTTATGTTGTAAATTTAAAGAAATTGCCGTTTTATTATTCCGAAATTCATAACCCAACTTACGTACCAGTGAGTCCACTTTATATTCACTATTTCTATAAATATCAAAATCCTTTTCAAAGGCAGAACTGAAATATTGAGATAGGGTTCCTTTCAAAAATAAGCCTGGCTTAATGAATTTGGTATATGTTGCACCAACTACTCCCATAGAAGAACCAAAATATTGATCTTTATTATTTTCACCATAAAGTTCTTCTGAAGGTTCGTTGAATTTACTTAAGATGATGTCAATTTTACTGGTGCCTCCTGTTCCAAAGAAGGATAAGTTATCTCCATTTTTAAATGGCATATTTATTTTAAAAGAAGCATCCTGATAATTGGGAACAGCATCCGTACCGATTTTAATTTTAAGTGCTTCAAATAATTTCAAGGTCGAGTATCTGTATGTCAGTAAATAAGTAATATTTTGTTTTTTAGACAAAGGTCCTTCCAATGCCAATTCAGTTCCAAGAAATCCGAATTGTACCGAGCCTTCATGATGTTCATTATTACCATTGCGTAGTCTAATATCAAAAACACCTGCATTGCAGTTGCCATACTCTGCGGGAAATGCCCCGATTAAAAAATCAGAATTATTAAACATTTTATTGTTGAGTATGCTGATAGCCCCACCTGTTGTGCCCGGAATTGCAAAGTGATTCGGGTTTGGAATATCTACATCCTGAATCCTCCATAATAAACCCAGAGGAGAATTTCCCCTGATCACTAAATCATTTCTTGAATCATCAGTACTTTGCATTCCTGCAAAACACGCCGCCATCCTTGCCGGGTCACCCCGGCTCCCTGCATATCGATTGGTTTCCTCAACTGAGAAGACTTTTCCACCGGTCAATGTCATTTCATTAATTGCCCTATTTTCTGTTGATGCAGGAACAATAATCTCACCCAACTCTTTTAAATCTTGTTGCATGTAAATTTCCAATAAGGTTTCCCTTCCACTATTTACAATCACATCAATTAATTTAGCGGATTGATAGCCCATCAAAAAGGCATTCAAAATATAACGCCCCGGTGCAATGGATTTAAATTCAAATTTTCCATCTTCATTCGTCTGTGTGGAACTCACCAAAGTTGTATCTCTAAATAAACCAACGGAAGCAAATGCCAAAACTTCTTCGCTTTCCTTATCATATATCAGTCCTCTGATATTTTGATAGCCTTGAGCTAAGGAATAAAGTGAAATTAATTGAAACAATATAAATCCTAATATTGCTTTCATATTATTAATTTATAAATTGAAATTTATTACCGGAATACACTCATTTTCTAAACAATAGATAAACAATATAAACATGAATCAGGGCAAAGACTTCAAACACCAATAGGTACCATGGCCATTCTCCAAGGATCAACGGACTGCTTGCAATGGGTTTGGAAATAAGATACATGTAATTAGCATCTAAGATTTTATCAATTGCATAAACAAATCCTATCAAAACTTGCGACCAAATCCAAACCCATAGCCAGGAATTCACTCTTGGTTTAAATCCAAATATAAAACTAAGGTATAAAACTGACAAAATGATTCCACCATGCATTATGTAGTAATCGTAGATATACCAACCGCGAGATCCTAGCGTCAACTCTGGAGTAATAAAGGAGTGAAAGGCTCCAGGCAATCCCCAAAACAAAAGAAACTCGAAGGCCAGCTGATTTGGAAAAAGCAATACTAGTCCTGATAATATGCCTGAAATACTACATAGATTCAATGGCAATGAAGATTGCAAATTCCATTCTCCTATTATCAATTGATAGACATGAATAAAACAGGCAATACCTAGCAATACCACTCCAATAATCTTTGCTATTAATTTTTGTTTATATTCATCTGATAATATTCCTAATTTTAAAGTGATTGCAATTAAAGTTAAAGATAGTAAAATGCTCATCCACCAGATGTGATTGAATACTTGTATGATTTCGTGTTTTAGCATTAGGAGAAGTTAGGAGTGATGAACGATGAACTGTGAACTGTGAGTTGTGAACTGTGAGTTGTTTAGAAAAATAAATTATGGCTTGGCATGTGCATAATTTTTAATTATTAATTATTAATTTTTAATTGAATATGACCATCCAAAAGTCAGCAACGCCGGAGGACCTCCAATCCAATTGTGTGGATTTGCAAGTTCTATTCCGTTAAAAACAGGTGCAATTTCCACCATGAATGATAATCTGTTGGAAAGCGGTTTGCTGTATCCTATTTGGATTGTATTCCACAACTTGGCCATCACCATATCTTTTTTCATTTCGGTTTCAGATTCTTCTT
>JBGAWX010000181.1:0-7422 GCA_044227375.1 Saprospiraceae bacterium
ACATAACTCGATTACCGATTGGAATCTAACTTTTTCAATGACTTGGCTATATTGCAGATGTGGTTGTCATTAACCCAATGCTAATGCAACACATGAATATGCTTTTTGTATAAATCGAAAATATTCTTACCCTTTCTTATTTATGACCCAACAGATAAAACACACCCAACTGCATCCCTCTGTTTGTGGATTTGTCATTAGGGTCTTCTGAAATGTCACTTAAGCCAATATTATATCTTAAGTCCACTCCAAATCCTGTTGGCGGATGTACATAACTGATTCCCGCTACAAAAGCAAAGTCAATACTTTTAACTTCGTCTTTAATATCTAACTTCGAATTATTGGTTTCTGATTTTGCACTCACCAGTATGCCGAGTTGAGGACCTGCTTGAATTCTGAATCCATTGTCAAACATATACTGTAACAATACAGGTACATTGACATAACTCAGATTGGTTTCATAATCTATTCCCGCTACAGTAGATTTTGATCCCTGCGTTGAATAAACAAGCTCAGGCTGTATGGCCCAATTATCCGCATAATGAATATGCCCTATTAATCCGATATTTAATCCAATTCTTGAATCATTGTTAGAATTGTCGTCACTGTTGATATTATACAGGTTAAGTCCCGCCTTTACCCCCAGATTCACGTGTTGTGCATTCAATGCCCCGGTTAAAATAAATAGGGCAATCGCCATGTTTACATAAATTTTCATATTGTTTGTTTTTAATAATTGAATTTTAGAAAATTGTTTTTTAGAAAATGATTGAACATCGTTCAGATGTGATTACACAAAGATCCGATGGCAATACTCAGCTATCTTACACAATTCCCCAATTCATTTATATAATTCACTGTTATTGGGACCTATTGAATGATGAGAAAGCAATTGATACCATATATAGGCTTGACCATATTGCTGTTGAATAATCAATAGCCTTCGTATTTTCTATTGAGTATTGTTGCTTCTTTATAGCTCATTAAAAAATTCAGGAATAATGGAATGATCAAAAAGACTAAAACAGGGGAAATTGAAGTTGCATAAAGGTTTTTAATGATCAAATAGAAACAGCAAATTGCCAGGCAACATAAAAGGCCATACAGAAACTGATCCAGGAATGACTTCCGATTCTTTTTTTCAAAAATCCTGACTGCCACCACCGAAGCTAAATCAATCCTAAGCTTTTCAGATTTCATTTCCTTTTTTGCAAATGACCAAACCCGCGAATACGAATTAAATGTATCTGAACAAAATTCACATTCCTCCAGGTGTTGTTCAAAAGACTTTACATCTCCTGTAAAAGTTTTATCGAAATAATTTTGAAAATCCTCTTCCGAATAATGATTGATATTCTTCATGATGCTTACTTTTTATATTGTGTTAAAAACTCTTTTAATTGCATGCGGGCTCTGAACAAATGACTTTTTACTGTATTGACCGGCATTTCCATGATCCTGCTGATTTCATCAAGCGAGAGTTCGTCCTGGTGAAAAAGCAGGAGAATGGTCTTTTGTATTAGTGGTAATTTTTCAACTGAATGATTCAGCAATCTGGTTTCATCCTTTTGAATCAACAAAGATTCCGGTGTGGGGTCATCCTGATTCCTTATGATGCTTTCATAATGACTGAACTCTGCGTCGTGATCCGTCCTTGACAGATCATCTAAAAGTACGGCTCGTTTTTTTTGCAAAAAGTTGATCGAAGCATAATAAGCGATATTCCCAATCCATGTAGACAGTTTGGATCTGAATTGAAACTTACTCAGATTTTCATATACTTTCACAAAAACATCCTGGCAGAGGTCTTCCCGGTCCTGCTCATTTTTGATTAACGAGCCCACAATATGAATGACCAGCCCTTCATAATTGCGTATAAGTTGCTCAAATGCTTTTCTGTCATCAGACAAAACGGCATTGATTAATAATTTCTCATCCAATTGTGACTTCATGCAATTCCCGATTAGACCGCCTGCTGCTTTAAAAGTTGCGATAGTTTGAATGTATCTTTTTCAAAGAACTGCTGCAACTTTTATAAAACAAATCTGTCTGATCCATCAAAATCAGATTAATATGAACATTAAACTTTTCATTTTTTCAGCCACATCAATACTGCTCACGGGGATCTGCAAAGCACAGGATACTCTTGTCAATAATGAACTCCATTATGATCCTCATCTCCATAAATTGATACCGGATAAAGTTTATGAATTTGGCATCCCCATCTTATTTCTATATCTCTTACTGAACACTATTGTAAACATACTAAAAAACAGGGCAGATCAACAGCTCAAATTAAAAATGCTGGAGAAAGGAGTCTCCGAAAACACACTCATCCAGATTTTTAAAGAAAGCAATACCATTTTGAAATTACAACCCCTTAAGTATTTTCTGTTGTGCTTCTCCCTTGGAATATCATTAGTCACCATTCATTTTTGCAAAGATTACCTGACGAATCAATCCGGATACTTTGCGATCGGAATTATTCTTCTTTTTACGTCTGTTGCCTTCTTTATGTATTACCGCATACTTCAAAATAAAATTTAACTCCTTAAAAAACTGAATTATGAAGTTCATACTGAATTATGTCCCTGGCATCGCCATATTCTGTTGTATCTCAACAGTTCAGTTGGTTTCTCAGAAGAATGATATCGCCATTGATAACCATCAAAAAAGAAACATAGCCGATTCCGCTTTGAGCCTTCTGAAACAAAACTATATATTTCCTGAACGCATTGCACAAATCGAAACGTTCATTCAAAGTAAATTTTTGAACAATGAATATTCTGGTTTCAATACTTTGTTTTCTTTTCTCGATACATTTAACAAAGATCTTGAAGCCAGCGGTAAAGACAAACATCTTAATATTTTTTACGGACCGCAAATAGTCAGGAAATTAAAAAATGACATTAAATCCAGTGATTCGAACACAAGTCCCCCGGAATATTTGAAATTGTTACAGTATGAAAATTTCAGGCTTCGTGCCGTTGAACGACTGGACGGCAATATCGGATATTTTAAATTTAATGGATTCATTGAATTAGAACATTCGAAAGAAGCCATTCTAAGCGCCATGAATTTTCTTAGTAATTGCTCCGCACTAATTTTGGATCTAAGAGAAAATGGCGGAGGCAGTGCTGAAACTTCAATTTTTCTAATGAGTTATTTTCTTTCGGATTCTACAAAGCTCGGTGTATTCAAAAGCAGAAAAGACAGTACAGATAAAGTGCTTTGGACAAATCCGGACCGGCAGATTAAAAAATTTCTCAATAAGCCATTGTATATATTAACCAGTTCGAAAACGAGTTCTGCAGCAGAAGGGCTTAGCTATGGATTACAAAAATTAAATCGTGCTAAAATTATTGGTGAACAAACCCATGGTGAAGCCAATCCGGGATACCGATTCATCATCGATGATAAACTCTATATGATGATTCCTACATTTATAAACATCAATTCTGTTACAGGCACTAACTGGGATGGAACAGGCGTCATCCCCGATATCGGAACTTCAGCAAATGATGCCTTTCCCACAGCCATGATAGAAGCCTGTAACGATTTATCAAAAGAAGACGATCATTCAATTTATGATTGGATCATCCCGGAATACGAAGCCCAATTGAATCCAGAATATCCTTCCTTGGAAATAATTAAAAAAATGACCGGCAATTACAATGAAGATAAAAGTATAACTTCTGAAAAAGGCATTTTATATTTTACTTCGGGCTCCTCCAGGCGAAAATTGAATTATATGGGAAAATTTCTTTTTTCAGTTGATGGCCGCAAAGACTACAGACTCAAAGTACTCAAAGATGATTCCACAAGAATTGAAATACTTTGGAATGATGAAAGCAAGGACCATATGATAAAAAAGATTTAGGAGCATATACATGTTGAATATTACTTTTTATATTTGATGCATGTTTCATACTAAAGGAATTTTTATTTTTTGTCTCAAGACGATCTTTTACTATTTCATTACCATACTCATTAACCCACAGGTACTGAGCTGCCAGGATCAAAAGGATTCTTTTAAAGAAACTTTGAAAGAAGACCGTTGCACTTATCTATCTACCGGCAGAAATGCCTTTTTCATACTTGAACCCAATTACCAATTGATATTGGAAGGAAAAGAAGATGATGAAGTTTCGCAATTGGTTATTACAGTTCTTAATGAAACTAAAACTATAGGCGGTATTGAAACCAGGGTGGTTGAAGAAAGAGAATCAGAAAATGGTGAGCTCGTAGAAATATCCAGAAACTTCTTTGCAATGTGTAAAGAAACCGGAAGCATCCATTACTTTGGTGAAGAAGTAGATATTTACAAGAAGGGAAAAATAGTCAGTCACGAAGGAGCATGGATTACAGAAGGAAATAATAAATCCGGAATCATAATGCCCGGTGTTATTTTACAGGGTGCAAAATACTACCAGGAATATGCACCCGGCATTGCAATGGATCGTGCAGAAATCATCAGTACTTCCGAAATGGTAAAAACTCCCTCAGGCTATTTTATCAATTGTCTGAAAACAGAAGAAACGAATGCACTCAAACCAAAAGAAAAAGAATACAAGTATTATGCACCCGGTGTTGGACTGATTCAGGAAGAGGAGTTGCTTTTGGTGAAACATGGATTTATCAAACCCATCAAAAATGAAAAATGAAAAATGAAAAATGAAAAATTATATACACTATTTTTAAATTTTCATTTATTCCTAATTGTTTTTTCAAGAATATCAATGGCCCGCTCCGCTTCTTTCCCATTCATCCAGGCAAACCCCATCCTCGTGCAATTTAATTTTTTACCCGCCGCGATATCATGAATTAAACCTTTAGAAAGTATGACTTCTTTTTGCAGAAGTCTATCCGACAATTCCGGCAGTACAATTTTTTTATCAAACTTTGCCCAAATGGACAGGCCTCCTTCAGGAACCTTAAAATCTATGACATCCGATAACCGTTCTTTAAGTTGAGATGCTATAAAATCCCTGCGCTCTTTATATATTTTAATTACCTTTTTCATATGCCGTCTGATCTGTCCTTCATTGAGCATCTCCGCAACTGTCTGTTCTATGATCGGATCACCCTGCACATCTATAATTTGTCGTACTTTTTTTAATTCTGTAATCAGATTTGGAGGAGCCACGATGTATCCGATGCGAATTGCAGGTGAAATCGACTTACTGAAAGATCCAATATAGACCACCATCCCCTGCTTGTCCACACTCGCCAATGGAAGTATCGGACTGCTCTCATAATGAAATTCATAATCGTAGTCGTCTTCAATGATGATGAACCGGTATCGTTCGGCCAGATGTACCAATTTCATTCTTCTTGCTGCACAAAGCGTAACGGTAGTAGGAAAATGGTGATGTGAAGTGAGATAAATGGCGCGAATTTTTCTCTTTTGGCAAACTTTTTCAACGGCATCCACATCAATACCATCTTCATCAACCGATACACGTATTAATTTGGCACCTGCATTTATAAAACAATAATCTGCATAAATAAAACTCAAGGCTCCGACAATTACTACATCGTCATTTGAGATTAATGTATTGGCAAGCATATACATGGCCATCTGTGCTCCGCGCGTGATCATCAGATTCTCTTCTGTAGTTTGCAAACCCCGCGTTGAATTCAAATAATCTGAAATTGCCTTTCTCACATATTGTCTTCCTTCCGGATCTATATAGGACAGCAACAGCAATCCCCCTTTGCGACTCAATATACTCTTGTAGCCTCTGCTTAATAATTCCACAGGAATCAACCTCACATCCGGTCCATCATGAAATCCGGTTATGTGCCTGTTTGTATTCGCTGGTGCGTGTATGAATGAATTCAATTTAAAAGTGTAACCCGTTTTATTAGCGTGCTGAAATTCCTTTTGTGTAATTGAAATACGTTTTGGAGTAAATTCAGGCAATTGTTTGCTTACAAATGTGCCCTGCGATTCTTTTAAATCAAACCACCCCTGTGCGTTTAATTCATCATAAGCCTTCACAACGGTCTGACGGTTGATTTTTAAATGCTCAGCCATCTGTCGAGTACCCGGCATTTTTGTTCCTGGCTTTATGACTCCGTTTTTGATTTCTTTAATAATGCCATTGGCCAATTGGAGGTATACAGGCATCTCTGCATCTTTTTGCAAGGGGATCATTGTTAACCATGGCAGCATAACCGGACTAGTTTACATCTTAAATCTGGACTACAAAGATAGTCCACACTGAAAATACCTTTGTATTGTCAATTAAATATTTTTTAATCATCATTAAACATTCAGTCATGAAATCAATGATTCTATTGCTTTTTGTAAGCCTGCTCTTTTCAAATTGCGCACCAGTAAATGCAGGTTTTACCGAAGAAAATCCAGAACCGACTTTCACAACTCAAAAGATATACCCGGCAATCACTATTAGTTCGAGCCAAAGAAGCTTAGGATACTACAGGGATGGCAATGGAATCCTTCATGAATACGAAGGCAACAATGATCAATTGCCATTGGAATCCACAAGCTCTTATAATAACATGGTGAAAAGAATGCGCCAGTTGCCGGAAAATCGATTTACAAGATATGAGAGAATGAGACAAGTGATGAGTGATAAGTTATAAGTTATAAGTTATAAGTTATGCCCGCCTGCCGGACGGGCAGGAGTTATGCCCGCCTGCCGGACGGGCAGGAGTTATGAGTTATGAGTTAAAAATAATGTTTTAGATACCCATAAAGATAAAGTTTCTGTTTGCTCAGATAAATTGTTTTAACAAGTTCGAAAGCCCATGAAAAAGTTTATGGGCTTTTTGATTTTATGTCTTTAACTGTAAACAATTGAGCAGGTCACGATGTCAATAGTTTATTATTCATGTCAGCTAAGAGGAATAAATTAATCGCCTGGATTGCAGTAAGTCTCTGCATGATTCACCAACCTTTGGATGTAATCTGATTATCAATGAAAACTTTTAACTTATAATTCGCGATACGTAATTTGTAATTTCTGTCGTACATTGCATTCCACAATTAATTCCAATTCTTGAAATTTTTAAAATTTTTTTCGAAGTTAGTATTGCTTTTTGTCAAATATTTTTTGGCATTAGCAATCATCATCACAATCATTCAACATTTCATTACACCTGTATATCAATTAAAAGAAGGAACTAAATTTAAGGGGGACGCAATTTACAATCCGTATCAAAATTCGAAATCGGATTGGCTTAAAATGAATCTACATGGCCATTCGAAAGCCTGGGGTGGATTGACGAATGGCATGAAGCAGAACAATGATGATGTGATTCGGGAATATTCCAAACTTGGATATGACATCATTGGAATTTCCAATTATCATGATCCGCAACACATTTATTTTAAAGGAAAGCCTGATTCCCTTACCGTATATGAATATGGGATCAATCTATTTAAAGCCCATC
>JBGAWX010000182.1:0-7359 GCA_044227375.1 Saprospiraceae bacterium
TGAGATCAAAGCAGGTTATTATTATCAAAACCGGGACAGGACATTTGCCGGAAGAAGTTTTGTATATGGTGGTTCACCAAACGAACTTACATTAAATCCCGAGATCGACCTGGGATCTAAAAATATAGATGCTTCTAAATTATTTCTCATAGAAAAAACTTCAGATGACCTTTCTTATTATCAAGGTAAATCAACAGTAAGTGCCTTTTATGCTTCTGTTGATCAAAGTTACTTTAACAAAATAAGAGCCATTTATGGATTGCGTTTTGAAGACATCGATCTGAATGTTGAAAATCAGAAAGTCAATGCACCGATTGCGGATATCAAAAAAATGTCCATCCTTCCGTCGCTGAATTTGACGTATTCATTAAACGATAAAACCAATATTCGCGGGAGTTATTTTTCTTCAGTGAACAGACCTGAATTCAGAGAACTGGCTCCGTTTGCTTTTTTTGTCTTCGACAAGAATGCTGAAATCAGAGGAAATAAGGATTTGCAAATCGCCAATCTCAAAAATTTTGATTTGCGTTATGAATTTTATCCTCAGGGAGGGCAGCTGATTTCAATCGGCGGGTTTTATAAATCTATTGATAATCCGATTGAGTTGACTTTGGATATCACACAGGTTCAAACCACCTTCACGTTTCACAATGAAAAATCTGCAAAGATTTATGGTTTGGAATTTGAATTAAAGAAAAAATTAGACTTTTTGGGATCCTCCGGATTTTTTAAAGATCTCGCGATTTATTCCAATTTATCGATCATTCATTCTGAACTCAGTTTTAATGAAGGCAGTCAGGCCAAATCAGACAGACCGTTGCAGGGACAATCTCCCTATATAATCAATGCAAGATTGCAATATGAAAACCCGGACAATGGCTGGTCGTGCAATATTGGATTGAACAGGGTGGGCCGACGCATTGCATTTGTAGGTGTGGATCCTAAATTCGGAAATACCCGTCAGGACATCTATGAAGATCCCCGTAATGTTGTTGACTTTCAAATTGGAAAGACAATTAAAAATATTAATATCAAACTAACATTTGGTGATTTACTTCATGATGATTTAGTGTATTATCAGGATGTAAATCATGATGGAAAGTTTAGCGAATCAACTGATGCAAACGCGGATCGATTGATGTACATTTTTAGTAACGGATTTACGACGACTTTGGGTCTGAGTTATTCATTTTAAATCAGCTGAAACACCCGGCACTAAAAAGAACATCCAGCAAGTTGTGTCTATGGATTCTGGAAAGTAATTAATTAAAATCAAATAAAAAAATTATTCACAATGAAAAGACATTTACTTGCACTCATTGCTTTGTCAATTGTTTTTACTGTAAACTTAAATTCGCAAAGCAATTTTAAATTAACAACTACAGATTATGTAGGTGCTTTGTCCAAAGATGCATCCAGTGACTGGACGCGGGGCTGGACCAACTTCGATCCAAAAAATACAGCATATCCGGATCCAACCGATACCATAAGCTTGAATGGAATGTTGACCAATTTGCCAATACCTGGTGAAAAAAATATTGCATCAGGAAATACTTTAGTGCTCGATGCAACTAAGGTGTACTTATTAAAGGGATTGGTGGTCGTAAGAAGTGGAGCCAAATTGGTTATCCCTGCAGGAACTATAATCCGTGCACTATCTGATGTCAACAGTTCTCCTAAAAATTATGCTTCCATTATTGTTGAGCGTGGAGGACAAATCGAAATCACAGGGGAGAATAACAAACCTGTTGTCATAACTTCTGCAAAACCTGTTGGAAGTCGTGAACGAGGAGATTGGGGAGGTTTGTTGGTTGCCGGAAAATCTTCACACAATTTATGGAACGCAGGTACCGATGCCGTGCAAATGGAAGGATTTAACAACGTTACGTTTGATGCAAATCTTGCACATTTTGGTGGGACAGATCCATTCGACAATTCAGGTACGATAAGTTTTCTACGCCTTGAGTTTGGTGGTTTGGCTTTTGAGACTAATAAAGAAATCAATGCATTGACTTTAGGTTCCGTTGGATCAGGAACGGTGATTCATCACGTTCAGGCATCTTATTCCAATGATGATTCCTTTGAATGGTTTGGCGGTTCTGTCAACACTAGTCATTTGATTGCTTGGAAAGGAACGGATGATGACTTTGATACAGACAATGGATATTACGGAATCAATCAATTTGGAATTGGTGTGCGCGATTCCGCATATTATGATTTAACTTATACGCTGCCATCAGGTGCTTCGACTTCCGAAGGATTTGAAAGTGATAACGAAGCAACAGGTACTGCGAATTTATCAGGACCATATACAAGTGCGGTATTTTCTAATTATACTATGGTTGGTCCGGTTCCGGTAGGTTCTAAATATACCGACATGAATGCGGCAACAAAAGCAGCATTCCGGCGTGGTGCAAGGATCAGAAGAAACTCGAGTTTAAGAATTGTCAACAGCATTTTCATGGGGTACCGAAATTTTTTAATGATTGATGGAGATAGCTGTGTTCGAAATACAAATTATCCAGGTGCTTTGGCATTAGTCAATCCCAATACAGCGGTTGATGTGAAGAGCAAGCAAATTGCATATGCCAACAACTTAATTGTAAATACATCTAATGCATTTACCTCAACAACAGATACAACTGCCAATGGATTGGTAGAAGTAGCTCGTGCTGCAGGTAGCGGAGCAAAATTAAATGCATTGACAAACTGGGTAAAAAGCGGTGGTGAATTGGCAAATAACATCGATCCGGTTTCATTTACACCCGGAACTGTATTGATCAATCCGATGGCTTCATCCGCCAATCCTGATTTTCGACCTGTGTCAGTGATGTCACCAGCGTTGGAAGGTTCTAATTTTAATAACAATCCGGTTCTTTCCGGATTTAATTTGCAACCTACAGATTATGTCGGTGCAATGTCTTCAAGTGATGATTGGACATCGGGTTGGACGAACTTTGATCCAAAGAATTCGGCATATCCGGATCCAACAGATACCATCACATTAAATGGAATGTTGTCCAGTTTACAAATACCCGGCGAAAAAAATATTGATGCCGGAACTACATTGACACTTGATGCTTCTAAAGTGTATTTGTTGAAAGGATTTGTTGTGGTGCGAAGCGGTGCTAAATTGGTAATTCCTGCGGGTACTATAATCCGTGCACTATCTGATGTAAACAGTTCTCCAAAAAATTATGCATCCATTATTGTGGAACGCGGAGGACAAATTGAAATCAATGGAAGTAAAAACAATCCAGTAGTCATTACCTCTGCAAAAACAGTTGGAAGCCGCGAAAGAGGAGACTGGGGAGGATTATTAATTTCTGGAAGATCTATACATAATTTGTGGAATGCCGCAACAGATGCCGTGCAAATGGAAGGATTTAACAACGTTACGTTTGATGCAAACCTTGCACATTTTGGAGGAACGAATCCACTGGATAATTCCGGAAGCATATCTTATTTGCGTCTTGAATTCGGTGGATTGGCATTCGAGACCAATAAAGAAATCAATGCATTGACTTTAGGTGCTGTTGGATCAGGTACAATAATCCATCACGTTCAGGCATCGTATTCTAATGATGATTCCTTTGAATGGTTTGGCGGTTCTGTCAATACCAGTCATTTGATCGCATGGAAAGGAACAGATGATGATTTTGATACAGATAATGGATATAACGGAATCAGTCAATTTGGAATTGGGGTGCGCGATTCTGCATATTATGACCTGACATATTCCTTGCCTTCCGGTGCTTCTACATCTGAAGGATTTGAAAGCGATAATGAAGCCACGGGTACAGCCAGTTTACCGGCACCTTACACCAGCGGAGTTTTTTCAAATTATACCATGGTTGGTCCGGTTCCGGTGGGTTCTAAATATACAGACATGAATTCAGTAACTAAAGCAGCATTCCGTCGCGGTGCAAGGATCAGAAGAAACTCAAGTTTAAGAATCGTCAACAGCATTTTCATGGGGTACCGGAATTTTTTAATGATTGATGGTGATAGCTGCGTGCGAAATACAAATTATCCGGGGGCTTTGGCATTAGTCAACCCAAATACATCAGTCGATGTACATAGCAAACAACTTTCTTTTGCAAACAACTTAATTGTGAATACCTCTTCAGCATTTACCTCTTCAACGGACACCACAGCTAATGGTTTGGTAGAAGTGGCGCGTGCAGCGGGTTGTGGACCAAAGTTAAATGCATTGACCAATTGGTTAAAAAGCGGTGGCGATTTGGCGAATAATATTGATCCGGTACCATTCACTGCCGGTACGGTATTGATCAATCCGGTGGCATCTTCCACCACACCTGATTTTCGTCCGGTGTTCATGGTCTCTCCAGCATGTGAAGGAGCGAATTTTAAAAGCAATCCGGTATTGGATAATTTAGTCAGTACTCATGATGAAATTGAAAAAGCAAAATTTACAGCGGTTTATCCTAATCCTGTTTCAAACGGAGTATTGAATTTCGGGCATGAAGTCATTTCCTATGGTGTATTTGACATTTCCGGAAAATTGATTTCACATGGATTTAATACAGATCATGCAAACGTAAGTGGCTTGCCAAAAGGAATGTATCTCATTAAATTGGAAGGCAGAATGCAGAAATTTATCATTCAATAATCTGATATATAGTGCGGAACAACGCACTCGAAATCATATTGCGTAAACATTTAGTTTATATTTACATCAAAGCCATTCCATTGCGGGAATGGCTTTTTTATTTTGGGGACTACTTTACTTTTCAATAATCATTTCATAACATCATTCTTGGATTTTCCTATTGATGTCAACTCTATATTTGCATTGTAATTAATACGACATATAATTTACCATTTGTAAAGTTGGATTGACTCAACATTGGTTCTTGTAAGATCAGTTTATCCACCTGTCTTTTACCAAAAGAGGATCTAAACAGTTAGATCCTCTTTTTTTATAATAAGAATTGAACATTGAGTATTGAATATTGAATATTCAATACTCAATTTTAAATATTCAAATATTGCAAATATTCTAGAGTTTTTATTGAAAGATTAGTGTCAGAATTCTAATTTTTCCATCGCTCCAGTTTCGGCACGCCTTTGGAAAACCAGCCGGCTAAAAATCCAGGAAATCCCATCTCCTTTAATTTTCCTTTTACAAGTTCTTGCATTTGGAGAGCAGTAATATCTGGTTGTGTAAAAGCGCCACCTTTATAGCAGTGACTGCAATACATTACGCTCTTTGAGCCATCAGCATTAGTTCCTCCACCCATTGGGTCTTTTTTCAAAGGCATTCCACAGCTCTGGCAATTTTTGTATGATTGTTCCATGATTTATGATTTAGAAGACAAAGTAAAGGAGATTATTTGAAAATCTATGTGCTCTATCTGTCTATCTGGTTCACTTATTTTCTCAACCTCATAGATACATAGAGCACATAAAAAAGAAATTATTTATCAATTTTCAAATTAAAAAACTCTTTAGACTTAAACCAGGTGATCGTTACAATAATCATCGTCATTGCTCCTCCAAATATCACAGAAGGAACAGTGCCCAATAATTTTGCGGCTACACCCGATTCAAATGCACCCAATTCGTTGGAAGAGCTGACAAAGATTCCATTTACTGAGGAGACCCGTCCACGCATTTCATCCGGTGTAAAAAAATAAATGATGGCCGACCGGATGACTACACTAATACTATCGAATGCACCAGTAAAGAAAAGCGCAATTGCAGAAAGCCAAACATTTTTAGAAACTGCAAATACTAATGTTGCAATTCCAAAACCTGCAATGGAGAGCAAAAGATTTCGCCAGGCATTATTTGTAGGTGGATAATAAATTAGCAGCAACATGGTCAATCCGGCACCAACCGAGGGTGCAGCACGGAGTATTCCCAGGCCTTGTGCTCCAACATGTAAAATATCTTCAGAATAAATGGGGAGCAAGGCCATTACCCCTCCAAACAAAACTGAAAATAAATCCAGCGAAATGGAGTATAAAATAATTTTAGTATTGAACACATAGGCAATTCCTTCTTTAAGAGATTTGAAAATATTTACAGTATTTGCGTTGGCAACAGGAACATCCGGTGACGTGATTGTATTGATGAGTAACATCGCTATCACAAAAAGACCGACAACTATCCAAAGTGTTATGGTCAATCCAAAATAGGCATAAAGAAAACCTGCGATTCCGGGACCAATAACAGCGCCCGCCTGCCAGGATGAGCTCTTCCAGGTTGCAGCATTTGTAAAAACAGGTTTGGGTATTAAAAACGCAGTAAGTGAATTTGATGATGGGCTATAGAATCCTTTTGAAAAACCAATCAACACGATGATGCTATATACAGCGATTAATAATGTATTCTGTGAAAGTCCGGTTGATGGTGAGGTTGCCCAAATTAAAAGCAATGAACCTGCAATGATGACACCAAGGCTCAATTTCATGAGTAGGGTTTTATTCATGCGATCTGCCAGATGTCCGCCGAACAATACTATTGAAATATAAGGTATGGCTTCTGCCAATCCAATAAATCCCAATGCCAGTGGATCGTGTGTCATTTTGTAAATAGAATAGCCCAATACCACTTCCTGAATTAGTATGGCCATGGTAATAAAACAATTCGCAAAAATGAATGCGACAAATTGTTTGTATTTAAGTGCAGCGTATGGAGATTGGGAATTTGATTTGGTCATTGGTTGTTGAGCTGAGTGATCGTAAAGATATTTATTGAATGAATTGAGTATGAAATTATTTTATAAAATCATCATCAATAAATTTAAAGCGAATTGCAAAACGAGGGTGATTTTGCCAAAGGGCGAGTGGGAGGACTCACCCCTCCACCTATCGGCAGGGTCCCCTCTCTGTTCGCTAGCGCTCACAAAGAGGGGATGAGTCAGTAGTCATGAGGGAAAAATTAATTTTTCCCTCCATTTGAGCGTCAGCGAAAAGGGAGGGAGATTTGTTTCAGCTTGCTGAAACAAATCAGGGTAGGTTTCTGGCTGAGGAACAACGCGCACTTTCTATATAAGTCTTACAACTCTCCAATCTTCTCCTTTATCATTCTCCATTTCCCAATCAACTCTTTAAGCTCACTATTTGCTTTTATCAATGCAACAACTGTTTGCTGTGTTGGAGGCCGGTCACTTTCCTCAAGAGTATTGAATATTGCAGCAAACGCATTGTTCAATTTATTCAAACTTGGTTCCTTACTTCCTGATGCATTTTCAAATAACGTTGCTTGTTTATCCAATGAATTCAGAATTTCTTTCTCTGCTGGAGTTGCAGTTTTCATTTTTGCTTGTATGTCTGAATGAAAAGTATTGATCTCTTTTAAAATGGATTTACATTGCTTTCTTCCATTAAA
>JBGAWX010000183.1:0-7297 GCA_044227375.1 Saprospiraceae bacterium
ACATCCTTATTATTACCTTCAGAGGCGGATCTTGGTTTCAAATTGAGTTATTTGAATTGCAAACCATTTTTAATTGAAGCCGGGGTATTCAACGGGAATACCACAGCTACCGATGTGGATTCCTATAAAGATATCATCGCCAGAATTTCCATAGACAAAAAACTTTCATCAAGTAATATTTCCGGATGTATTTCTTTCTACCATGGGAGTTTGATCCAGGGAAGTAAAAACCTTTTCGAAACAAAAACTGTAAATGGATTAAAACAATTTATTTTACAGGACACCCTTGTGAATACAAAAGGATCCTCTGCCCTGCGGCAATATGTTGGCGCTGATGTGCAATACTCTTTTAAACTTCCGATCGGTAAGACCACATTACGTGCAGAGTTCATTAGCGGTACACAACCCGGTTCATCTAAAACAACCGAGAGTCCAAAATCTGCAACAGCTCCAAATTTTGATACTTACCTTCGTAAATTCACTGGTTTCTCTTCATTCTTCTTACAAAATATAGGATCGACCAATCTTCAATTTGTTGCAAAATACGATTGGTATGATCCGAATTCAGATGCTGCGGAAACCGATTTTGGAATGGGTACCAATTTGAATCCAACTGATTTAAAATATTCCACACTCGGTTTGGGATTGAACTATTATTATCACAACATGTATTTAATGGTGTATTACGATATCGTAAGCAATGAAAAAGCGCCATCTGAAGATGTGGTCAATCCCGCTACAGGGCAAGTTACCAAAAAAGCACTTAATCCGAATTTTAACGGATTTGAGAATGATCTTAAAGACAATGTACTCACCATACGAACTCAATTTAAATTTTAAAATACTGTATTATGAAATTATTCAACCTGTTTTTATCAATTACCATTTTAACCTTAGCCTGTACTTCTGCAAATCAGGACAAAAAAAATTCTGATTCAAAATCCATAGAAGTAAAAGGAAGCGATACAGTTTTACCCCTTGCACAGAAAGAAGCGGAGACCTTTATGAAAAATAATGCAGATTTTTCTATCACGGTGGTAGGTGGTGGCAGCGGAACCGGGATCACTGCACTCATGGATGGCAATACCGACATCGCCATGTCATCCCGCGATCTGAAAGGCGAAGAAAAGTTGAAACTTCAGGAAAAACAAATCAACATTGAAGTTAAAACCATTGCTGTAGATGCATTAGCGGTTGTAGTTCATCCTGAAAACAAAGTCAACAACCTGACCCGTGAACAACTGGAAAAAATATTTACCGGCGAAATAACCAACTGGAAAGATGTAGGTGGCGACGATGCAAAAATCGTGGTGTATTCCCGTGAAAACAGTTCCGGAACTTATGAATTTTTCAAGGAGCATGTCATGAATAAAAAGAATTATGCAAACACTGTATTAAACATGCCGGCAACCGGAGCTATTGTACAATCCATAAGCCAAACCAAAGGCGCTATTGGCTATATTGGTCTTGCTTATATGACTTCAGATATTAAAGCCATCCACGTATCTTATGACGAGGGCAAAACATTTGTTGCTCCCAGTTTACAATCCGCAAAAGATAAAACCTATCCAATTTCAAGACCTCTTTATTATATTTACGATGTCAAAAAAATGGATAAAGTCAAGGCTTATGTTGATTATTGTCTGTCACCGGAAGGTCAGAAATTAGTTGAAGAAGTTGGATATATTCCATTGATGTAAACAAAAAAAATACTTGAATCGATTTTTTGAATATCTTATAGAATGGATCATTAAAGGCTGTGGATTTATCTCAGCTTTTATTGTTTTATTGATTGTATTTTTCCTGTTTAAAGAAGGGGTCTCGTTTATTAACTCTTCCCCGCTTGAAGAGAATTATGCATTGTTTGTGAATGTAGACAATCCTGTTCAAAAATTATCAGACCTCGATGTCAAAAATATTTTCGATCAGAAAATAACGAACTGGTCACAGCTTGCCGGAAAAAATGAAACCATTAAAACGATTAAGGTTGATGATCTCGAATCGCTTTTTACCAAAGAACAGTTAGGAGCGAATTACGAATATCTCAGTGTATGTGTAAATCATTATATAGATAGCGTACCAGGCGCTCTGGCTTTTTTTTCGGAACGCATTCTCAATTTATCCGCCGGAACCAAAGAAATCAAAATTGACAAGATCAGTTTATGGACTTTCTTAAGTGGTGAAGAATGGTATCCCACAGCGCAACCTGCTGCAATAATGGGTACACTGCCTTTGCTTCTGGGCACTTTACTCGTGAGTTTTTTCGCCATTTTATTTGCTCTTCCACTCGGACTTGCAGCATCCATATACCTTGCTGAAATCGCAGATGAACGGGTCCGAAAAATTTTAAAGCCAGTAATTGAATTATTATCCGGCATTCCTTCGGTGGTTTATGGGTTCTTCGGACTTGTGGTGATTGTACCTTTTTTACAAAGCACATTTCATCTGGCTGTTGGAGAAACCGCACTAGCAGGTTCTTTGTTATTAGCCATCATGGCACTTCCCACCATCATCACCGTTTCTGAGGATGCAATTAGGACATGTCCCAGAGCGATGAAAGAAGCAAGCCTGGCTTTGGGAGCAACACACAGCTATTGGGGAAACTATGGCGGTATTGATGGTAACCGGTAATGCGGCTACTATTCCCACAAGTCTGCTCCAACCGGTTAGAACCATCCCTGCAACCATTGCCGCTGAGCTTGGCGAAGCTTCCTTTGGAGGACTGCATTTCAAATCATTGTTCGCTTTGGCCTGCATGTTATTTCTAATTACCCTTGTGACGAACATCATTGCTGAACGTATTTCCAAAAAGAGAAGAATGGCTTAAACATCATGCTCGAGTTTCCAAAATATATCGATAGAAAAAAAATGCGCAATCAGAACATCATGTTTTGGATGGCTCGTTTCATTTCGTACATCATCATTGCAATTCTCATTCTGATCTTATATTTTATCCTGAAAAGAGGAATTGGTGTAATCAATTGGGAATTTTTCAGTACGATGCCAACAGACGGAATGACCAAAGGCGGTATATTGCCTGCAATCGTAGGCACTTCCTATCTGGTAGCCGGCAGCATGATTATTGCATTTCCTATCGGATTGTTATCCGGCATCTATGTCAATGAATACGCCAGAGAAGGTAAGATCAAACAATTTATTAAGTTGATGACCAATAATCTTGCAGGAGTTCCATCCATAGTTTTTGGATTGTTCGGAATGGCTTTATTCGTGAATCAATTGAATTTTGGAGCTTCGATATTGGCAGGTTCACTTACCCTTGCATTACTTGCACTTCCGCTGATCATCCGGACTACTGAAGAGAGCCTTAAATCGGTTGAAGATACTTTCAGACATGCCAGTTATGCCTTAGGTGCATCTAAATTAATCACCATCCGTAAAGTCGTTTTGCCCATTGCATTTCCGAATATCATCACCGGATTAATTCTTGGCATTGGAAGAGTGTCCGGGGAGACGGCACCCATTCTGTTTACTGTTGCCGCATATTTTTTACCAAAATTACCGGATTCCGTTTTGGACCAGTGCATGGCATTACCCTATCACTTATACGTCATTTCAACAAGTGGTACGGATATTGAATCCAGCAAACCGATAGCATATGGCACTGCTGTAATCCTTATTGCCATTGTTTTGTTTGTCAATTTGCTCGCCAATTATTTGAGAAACTATTTTAGCAAAAAAGTTAAAATGAAATAAACTCATGAGTTTTAAACTAGAAACAAAAAATGTGGATTTGTTTTACGGGGACTTTCATGCTTTGAAAAATGTAAGCATGCAGATTACCGAAAAAACCGTAACCGCATTGATCGGTCCTTCAGGTTGCGGCAAGTCCACCTATCTAAGATTATTTAACCGGATGAATGATTTGATAGAAAATGTGAAGATTAAAGGTGAAATATTAATTGACAAAAAAGACATCTACAAAATTAAGAAAACTGAAATCGACCAATTGAGAAGAAATATCGGAATGGTATTTCAAAAACCAAATCCATTTCCTAAAAGCATTTTTGAAAATGTGGCCTATGGTCTTCGGGTTAATGGCATACAAGACAAAAAGAAAATTGAAGAACAAGTTGAAAAGTCTTTAAAACAAGCCGCGCTTTGGGAAGAAGTAAAAGATAAATTGAAAAAATCGGCGTTCGAACTATCCGGTGGCCAACAACAACGATTGTGCATTGCCAGAGCTCTGGCAGTTGAACCGGAAATCCTTTTGATGGACGAACCTGCTTCTGCACTGGATCCGATATCCACAAGTAAAATCGAAGAACTCATTTATGAATTGAAAAATAATTTTACAATAATCATTGTAACTCACAATATGCAACAGGCGAGCCGGGTAAGTGATTTTACAGGATTTTTTCTACTGGGCGATCTTGTAGAATTTGATAAAACGAAAAAGATTTTTACAAATCCGGAAAAACAACAAACAGAAAATTATATAACCGGTCGTTTCGGCTAACAAACTATTTACCAATGCTTCACTTAGAAAATGAAATACAGGAACTCAGGGACAAGCTCTTGTCTATGTGGGATCTCGTGATCAAGCAACTTGACAAAACAGATGTTTCCTTTAAATCTTTTGACAAGGATCTGGCCATGGAAATTCAGGAAACAGAAAAAAGAGTTAATGCTTACGAATTGACGATCGACAGAGCTTGTGAAGACTTTATTGCTTTACTGCAACCTGTGGCATCCGACCTGAGGTTTGTCCTCTCTACTTTAAAAATCAATACCAATCTCGAACGAATTGCAGACATCGCATGCGGAATTTCTGAATTTATTTCAGACACTGATGAAGAGGTCAACGCAGACATCATATCCCACATGGAAGCAGATAAGATGCTTGATATTTGTATTGAAATGGTCAAAGACTTGCGTGAAGCGTACCTGCTTGAAAATACCAAATTGGCAAGAACAGTTTACAAGCGCGACAAGATGCTGGATAAATTAAATGATGTTGCAAGTTATAAAGCTATAGAATGCCTGGATAAATTTCCCCAGCAACGAAGACAGACCTTACACGTCTTGTCGATCATTCGAAAACTGGAACGCGTTGGTGACCAATCCAAAAACATCGCTGAAGAAATTATTTTCTACATCGACGCCAAAGTGGTAAAACACCGGAGAAGAGAGAAGGACAGTGACAATTGACAATGGACAATGGACAATGGACAATTTTTTTTACTGATCCAATAAAAAAGGTGCATTTTTTTAATGCACCTTTTTTATTAATCTTAAAATTTTTGTTTCCTTGTTTCTGATCACCATCGGGATTACCACTTGCCTATTGCCTCTTACCTAATGCCTCTTGCCTCTTTCAATTATTCCCCTTATAGGTTCCGTCAAAATATTTCTGAATTACATCTTTCCACAAATACTGCGCAATGTTTCGACCCATTTTCAAACCTTCTATATTATCGGTTTGAATATGATATCCTCCCATAACCCTTGAAATTCCAGCCATGTCGGCTGTAGCCGTGAATGTTGGAAGTGGTAATGAAACAGGATCTCCGGGAGTTTCTGTAATGATACCTGGTCTTCTGATCTCTGTTTCACCGAAACGGTCACTACCTGTAAACAACTCAAGCATTTTACCACATGCGCCACTGACTGTACTATGACCGGAAGTGTAGGCCGGAAACGGAGGGGACACAAAATTTGCCGGAGAATAGGGATGCCATCTGTCTGCAGGTATTGTTACCGTTCCTTTATCCGGACCACCCCATCCCTGAATCTGTTGTCCCTTATAATAATACCGAACCAATGACCAGGGTCTTGCGCTATCATAGAATCGTTTTGTTTCCCAACAGGCAATGAATGCATCCATCGCAGTATTGCCTACTGCAAAATACAATTTCACATCGCGATCAATATCGTTTTTATCCCTCATTGAAACCATTTGAGCAAATCTCAACCAATGTCCTGATTGACCTGTAGATCTTGGACCATCTCTCATAAACTCAATGGTTGCTTTTCGCTCAGCAGTTAAATTTGCATTGAAATCAATGACTTCATCAACTTCTTTCTTCAATTGCTCTGATCCTACTTTGGGGTAATCAGGAGCTCTGAACTGGGATGCCGATTTCAATCCAAAAGGCTTCACACGGTACCAATGCGGAGTAAGAAAGTTTACAAGAAAAGTGTCTCCATTAGGTTTAACAAACGGCAAGGGATGCCATCTGTCAGGATCTATCACATGTTTGTAGGTATTTACAGCCTTGTAATACGTATAATCTGAATACGGATGTCCGTCAGATCCCGGTTCGTTACCCAGCTGATTTGCGCCATCATTGTGACGGTAATTAATGATGGACTCAGCAACTACATTACCGATTCCTTCTGCCTTGGTTTTATCCTTGGTAGCATTATTGGGATTGTAGCCCATTTTTTTAAATTCATCCAGAATGTACTGTTTGTCTTCCGGATACAAATCCTGAAGCACATGCAGCATTGCATAACTGATTGCAGTTTCCTTGTTCTTTAGCGTCCTTTCAGAAACAGGTCTTCTGAGTTTACCTCCGAAGCGGGTTCCTACTGCTTTGGAATCATAAGCAGCCCATGCATCATACATTGCGGTGACTGCGATCCCCAATGTTCTGGATTGTACCGTCGGTTTAGCACCCACCCGATCCACATCATTGGCAGTTACTTCCAGTGCGATATCCAGCCATTTGGTGGCAAGACTCGGTTTAAAGGTTTGGGATTTGTTACCCTGACTCCTGGCGTTCGGCAGCACTAGAATCAGGCCTAAAAGAAGTGTGTAAATTAACTTTTTCATCGTCCGGTTTTTGTTTTTAGAATTAGATTTTTAAATAATAAAAACACCCAGCCATCCAAAAACCTACATTACATTCAGATCCTCTCTGAAAATGTTTTTGGATGACTGAGATCGTTTTTCCAAAACTACTAATATGAAAATAAATGATTAACTAATCTCAAAATAAGGCTATATCCGGTAAAGCAACATTGAGTTTAATAGAAGAATCCACTTTAGGATCCACCGGAAATAATTAATGAGCCAAAGCTAAGAAAGCATCTGCATGCCCTGCATTTCAATTCTTTAAACCAGGCTAAATTATTGATAAAAGGGGTTTTTTGTAATCTGAAAGGATAACCAGCCTCAGATGGAATTGTCGTAAGTTTAGGCTCGCATATGGCTCTAAGATGTCTTGTTATCGATGATGATCCGTTGATCGGCGACCTGATCAAACATTTTTGTTCGAAAACAGATTTGGTTGACTTTTGCATCCAGGCTGAAAATGCCAGTGATGGCTTAAAG
>JBGAWX010000184.1:0-6003 GCA_044227375.1 Saprospiraceae bacterium
GTGGATGCCATGAATTGAGGGTTTAATAGTTACGGGTTTCGGGTTTCGGGTTACGCGTTACGGGTTATGCATTGCCGGGTTAGGTAGCAGGTTCAGGCTGCGGCCAATTGGTCATTGCGGGAAAATTTTAAAAATACAGGCAAAGAACTGATTGATATTTCATTTGAGCAAATGTCAAAATTTGCAGGAAATATGCTTGAAATTAAAAACAGGATAGGAAAACGATTTTTGATACTTTCAGAAACAGCGTTTCAATCTTTGACTAAAGAACAAATCAGCCTGCTCAGTAAACGAACCGAACTCATACCTGTGAATATATCTACGATTGAAAGTATCGGAGGAGGGAGTGCCCGTTGTATGATCGCCGAAAATTTTCTAAGCAAACAGTAAAGGCGAATTCAAACTTCAAGATTCCCGGGAATAATTAATGGATTGATTATTTAAATAGATTGAAGTTGCCCGGCAAGAACTAACTTTGTTGGTTGATATCTTTATTATTCAGTGAAAGAAGCACATGATTACAGATTCATTTGGTCGCATACATAATTATCTTAGGATATCGCTTACGGATAATTGCAATTTGCGCTGTTTTTATTGTATGCCGGAAGAAGAATATGAATTTACTCCGGCTTCACAATTAATGCAATGCAATGAAATCACTGAAATAGCGAAACTGTTTGTAGAGCATGGGATCACGAAAATTAGACTTACCGGCGGAGAACCTTTAATTCGTAAAGATGCCGGTAAAATTATTCTTGCCTTAGCAAATTTGAAGGTGAGGTTAACGATTACTACGAATGGTGTTCGGTTACATCATTTTTTAAATGAATTTAAAGAAGCTAATATTCGTTCATTGAACATCAGTCTGGACACTTTACAACCAGAGAAATTTCATGTGCTCACCCGACGAAATTTATTTCAGCAAGTTTATGATAACATCAATTTGATGATTCAACATAAATTTCATGTTAAAGTGAACATGGTGGTGATGAAAGGATTGAACGATAATGAAATCAATGATTTTGTGGAATGGACCAAAAATGTCCCTATTCATGTTCGTTTTATCGAGTTTATGCCATTTAGCGGAAATAAATGGAATAGTGAAAAAGTATTTACCTGGAAACAAATCCTGGAGACTGTTGAAGAAAAGTTTACGGTAATAAAACTTCAGGATCAGCAGCATGCCACTGCAAAAAAATATAAAGTGTTAAATCATTCCGGTACATTCTCAGTAATCAGCACGATGAGTGCTCCATTCTGTGATGGATGCAATCGCATTCGCCTGACTGCAGATGGAAAAATCAAAAACTGTTTGTTTTCAAAAGAAGAAACGGATTTGCTCACTCCTTTTAGAAATGGGGAAGACCTGATGCCTTTAATTAGACAAAGCATTTTAAACAAGCATAAGGAACTTGGTGGTCAATTTACAAGCGATTTTTTATCCTTGCAGGCAGAAGAAATTCAAAATCGAAGTATGATTACCATTGGTGGATAAAATAAGATCATGATCACCGTAAGCGAAGCAAAATTAATTTTAAAAAATCAATGTCACCCATTGCCAGTAGTGACCACGTCATTAAATAATGCCGCGGGTTGTGTCTTAGCCAAGGATGTTACTGCATTCACCGATATCCCTCCATTTAATCAATCCGCAATGGATGGATATGCCTTTATGTATGAACATTGGCAGGGTGGTCATAAATTGAAAATAAAAGGGGAGGTAGCTGCAGGAGCTGCTTTAAAAGATGTTTTGCATCAAGGTTGTGCCACACGGATATTTACGGGAGCTCCGGTTCCTGATGGAGCTGATACTGTAGTGATGCAGGAGCGAACTTCGGTACAGAATGAATTTTTAATGATTGATGATTTAAGTTTACCGAAGGGAAATGCTGTGCGGTTAAAAGGTTCAGAAATAAAATCGGGGCAAATGGCACTTGAAAAGGGTATTTATTTATCACCGGCTGCAATTGGTTTTTTAGCAAGCATTGGAATTGAGCATGTTGATATTTTCAAGATGCCGTCAGTAAGCGTCATCGTTACCGGAAACGAGTTGGTAGAGCCGGGACATCTTCTTCAACACGGACAAGTGTATGAATGCAATTCATTTGCATTGCTTGCCGCATTGAAAAAACTCAATATAGGTGAGGTAAAAGTATATAAGGTGAAGGATGAACAGAATGAAATCAGGGATGCTTTAGTGAAATCATTAGAATCTTCAGATGTCGTTTTGCTGACCGGTGGGGTTAGTGTTGGAGATTACGACTTTGTTTTAAATGCAGCGGATTCTATTGGAATTACAAAATTATTTCATCACGTCAAACAAAAGCCAGGGAAACCACTCTATTTTGGAAAGCTAGAGCGCAAGTATGTTTTTGGATTACCGGGCAATCCATCTTCAGTGCTAACCTGCTTTTATGAATACGTCATTCCTGCATTCCATCAACTGAACCCGGCAATACCGGAACTGGAATCCATTCAGGTTGCATTGAATAAACGAATTCATAAAGTCCAAGGACTGACTCATTTTCTTAAGGCGTATTATCATGGTGATAAGGTAACTCCATTGGATGCACAGGAAAGTTACAGGCTTAGTTCTTTTGCAAAGGCCAATAGTCTGATTATTGTCGACGAGAATACATCTAATTGCCCGGAAGGCACGATTGTGGAAATTCATCTTTTGCCAAAGTAATCAAAGCTATGGCTGATTCCATTTATTTATTTTATGCATTGCTATTTGTCATCGCATTTTTATACGCTTCAATAGGTCATGGAGGAGCCAGTGGATACTTGGCATTAATGGCAATATATAACTTTACTCCGGAGGTAATGAAGCCCACTGCATTATTATTGAATTTGTTTGTGTCCTTAATCTCATTTATACAATTTTATCGCGCGAAACATTTTAAACTCAAGATATTTATACCTCTTGCTTTGACATCAATACCAATGGCCTATTTAGGAGGAATGCAAACCTTGAGCACTCTAGTTTATAAAAAATTATTGGGTTTGCTATTGTTTGTCCCTATTGCAAGGTTTTTGTTATTTGCAAACACACCCGTTACGGAGAATAGATCTCCAAATCCTTGGATTTCCTTAATCCTTGGGGCCCTGATTGGATATTTGTCAGGGATAATTGGTATTGGGGGAGGTATTCTTTTATCTCCTATACTGCTTTTTCTAAAATGGTCTGATCAAAAACAAACTGCGGCAATCAGTGCATTGTTTATTTTTGTAAATTCATTGTCAGGTCTTGCAGGACAATTTTTTCAGGGTATTCAATTTAATCAGATGATGTATTTGTATGTTGTCATTGCCTTTGCCGGAGGAGCTTGTGGCGCTTACTTTGGCGCATTGAAATTTAACCAAACGTTTTTAAAGTATATTTTAGCCAGTGTATTATTAATAGCCGCTTTAAAATTACTGTTTGTTAATTAATACATTGTTACTTGACTTGCGTGCAGGATGAATTATAATTGTTAGAACTTATAAAAAAATTGAGAAATGCCTATTCGGGTTTTATTTTTTGGTCAACTTTTTGATATTACAGGGCAACATGAAAGTATGGTAGAAGGGATTGAGGATACTGAAACTTTAATTCAGTTTTTGAACGCACAATATCCAGATCTTAAAAATTGTAAATGCATTATTGCGGTTGATAAGAAAATCATCATGGAGAATACTTTACTAAACGAGAATTCAATGGTTGCTTTGATGCCTCCGTTTTCAGGTGGATAATTATGAGCAAGGAATTGATAAATACAGGTCGCTATCATCGCCAATTGATCCTTAGTGAAATTGGAGTGGAAGGACAATGGAAATTGCTAAAGTCAAAAGTATTGGTTGTGGGAGCAGGTGGTTTGGGATGTGCTGTATTGCCGTATCTTGTAGCAGCAGGTGTCGGAAATATTGGAATTGTAGATGACGATGTCGTTTCAATAGACAATTTACATCGACAGGTCTTGTATTCAGTAGATGATATAGGTTTAATAAAAGCAAAACAGGCGAAGGCGAAATTATATAAATTGAATCCTGAAATAGAAATCACAGCTTTTTGTGAAAGGCTTAAAGTAACTAATGCATTAAATCTTTTTTCAGACTACCATATTATCATTGATTGTACTGATAATTTTGCAAGTCGCTATTTGATAAATGACGCGTGCGTTTTGCTTGGCAAGCCGATGATTTATGGCGCCGTTTCACAACATGAAGGACAATTGGCTGTGTTTAATTACCGCACAGAATTGCATGACCATCCGGTTAATTATCGGGACCTTTTTCCAGACTATCCTAAGGATAATGAAGTGCTCAACTGTGAGGAAGCCGGAGTACTTGGTGTGCTTCCGGGCATTATTGGTGTCATGCAAGCCGCAGAATGCATTAAATTAATTATTGGTTATGGCAAACCGTTAGTAAATGTCCTGTTACATTACAATTGCTTGAACAATCATTTTTATGAAATCTCTTTAATTAAAAACCAATTGGCTCACAGGACAATTCCTTTTGACGAAGAATCCTTTAAAAGCATGGATTACGAATGGCTTTGTACTTCTGTAAAAAATAATTCAGAAATCGATGTTTTTGAATTTAATCTATTAATAAAAAACAAGGCCACAACTTTAGTAGATGTACGTCAGCCCGATGAGTTGCCGAAATTAACTGAATTTAAATCTCTCCACATCCCTTTATCGCAAATCAGAGATCGTGCAGATGAAATTTCAGGAGATACGGTTATTTTGTTTTGCCAATCGGGACGAAGAAGCTTATTAGCGGCCAGGCAATTATCAGCTTTGTTTGGTTCATCAAAGTTAGTCTATAGTTTAAAAGGCGGTGTCATGAATCTATTGCAGCACATTAATGAACATGCGTCATGAGTCAAATCAAATTCAAAAATATATTCATTAAAACACCGGTTCCATCATCTCTGATTTTGGAAAGCATACAAAAGCATAATGACAAAACCGAAATTGGAGCTCATAGTATTTTTCTTGGTCAGGTCAGAGCAGATGTCATAAATGGCAATGCAATTACAGCAATTGAATATTCCGCTTACGAAGAACTTGCACTCTTGAAAATGCATGAAATCAGGGAAAACATTTTTGCAAAGTATCCTATTGTTTGCATGCATGTGTATCATAGTTTGGGAAAAGTCATGGCAGGTGAAATTTGTTTATTTGTATTTACTTCTTCAGTTCATAGGGAATCCGCCATATCAGCCTGTACGGAAATAGTGGAGCGGATAAAATCAGAATTGCCTGTTTGGGGAAAGGAATTATTTGAAAACGAAAATTATCAATGGAAAATTAATAAGTGAAGACATGGTAAATATCACGCACAAGCAAAATACTCTAAGGCAGGCAATTGCTTCGGCTATCGTAACAGTGAGTTCAAAGGAAACTATCGATGCCATAAACAATAAAAAGATACCGAAAGGGGATTTGTTTGAATTTTCCCGTGCAGCCGGATTGCTGGCAGTAAAAAAAACCAGTGACACGATCCCTGATTGTCATCCAATCCCAATAGAATTTACATCGATCAATTTTCAGATATCAGAATTAACTATAAAAATAACTGTTGAAGTTCATACTGTTTATAAAACGGGGGTTGAAGTTGAAGCGATGCATGGAGCAGCTATTGTAGCCCTTACCATGTATGATATGTTGAAGCCTATTGATAAAGGTGTAGAAATTTCTAACATTAAATTGGAAAGTAAAAAAGGAGGTAAATCAGATTTCAAAGAGGAACCTTTAATGCCTCTGAAATGTGTAGTGGTGGTTTGTTCATCAAGTGTTTCATCAGGAATCTCTGAGGATAAGACTGGAAATGAGATCATTGAAAAATTAAAGCAATTCAAATTATCTGCACAGTTCCATCAAGTCGTTCCCGATGACTTCCACAGAATTCAAGAAATGCTCAAACTGTTAAGTCAGGAGGGATATCAACTTATACTTTGCGCAGGTGGAACGGGTCTCGGACCAAAGGATGTCACACCGGAAGCCGTTTTGC
>JBGAWX010000184.1:6024-7279 GCA_044227375.1 Saprospiraceae bacterium
GGAAACGGCCCGGCACTATGGACAACAAAGAATGCCGTATGCCATGTTGTCAAGAGGAGTTGCTGGGTTTATAAAGAACACTTTGGTAATTACATTGCCCGGTTCTCCTAAAGGTGCATTAGAGACTATGGATGCTTTGTTTCCTTATGTTTTACATGTCTTTAAAGTTGCAGAGGGATTCCGACATTCATGATTTTTTTATCACATTGATTTGAACTAGTAACTTATTTATTTAACTCAGCATTAATTTTATTCGATTGAATTTTTGTACTCAAAGATTCAGTTATCTTTGTTAGATAATTTGTAAACAATATGAATAAGCTCTACTTGTTTTTCCTGATTCTTTGCATGACGAATTTTTCAAATGCTCAAATTGTAATCAATGAAATCATGTACAATCCTCCAGAAAGTGGTACTGATTACCTTGAGTATATAGAATTTTTAAATACCGGAAATTCACCGGTAAATCTTTTGGATTATTCAATAAAGGATGCTGTGATAATGACGTTTCCGGATACAACTATTGCTGCGCATGGCCATATCGTTATTTGTGTAGATTCTTTAAAGCTCGATAGCGTTTTTGGAATAAAAGCATTGCAATGGCAGGGTGGTGCATTAAGAAATTCTGATGAAGTCATTACGCTTACGGATGCAAATCTCAATTTTATCGACAGTGTTCATTATTACAGCGCATGGAGTGCATTGACCAATGGAAATGGCGCGAGTCTGGAATTGTGCCTGCCTACAGCAGATAACAGTAAGGAAGAATACTGGAGGCCATCTGAAACCAATACCGGCATTCAGTTGAATGGAAAATTTGTTTTTGCATCTCCAGGGGTCTTGAATTCCAGCAGCTGCGCGGAATACACCATATTGGTTTCAGATTTTAAATTTACCCCGGCGAATATCGACATATTTACGGGTGAACAAGTTGAATGGAAGAATCAGGGTGGACTTCATAACATCAATGGCACTCAAACTACGTATCCGGCGAATCCTGAAAGTTTTGGAAATGGAGCACCATCTTCATCAAGTTGGTCGTACATTCATAAGTTTGATGTAGCGGGTATTTATCAATATCAATGTGATGTCCATGCGGGTAGTGGAATGAAGGGAACGGTTACAGTGAGAACAAGAGATATTAATTATCCAAATGCATCTATTGGCTTAGTGACTTCAACAAATAGCACAGGAGAATTGGATTCTATTAACAAAAGATGCACTCTTGAAGGAATTGTTTATGGAGTAAATCTCC
>JBGAWX010000185.1:0-7269 GCA_044227375.1 Saprospiraceae bacterium
AATGGCTAAAAAGAATGAATATGAACGGCGAGTTCAGAAACTTTGATTTAAAAAATTTAAAATGATTAAAATATTCTGTGAAGTGAATTCAGCTGATGAGAAATCACTGAATAATCAATGAGATTCAATTAGTAATTACCACGTTTTTTGCGATCATCCCTTTTTTGCCACGCTCTACTTCATACGTCACCTTATCATTCTCCTTTATAGGTTTATCGAGTCCATTAGCATGAACAAAAACGCTTTCCTGGGTCTGAAGATCTTTAATAAACCCATAACCTTTGGAGTCATTGAAGAATGTTACTTTGCCTTTTCTGATAGGGTCCATTCTCTCTGAAGGTTCGTGTTTTCGGGCGCCTAACAAGATATCTTCTTTCTTAATGCTTACCAGCTTTTTTGGATCCGGTGGAGTTGAAGATACGTTTCCATCTTCATCAACGTAAGAAAATTCGTGTTCCAAACCCATACCTTTTTTAGAATTTGCTTTTCTTTCCTGTTGCTTTTCCTGCTTGTCCTGTCTTTTCTTAAGTCTTTTCTTTTCTTTTTCCTTCTTGTTAAATGTTTCCTGAGTTCTTGCCATATTTTCTTTCACTTGGTTTGTATCTGCTGATAAATGGGTCTTGGAAATTGACAACAGATGATCAATATCCCGTAAAGATACGGATTATATATTAAATTAATTAGAATAAATAGCTGGAACTCAAAACGTAGTGCCGTCAAAAAGTTTAAAATCAGACTGTTGGCCCGAATACAAGTCTAAAGAACCGGATTTAGAAATCCAGATTAACAGAAAAGTAATGAGAGTATAAACCCAAACCGGCATTGCCAATATTCGTCATGGCATAATCCAGGGTGATCTTTGCGAATTTCAATCCCAGCCCTGCTGTCGGGTAAAAAGAAAAATCTTTGGTTCCCGAGCCATCATCAGAAATTACACTTTGAAAGTTTCCAGCTCCTGCGCGAAGGAATATTTTTTGATTGTAATCCAGTTCAAATCCGATGCGTGGATCGATGTTAAAATGATTGGAAGCAATCAGTGAAGATTTAGTTCCATTTGTTGAAAATTCCAAATCCAATGCCGACAACAAATTCATTTTATCAGATAATTTAAACTTATATGAAGCACCTGCAATAATCTTAGGTAACGTGTACTCCACCGAACTCACAGGAATTTCATTATTGGTTTGCTGTAAAACAAGTTTTTCTTCATTACTAAAAGAAAAACTGTACGCATTGAATGTAGTGGTAATGTCTCGACCCATGAGTGAAAAGCTTAGTTTCTCTCCGCGATATTTAACTCCTGCATCAATTCCAAAACCCCACGCACTGGCAAACGAACCAAAACTTCGATGAATGACTTTAGCGCTTCCCCCAACAGACCAGGGTCCTGCATGCAATTTTCTTCCATATGAAACATACATTGCATAATCTGCTACACTAAATTCTTCAATTCTGCTGTAGTCTATGCTTCCATCCGGCCCTCTTAACCGAAGTGTATTTGGAATTTGATCGATTGCCATTCTAATCAAACTCAATGATCCGAAACTCTTCCCCTCTTCATCGAGTTTTTTTCCAAATGCTACATAGTCGTAATTCCCTATACCCGAAAACCATTCTGCATGTTGTGCACTCACCTGAAATCCCGAAGGATTCTCCGCAAGCCCGGCAGGATTCCAGTAAGCAGCTTGAACACTTACTGTATGTGCACTGGCGGCACCAGCCATCGCCATACCCCTTGCCCCTATTCCTATATTTAAAAAATCATTGCTGAATTTAGGAGCCTGTCCAAAAAGTACGGTTTGTACAAAAAGCAATATGATGATTCTATGAGATTTCATATTCAGGAATTAGAACATGCAAATATATGATGAATTTTCGTAATGTGTTTATTTATATGATACAAACGACTCCGCGCAATCAGATATTGCCTTAGTGATTCTTGCGGAAACAATTGAGGGTAGCAAAGGCAGATTGCCCTGAATCATCAGCAATTTTTAAATGGTGAATCCCAATTTCGGGCTCTAATGACCATTCGTGTTGCCCATTTACGGAAGACCCTAAGTAATAATTGTCCATAAACCAATGTATGGTGGATTCTTCATTTTTATGAGCTGCCTTCAATATGATTTTATTTGGCAATTCATCCAGGTCGACCGGAATGTATACTTCAATACCTTTATCCGGATAAATAAATTCGAGTGTCTTTCCCGTGCTCACTTCTTGTTTTATACAATCCTTCCGTATGGGTGGGATGACTTTATACTCCGGGTGATTTGGTTTATAAAAATATTCCATTACCGGTGGAAGGTTGAACCAATTAAAAGAACTTGCCGAAAGATCGCAATCCTGAAATACCCGAAACTTTCCGGAATTGTCCAAATACACTACCTGATGATAAGGACAAACAGGCATCTCTTCTAATTTATCAGGTTGCCAGAGTGTGTCGAGTTCAGTACAATAATTTGAAGGAGGATATCCACTTTGTTTACAAATGACCACTTGATTCATTTCATCATAAGGCTGAAGCCATTCTCCACTGATTTCCAAAGATTGAAACAATTCGAATAATAAAGGAGCTGCAGTATATACTCCAATTAATCCCGGTCTTCCCAGTCCGGATGAATTCCCAACCCAAACAACCATGGTATATTCCGGCGTTAAGCCTACACACCAGGCATCTTTAAATCCAAATGAGGTTCCGGTTTTCCATGCAATCTTCTTTTGATTTTTTAAATAAAAATGGTTGGACAAAACTTCAGGCAACTCAACACCTTTCATAGTTTGTATCATATTAAAAATCGCCCCGGTGCTGATCACCAAATTGCAATCTTCCATGATTGATCTGGTATCATCATTCATAAGAATCTTTAAATCGTGCAGCATCCAGTCACATTCCGGTTTTCTGATTTCATTATAACTCAATAACTGATTTGAAAATCCTGAATAGATTTTGGCCAAATCCCAGAGGGTCACTTCTGCACCACCCAATATTAATGACAATCCATAGTCTTCAGAAGGTCTGAATAAATTACCAAAACCCAATCTTACCAGTTTCTTATAAAACATATCCACGCCATACCATTGAAGCAACCTAACTGCGGGGACATTCAGCGATTGCTGTATGCATTTTTGTGCTGGCATCGCACCGGAATACATTCTGGAAAAATTTTCAGGTCGAAAACCGGCAATTAAAGTGGGTATGTCCGGCAAAAGTGTTTGTGTACTTATCAATCCCCGATCCAATGCTGCAGCATATAGAATTGGTTTTAAAATACTTCCTGAACTTCTTGGTGTGTGAATATTATTCACTTTGGAATTCTTCGTAAGACCGGAAGTATCTTCCGAATTGCCAATATAGCTCAGCACTTCTCTCTTTTTATTATCCACAAGCAAGATGGCGAGATTGTGAATTTCATTTTCTCTGAATTGAGCGGAATAACGACTTGATATCTCAATAAACTTATCCTGAATGGATGCATCAATCGTTGAATTAAAATAATATTGATCCGGATATTTTTTGATCATTTGCTCAAGCAATAACGTTGCCGTACGCGGCATTGAAAATATTTGTTGCGGAACGGGCTCAAGCAATGAGAGTTCAAAAGTTTCCCGGTCGATGATATTCCTTTTATATAGTTTTTCAAGCAGGTCATTTCGCTTTTTTAATAAAGCAGATCTGTTTTTATCCAGGTGAATAAATGATGGTTGATTGGGAAGCACGGTCAGCAATGCGGATTCTGCCCAACTCAGTTGATTTGAACTTCTTTGAAAATACCTCCAGATGGCTGCATCAATACCCACAACATTGCCACCATAAGGAGCAATTGCAGAATAGTATTCAAGAATTTGCTTTTTGCTAAAATTAAATTCCAAGCCTATTGCATACCAACTCTCCTTTAGTTTATTCCAGAAAGTTCTTGGAGGATTTTTTAATAACAACCGTGCAAGCTGCATGGTGATGGTCGATCCACCTGATTTGATTTTACCTGAACTTAGATTCTGTTTTATTGCTCTTGCTATGGACAACGGATCCATTCCAATATGATAATCAAAACGCTTATCCTCAAACACTTTCAGACAACTTATATACTTGTCTGAAATATGATGCGAAACCGGAAACCTCCATTGCCCGTCTTTACTGACTTTTGCAGCCAATAATTTATGATCACGACTATACAATACCGGAGAAAAATCCAGGTCCCTGAAAAGATTCGGCGATATGATTACCGAACAAAACCATACCAGAAATAAAATGAACAACAGGTAATAAATGATCCTAAAGGACATTTCATTTTCTGGTTTGAATACTTATCGTTCCAGACCGATACTTTGCATAAATGGATGGATCATACATCGCTTCACAGACAATGAATGGAGCAATATATTGACCGGCATAAGCCGCGGTCAATGGAATTTCAATGGAAATGGTTTCACCCGCATTTAATCCAAAATAATTCAGCACACGATCGTCCCTGAAGTCCTGATACGTGATCCTGGAATTTTTGTCATCAATACCTCCGATTCTTCGATTATCAATTTCAATACCTGAAGGGAAAACAGCGGTCAATGCAATATTGTCAATGCGGCCTGCCACGCCCGGATTGCTTATGCTGATTACTGCGGACATTTCATCACCAGAATTGATATAAGCAGAATACTCATGGACACGAACAATACTTACATTCATTTTCAATCCATTTGATACGGCTACATTGGCTGTTGAGGTTTCCTTTCCATATTGTATGATGCTTACTGATACGGGTATCGATCCCTGATTTTTAAATTCAAACAACTGTTTTGAAGCAGCCGTCAGATCACTCATGTACACAGGAGATTGTGTTTCATAACTTAATTTGGTGTCATTCCATTGATAAGTAAAACTCATTTTGCGATCTTTGGCATTGCCATACAATTTTCCTAATGCAACTAAAATGGTCGCCATTTCTTGAGTGGAATAATAATAATTCCTGCTGGTGCGCTTGATCAGTTTATTTAACAATCCGGACGCTTCATTTTTCTTATTCATGGCAATCAATATTTGAGCAATCAATGCCTCGTCACGGGTATTCGATCCAAAACTGTAATCATACTCACGATAATACTTTTGATCCGGAACAGATCCGGCAAAAAGATTGACAGCGATGTCCTGCTTACCTCCCAATGCATAAGCACCAGCTAACAATACATTACTCATAAAATCACTGTTCTTGGATTGATACATCTGGTTCATTGCAGACCATTCCGGTTTTCCATAAAGTGACATGGTGTACAAACGAAATGCCTGCATCAAATAAGGTCTTGAATAATTCTTTTGCAAGTCCGCTCGATATGAATTTGAAAATGTACGTTGAGATCGATACCAATTTTGAAGCAGGTCTTCAGGAACTCTGTATCCTGCGTTACGTGCTTCAATCAGGAATTGGCCAGCATATGAATTTGCCCAATCAGAATACGAATCCCCATCCGGCCAGTAACTAAACGAACCATCCGGTCTTTGAAATCTTCTCAATTTATTTATAGCGGACTGTATGTTGAATGCGACTTCTGATTTCTTTTCAATACTTAATTCAGTTAATGCTGAAAGATAGATTTGCGGAAATGCAGCAGACGTAGTTTGCTCAAGACATCCATGGGGATACTGAATCAATTCATCGATCATCTTGTCTAAAGAAAGTCCCTGAAAACCGCTCACCTCCATCCTGACTGTTCGCGTCCCTTCCATCCCATAAGGTGCAATCATTTCTTTTACACTCTTGCCCGACTCGATCCAATATTCCTTTACTTCATGACTTATTGAATTGGGATTATCCACATAAAGTGAAACTGAATTCCTTGAATTAAAGGATCCACTGCTCGCGGTGACTAAAATTTCCGCATTGCCTATACCTCCGCTTCCTTTTACTTTATAAAATACGGTTTTATCACCAATCTGGTCGAAGGTTATTTTCTTTTCAGCAGACTCCATCAATTTGATCTGACCTTTGACTTCAAGTTTTACTTGAACATTTTTAACTTTTGGATCTGTAGCGAACACTGTGACCGGAATCAGCACTTCATCATTGTAAGCAAACACCCGAGGCACTGTAAGTTGAGACATGAGTTCATTCTTTACCATCACGGATTTATCTGCTGCACCAAATGCATTATAATCATTTGCGATCACCATGACACGAACAGCTCCGATATAGTTAGAAATGGAAAATTCATGTTTCATTTTCTCACCCTTCCTCAGCGTGACCGGACCAGATTTTAAAACAACCGGTTTAAATCGCTTATTTTTGGTTTCCTGATTTTCATCCACATTCAAATCCCCTCCGATACTAAAGATTTTCTCCATGGCACCATCCATATTGCCAATAACTTCATTGAAATTATCCCAGGTCAGCATGGTCAAAGCCTCTTTAGCCATGATGTCATTATAAGGATTCGGAGTTTTAAATCTTGTAAGATTCAACAACCCTTCATCTACAATGAACAATTGATACACCATTTCTTTTGAATGTTCTTCCGAAACTTCAATTGAAAATTTTTCATCCGGTCGGATTAGATTGTTCATTGAAATTACAGGATGAATTTTTTTGTTCTCGTCAATAACTTTTACCGGAATTACACCATACAATCTTAATGGAAGGTCATTCTTCTTTTGTGTTCTGCCCTGCACAAATGAAACATCCACATAAATATTGGGAGCCATGTCCGGGGTAATCTCAAATTCAAAAATTGATTTATCCTTTTTTGCATCCATGCTGACATTCCGAACCAAACGATCACCACGCAACAAACTAATTAAATACTTTCCGGATGCAGCACCCGGCAATTCAACTTTGGCTTTGTCACCTACAACATATTCATCCTTCTCGGCTTTAAATGAAAGTATGTTTACAAACTCCGTACTGTTTTGATTGTAATTCCAACCGGTATAAAAGTATTCACCGGTGCTGTAATTATTCTCCTTGTTTGTTGCTTTAATACAGTAGCGGTCATATTCCTTTAGATTGATGGTAATCACAGCTTTTCCATTTTGATCTGTGCGAACCACTTTATTCATTTCCTTTTTTGTAATGCTTCGCCTTTGATAATCACCACGATAGGAATATCTCAATTCATACCACCACTCGTAACTTACATGAAACAATTCAACCAGAACCTCCCGGTTAGCCACAGGATTGCCATCCTTATTCAATACAACAATTTGAATTTCCTGATCGACATCTTTTGCCACCAGTCTGCCAAATGGATTGTCCGGCAATTTCAAACCTACGTATTCAT
>JBGAWX010000186.1:0-7204 GCA_044227375.1 Saprospiraceae bacterium
ATTTTGGTGAAATAATAGATCCATTCGATGGCATGAAAGATATCGAAAGGAAAATTATTCGAACGCCTACAAGTGCCGAACAAACATTTTCAGATGATCCTTTGCGCATGATGCGTGCGATCCGGTTTGCCAACCAGCTTTCTTATACTATTGAGCCCTCGACATATCAGGGAATCATAAATTCCAACAGCAGAATTAAAATCGTATCTAAAGAACGAATCACTGCAGAGTTGGAAAAAATAATGCAATGCGATAAACCTTCTATTGGATTTGATCTACTTTTTAAAACCGGATTGCTTGGATATATTTTACCTGAAATGGTTTTACTGCATGGAGTAGAATATCAAAATGGTAAAGGACACAAAGATAATTTTTATCACACCTTGCAGGTATTGGACAATCTCTGTCAAAAGACAGATAACATCTGGTGCCGTTGGGCTGCAGTGTTTCATGATATTGCGAAACCCCAAACGAAACGATACGATCGCGAAGCGGGTTGGACCTTTCACGGTCATGATGCCGTTGGAGCGAATATGCTTCCAAGGATTTTTAAAAATTTGAGATTGCCTCTTGATCACAAATTGAAATATGTACAAAAGTTAGTGCGATTGCATCTTAGGCCGATAGCATTAACCCAGGAAATCATTACGGATTCTGCATTGCGAAGATTGTTGTTTGAAGCCGGTGAAGACCTTGAAGATTTGTTGATACTCTGCGAAGCGGACATCACTTCCAAAAATCCAGAAAAGGTCAATCGCTTTCTGAATAATTATGCTACAGTCCGTGAAAAGTTATACGAGCTTGAAGAACGCGATCGCATTCGCAACTGGCAGCCGCCGGTAACCGGTGAAGACATTATGAAGATATTTGGCATTGGTCCCGGTAAAGAAATCGGCATTCTTAAAAATTGCATACGCGAAGCGATACTGGAAGGTCACATTCCAAATGATAAAGATGCTGCAATGCAATTGATGTTTAGGAAAGCGAAGGATCTGGGACTTGAAAAAATTGATAATTGACAATGGACAATTGACAATTTTTTTTAGATATCTGAATGAGTTATTTTTTTACCATTGTCCATTGTCCATTGTCCATTGTCATTAGTTCTTATTTCATACTGATAATCTTCAACTCCACTCTTTGATTTTTTTGTCTTCCTGCAGCGGTTTCATTACTTGCAATGGGTACGCGTTTTCCATAGCCTTTGTATTGTACCTGAGCATTTGGTATTCCTTTTTCAAATAGGTATTCAGCAACGTTTTTAGCTCTGGCGGTACTGAGTTTGTCGCAGTATTCATGGGGTGGAATGCTGTTGGTATGTCCTCCGATTTCCACAACGACATCATTGTTGGTTGAAAGAAAATTATAAATTTCATCAAGAACTGCAAAGGATTCCGGATTGATCATCGTGGAGTCTGCAGTAAAAAATAATTGATTGATTTGTAATGTTTGTCCAACTGTGATTTTCTTCCTGTCGAGATCTGCAATCACTTTGGGTTGTTCGATAACGATGTCTTTTGAAAGCGGACAATTATTCTGATCAATGATTTTGACGGTGTGTTTGCCAGCTTTTAAATTGTTAGAAGTCAGTGTAGTTTTTCCATTGCTCCAAAGTATCCGGTAGGGTGGAGAGCCTCCTGAAATTGCAATAGTAGCTTTACCATCTCTTTTATTGATTTCAGAAACCGGTGATTTTGAAATCACTTCGATTTGCATGGGTTCGGGTTCTTTGATGGTGACGGATGCTTCATAATCTTCTCCTTCCGCATCAGTCACGGTTATTTTATAAATGCCTGCACCAAGGCTGTCGTTTTTATTTCCTTTTAATCCTGGAAAATTCCATGCATAATTGTAAGGGGACTTTCCACCTTTAACAATCACTACGATTTCGGCTGTTTTTGCACCCGGACATTTTATTTCACCTTTGCTGTATGCAATGACATTGAATTTCTCTTCTTCGCCATCGATGACATCAATTCTGAACAGACCTCTGTCGGCCGTGCCGACCCACAGATCATCATTTTTATCACAAGCTAATGAAAGGGTTTGAGCAGAAACAAATCCATAGTCTTCATCAATTTGTAATGCTTCATCTTTATAGGGATCAAATTGAACCAGGATTTCAGAAGCTACATAAATTCTTCCCTTGCTGTCGGAAGTTAGGGCTCGTACAGGTCCTCTGCTCAATCCCCGTTTCACTGCAGCGTCCTGCCAGCGTTCTCTCCCTTCTTCCTGGAATACAAGCCACATGCGGTCTTCAGCAAGCAACCAAACGCCTTCGGTGGTTACGATGGCTCCGGTAAAGCGATGATTTTTTTCATAACCATCCCAATCTTTATTTTCAATTTTTACAATACCAGCATCTGTACCAACCCACAACCTGTTGCTGTGATCCGCATACACAAAATTGATTAGGTTGGAATTTAGCTTTGAATTTTTTACAGTATATCGGTTTAATATTTTACCCTGGTCATCTGAGACACGGAACAGGCCTTCATTAGTACCAACCCATAGATCACCTTTGTAATAGGCCATTCCGGATATCTGTGCTTTGGTTTGTTCCAGAATGATAGTTTGTGAGCGGTCTTCTGTTTGCAATTGTTGATTGCGGTTGCCATACCATAATATTTCTTTTTTATCTTCTGCAAGTCCCATTATGGAATCCTGGCTTATGATTTCCGGATCAAGATCCATTGAAATCATTCTGTATAACCCACGATCTGTTCCCAGCCATTTATAATTTTGCTTATCAATGAATATGGACCTTACCGCTTCATCGGTACCGATCTTTTGATAATTTTCGACGGCAAAATTGCTTTTCTCCTGTGCTTGTATTAAAGATGATGCCAGGAAGAAGAAAAATAGAAATAGAAGCGGTTTGTTCATGGTGGCACAAAGTAATTGAAAACAAAGGACGTAACGAAGAATTTATCAAATTTAGTTTGTGTATGGTGTATTGCAAAGGGCATTAAAAAGAAGGTAAGTAGTGATTTATAATTTAAGGGAGTATTCATCATGAGCGATAAAGAAGCTTTTATAGACATCGGTAATGATTCAATTTAAAACTTCGTGTTGATTGCACTGAGCGTTGCAAGTTTTAAATAAAAGAGATTGTAAGAATAAAGGTTTGAATTCTGAATGCATTCAGACAATTTTAAAATACATATGAAGATGAATTTCTAAGTGAATTCAAGAACAATTCAGGAAATTTAAAATCGATTCGTCCTCATCTATTTATCAGGCAGCTTCATCCAAAGTGAAGGCTTTAATCAGAAATTAAAAAAATCTGTGAATTAATCTTATTTTAGCCGCACAATCAAACAAATGAAAAAGCTATTAAAAGTTAAACCGTTGCAACATCTTCATGATGAGGCAAATGATCATTCAAAAGGATTAAAGCGTACACTTACAGCAACCAATCTGGTCAGTCTCGGGATCGGGGCCATCATTGGTACCGGAATATTTGTTTTGACCGGAACGGCAGCGGCCATACATGCGGGCCCTGCAATTGTATTGGCATTTATTCTATCCGGAATCGGTTGTGCACTTGCCGGATTGTGTTACGCAGAATTTGCTTCGATGATTCCTATTTCCGGATCTGCATATGCTTATTCATATGCAACTCTGGGGGAATTCGTAGCATGGATCATCGGATGGGATCTGGTTCTCGAATATCTATTCGGAGCATCAACAGTCGCTGTAGGTTGGTCCGGTTATTTTATAAGCATACTAAAAGACTTTGGAATTTATCTGCCGCCGGAGCTTACCGCATCCACAGGAACCAAATTGGTTAATGTACCCAATGAAGGTTGGCAGGCCATAAATACCGGATTGACGGAACGCCTGGTTGCAGCCGGTGTAGATATAAACAGTTTGCAATCGGTGTCTGCATTGTTCAATTTACCCGCCGTATTGATCATTGGTCTTCTCACAGTATTGTTGGTAATTGGAATTAAAGAATCTGCAAATTTTAATAACATCATAGTGCTTATCAAATTGATTGTGATTATTGCATTCATCATATTTGGTTTTAGTTTTGTTTCAACAGAAAATTGGGTTCCATTCATTCCTGAGCGCATCATCGATACCAGTGGAATGGGGCACTATGGTTGGTTTGGAATTGTATCTGCGGCAGGTGTCATATTTTTTGCATACATAGGTTTTGATGCAGTATCTACATTAGCTCAGGAAGCAAAGAATCCGCAAAAAGATATGCCAACTGGTATTTTGGGTTCTCTGGTTGTATGTACTATATTATACATTCTGGTTGCTTTGGTGATGACGGGTATTGTAAATTATAAAGAACTCAATGTACCGGCACCTATTGCATTAGCCATTGACAGAGCAGGCGAATCGCTTTCATGGTTGCGATTTCCGGTTAAGCTTGGAGCTATAGCCGGTTTGAGCTCTGTAATCTTAGTGATGTTGATGGGTCAACCTAGAATTTTCTTTTCAATGGCTAAAGATGGATTGTTGCCTGAATCATTTGCGAAAGTCCATTCAAAATACAAAACCCCTTATGTAACCACCATTCTTACCGGAGTGGTTGCCGCGTTTTTTGCCGGAGTGTTGCCTATTAATATTTTAGGTGAATTGGTTTCAATCGGTACATTAATGGCCTTTGTGATAGTTTGTATTGGAATCATTGCTTTGCGCAGGGCCAAACCGGATTTACCAAGACCATTCAAAACCCCTTGGGTACCTTTCGTTCCAATTTTAGGTGCGTTGATTTGTTTTCTTCAAATGATAGGTCTGCCTGGTGACACCTGGCTTCGATTGATCATATGGATGGCTATTGGATTTGTGATCTACTACTTCTATGGTGTGAAACATAGTAAAGTGCGGAAGATGGAATGATGTAGTAAGCAAGAAGCAAGTGGCAAGAAGCAAGAGGCAATAGGCAATAGGCAATCCCGATTGTCATCGGGAGCAAGAGGCAAGAAGCAAGAGGCAATCCCGATTGTCATCGGGAGCAATAGGCAAGAGGCAATCCCGATTGTCATCGGGAGCAAGAGGCAAGAGGATAGATAAAATGTTCGGGTATTAGCTATACTTTGTTGTTTTTACAAACATGACCAGATATTTTTTACTTGTTTTTACGAATTGTAAATTGCTAATTGCCTATTAATTCACTATCCATTTCATCAACAAATCAATTTGAACTTCAGAACCGAGTAGAAATTCGTGTGAACTGAATAATTCGAATCCATTTTTCTCATAAAATCGAATGGCATTTAAATTCTTTTCCCAAACTCCAAGCCAGATGTATTCAAGTCTTTTTGATTTAGCGATTTCTTTGATTTGATCTAGAAGAAATTTTCCGATGTTTAAGTTCTGATATTCTTTTACAACATAAATTCTTTCAATTTCTACGGCATTAGAATCTTTGAGGTCCGATTGCGCTTGGTTATAATTCAACTTAAAGTACGCCACAAGATCATTGTCGTTTTTGAGAAATTGAAATTGTGATTCCGGATTTTGTAGTTCAGATTGCAACTGGTCCTTTGAGAATGCCCGATTCGTGTACGAGAAATAGGAATCTGGTGAATTTAAATGATAAAATGAATCATGAAAGGTCTTTTGAGAAATTTGTTGAAGCACATCAAGGTCATCTTCTTTAACAATATGCAAAACCAAATTATCCAAGCTGACCAAAATTGATTTAAATAATTTTCAAAGAATAAATGAATTAGAATTAATTTTCATAACTCATAACTCATAACTCATAACTCATAACTCACAACTCATAACTACTAACTACTAACTTCCCCTTCCGCTTTGTTCTTCCAAAAGTAATACACCGGAATGCCCATGGCCACAATGATCAATCCCGGAAATGAATACATTGGTTTTTCAATCAACAGATTAATGCAAAATAAAACGGCTAAGCCAATATACAAGGCAGGTACCACCGGGTATCCCCATGCTTTGTAAGGTCTTTCGATGTCCGGTTTGTTTTTTCTCAAAACAAATAATCCGACAATGGTGATGATTGCAAAGAACATCACTGCAAACATGACGTAGTCCAATAGGTTTCCGTACTTACCGGACAAGCATAGCACAGACGCCCAGATGAATTGAATCCAAAGCGCGTTCCCCGGGACTCCGAATTTATTATTTTCTTTCATGCTTTTAAAAAACAAACCGTCCTGGGCCATCGCCTGGTACACTCTTGCACTTGAAAAAATAATGCTGTTGTTGCAACCAAATGTTGAAATCATGATCAGGATGGCCATGATGATAATTGATGCTTGTCCAAACATCATCGAAGATGCAGCGGTTGCCACTCTGTTGTCTGTTGCAAACTGAATACCTCTGCTCATCGCATCTGTTCCTTCCGGATTTCCATAAAACGGTAATAAAAACAGGTAGGCTACATTTGCGAGGATATAAAGTGTCACAACAATCATCACACCTATAAATAAACTTTTAGGTAAATTCTTTTTTGGATTTTCCATCTCACCAGCAATGAACGTGACATTGTTCCAGGCATCGCAGGAAAAAAGAGATCCCACGAGTGCCGCTCCGATAGCAGACCACAAGGCAATTCCTGTTAATGTTTTTAAGATGTACTTGCCATCTACATCGGTAACATAACTTGGACTTAATGACCAGAATTGATTCCAGTTATTTTGCCAAACTTCCCAATTGCCAAAGATGAAAATTCCAAGAAACACAAGACCTAGTAGAGAAATCAACTTTGCGAATGTAAAAAGTCTTAAAATGATTTTGCCATATTGCAATCCACGGCTATTCAAATAGGTAAGTAATCCGATAATAAAGATTCCAAGAAGTTGTGTGGATTTAATGCTAAAAAAACCAAGGTCTATTACGACATGATCTTCATTAAACATCGGCACCAGTTCGCCAAAATAAGAAGCGAAAGCAACGGCTACTGCCGCGATAGTTCCACATTGCACAACTAAAAAGATCGTCCAACCATAAAGAAATCCTGTCAGTGGATTGAATGCTTCCTTCAAAAAGACATAAGGTCCGCCGGCTTTAGGAAACATGGAAGCGAGCTCACCGAGACTTAATGCGCCCAATATGGTAATCACACCGGCCAATCCCCAAATCAATAGCAACCAGCCTGGACCTCCAACAGTTCTTGCCATGTCAGCACTAACCCTGAAGATACCCGAACCAATCATTGAACCCGAGACAATGAGTATTGCATCTAATAGTGTAAGTTTGGTTTTCATTC
>JBGAWX010000187.1:0-7122 GCA_044227375.1 Saprospiraceae bacterium
TGTATTATCCAAAACATTCGAAGGAAATCCGGTGGTAAAAAGTGTGGACACTAAAAACACATACAACATCACCACTTCTTATCTGATTAATGAAACCGGAGAGGATGTTGTGGATCGTGTAAATCATAAATTGCTGGAAGGAATCAATGAGGCTCTGGGGACCAATATTGATTATAATAGTTTTGCAAATCATGAATCTTCAGGTACGCACATTACGGCATTCAGCAGGGTAGGTCCGATCATTGCGGATGATATCAAAGCAAGTGCATATAAATCAATTATCATTGCGCTAATCGTCATCTTCATTTACATTCTTTTCAGATTTTACAAATGGCAGTACAGTCTCGGATCTATCGTTGCCTTATTTCACGACACGATTGTGGTGTTGGGAGCATTTTCATTATTTCATGGAGTATTTAACTTTGCCATGGAGGTGGATCAAACGTTGATCGCCGCTGTCTTGACAGTGATTGGTTATTCGATGAACGATACGGTTATTGTTTTTGACAGGATTAAGGAAAATTTGAGTATGGAAAGTCAGATGTCGGATAATGAATTGGTAAATGATGCCATAAATAAAACCTTGTCAAGAACGATCAATACTTCATTAGCAACCATTCTTACCATTGTTCTCTTGTTCTTTTTAGGAGGTTCCAGTACAAAGGGATTCTGTTTTGCAATGATCATTGGTATCATTATCGGAACGTTTTCTTCTATCTGCGTTGCGATGCCTGTTGTCATTGACTTTACCAAGGATTTAAAATATACTACAAGAAAAATTACTAAAAAAATAACCAAGCAAGTGGCCAAGGTGTAAGTGCCTTGTCAAATAAATTATAAGTTGTATGTTCGCCTTTTAAGCCGCGTGTTTAAAAGGCGAACTTTTTTATATTAGCTTCGTTTTAAATTCGTTTATCCCGAGATGAGGAATTTAACAATCGCATTTTTGTTTTTGTGTTTTGCCTGTTCGTACCAAATCAAAATCAAAACAGGGGACCAGGCCTATGAAAGCAAGCAATTTGCTGTAGCGCTGAATTTATACAAGACAGAATTTGAACAGATAGAAAATCCAAAGGACAAAGCGTACAAGGCATTCCGGATTGGCCAATGCTATAAAAATGTAAGCAATTTTGAACAGTCCCTGAAATGGTTTAAAAAAGCGTATGATTTAAATTATGGTTTAAAGGCACTTGAGGAATATGCTTTTGCCTTGAAGAATAATGGAGAATATGAAGCCGCGATTTCAGCCTTTCAGGAACTTTCAGAAGAAATCAAAAACAGCACTGAATTCCGTAAGGAAATTAATATTTGTAAACTCAATATGCAATGGAAAGCCCAGCGAAGTGAATTCTTTTTTGTACTTAAGAAAATGTCCGCATTAAATGAAAAGGGTTCAGATTATTCTCCGGTCATCACTCCCGACGGTTCAGTATTTTTTGTTTCAGACAGGTTACAGGAAAATAAGAATAAGGGAAATAAATTTGGCTGGACAGGACGATTCTATTCTGACCTCTTTGAATATTCAAAAGATCAATTGATTCCTTTGTCTTCAATAATAAACAGCAATGATAATGAGGGTCCATTTTGTTTTGATTCCAGGATGGAAACTATTTATTTTACCCGTTGCGCCAATACCGGTGAAGCAGAGGATTATTGCAATATTTATTATTCTGTTCTGGAGCATGGCATTTGGTCGGAACCAGAAATGATCGATTTTGGTTTAGGGACTGCAAATCAAATGCATCCTGCACTTTATCAATCCGATTCAATTATGATTTTTAGTTCTGATGCCAGGAATGGAGTAGGTCAGTATGATTTGTATATCAGTTATTTTATGGACGACGCATGGTCACTGGCTGAAAATCTTGGGGATGTATTAAATACTCCTTCTGATGAAAAATTTCCTGTTTGGTATCACGATACTTTATTTTTTAGCAGCAATGGTCATCCGGGTATGGGTGGGCTTGATGTATTTAAAACTTACAGAACCCGCGATCATAAATGGACTCCACCGGTAAACCTTAAGCCATCGATTAATTCGGAAGCGGATGATTTCGGTTTTTTTGTGGATACTGCCTTTGTTCCAAATGACAGTATTTTTTTAAAAGCAGCAATATCTTCAAATCGCGAGCAATCAGATAATGACGAAATCTATACTGTGGAACTCCGGAAACGCACAGAGTCAACACCAAAGAAAAAGCCAGGCAAATTTAAGTTTGAAGTGATTGTAAACTTGCAATTCATTTCACACGAATTGTATAAAAACAATATCAGACTTTTGTTGGATTCAGTGGAACTTATAGAAAGAGTGAGTAAAAACAGCTTGAACACCAAAGGTCAGACGAAAGTCGGGCTCAAACTTTTACCCGGGGATCATTATACCTTTCTTGCAAGCAAACGCAATTATCTGAATCAGGAGTTTAGTTTTAATACTCCGGATGAACCGGAGCTCGATCGCGACAGCACGTACGTCATGAATATGGAAATTGAATTGCTGCCATTGGTTTATGATGAAGAATTCATATTGCAAGAGTTGTATTACGATTTTGATGATTGGGCTATTCGTCAAGATGCGGTCCCTGCATTAGTCCGTTTGAAAACCTTACTGGTGACGAATCCATCCATTAAGATACTGCTCGGATCGCATACGGACTGCAGGGGAGAGGATTCGTATAATGATGTATTATCTGCAAAACGTGCACAGTCTGTAATGGATTGGCTGATTCGCGAGGGGATTTCTTCTTCAAGACTTAACTTCATTGGTTACGGTGAAAAAGATCCTTCAGTAAATTGCAATTGCGCTGATTGCACAGAGGAGCAACACCAGATGAATCGGAGAACCACATTTAAAATCATCAAGAATTAAGTTACACATTGAACCGATTTAACTTTGCAGATTGATTAAAATGATAAAGCAGTTGAACTGCTTAAGAAAGTATAGAGTATGATAATTATAAGATTTATTGTAAAAGCCTTTCTTCTTGTGTTGTTGATCGCATTAAGATATGGCTTGGGATCTGAATTGTTGAAGAGTATCGTGGACAATTCCAATTTCATCAAACCGTTGTTGGGTTTTCTGATCTTCTTAACTTCAATTAATTTGATTGTGCGATTCAGCCAGTTCGTTTACCGAAAGCGGAAGAAGTATGGACATAAGTATTCTGATAATGTTATTTCCGGTTTGCAGAATATTTACTACCTGCTGACCGCTGTGGGGATCACCATCATGATTTTGGGTTTTTTTGGATTGGAGCCTAAAGAATTATTGACCGCAATAAGTATTGTTGCAGCAGCGATTGCAATCATTTCAAAAGAGCAGGTAACGGATATCATTTGCGGTATCAATATCAGTTTTTCAAGAGATCTGGCTATTGGTGATTATGTAAGGCTCGGCGATCAGAAAGGTATCGTCATGGACATCAACATTCATAAAATTGTGTTGCTGAATGATAATGATGACTTCGTTTATATATCCAACACAAAAGCGTATTACAGCGATATCGTGAATTACACACAAAAGGAAATCAGAAAACACAACCTCGACTTTAGCGTGTCTGCTGCTTCACCGGTATCCAAAAAAGAACTGCAGGATCATGTTTTTGGAATCCTTGATGAATATAAATCCGAAGTGGAGTTAAATTCCAGTAATTTTAAAATTATATCCATCGAGAAAGACGCGGTACGTTATAAGTTGCAATTTAAAATGTTTCAAATAAATCCATCAGTAGAGCTGGAAATCAAAGCAAAGATTTTAGAAGAAGTAAACAGTTTGATTCAGACTAAAAAGAGTTAGTGTGAATTTGATTTAATAATATGAATTGGTAAGCTCGCGGGCATTTAAGGATTATCCTCGCTGTTTAGTAACAATGTATACACCAGTTAAAGTAACAAGAGCTCCCAGTGCAATCCATATCGTGATGCTTTCATCAAGTATGAGGACTCCCAGAAATATTGCCAGAATTGGATTGATGTAATTGTGTATGCTCACCAGTGTAACCGGCAAGTGTTTCAGGCAATAGATAAAACAGGAGTAGGCGATTAAAGAACCAAATATTATAGTGTAAGCCCAAATTAGAAGGTGATCGGATTCTATTTTGAATCCAAGCGGTTTTTCAATAATCATGGAAATGACAAATACGGGAATTCCTCCAAACAGCATTTGAAATCCTGCGGATAGAAATGGAGAATGTTTATGTGGGCGCAGTTTGCTGTAGACTGAACCTACAGACCAGGCGATAATTGAAAGCAAGCTGAATAGGATTCCCGCAATGGTTGTTGCTCCGGGATGCGTTCCCAATTTTTGTAGACAAATGATGATGATGCCGAGACTGCCCAGTGAAAGACCTGTCCAGGTCCATTTGCTGATGTGGTGTTCAGAACTTGAAACGGAAATTAAAAACGCCATTAAGATTGGAGAGAATGTTGCTATGATCGCTGAGATTCCGCTATCAATGTATTGTAATCCAAATATGCCCAATCCGTTTCCGCAACTGATTAACAGAAAACCGAGAATCATTTGTAAATAAATAAATGATTTTTCTGGCCAGGGTTCTTTCTTAATTAGAAACAGGTAGGTTAATAGTATGAAGCCTGCTACCAGTTGTCTTACTGATGTAAAATACAAAGGAGGCATGTACGTCACCCCCAATTTGTTTGCGAGATAGGTGGTGCCCCAGATAATGCAAACCAGGATTAATGCGATATATGCTTTTTGATTTATGGTTTTGGATTGCATTTACTATTGTGCTATTTCAATTTGAAGTTGATCAAGAGATTCACTTATTCTGAGCTGGCAGGACAACCGGCTGTTTGCTTTAAAGTTTGGGAGACTGTCTAAGGTTCTTGCTTCTTCATCTGATATTTCTGGGAGCACATGGTTCGAGTGAATGTAAATATGACAACTTGCACACAGCGCCATCCCACCGCAGGTTCCAAGGATTGGTAATTCCGCAGCACGCAACATTTCCATTAGACTGAATGCAGGATCGTTAGGCAGGGTTACCGCTCTGTTCTTATCCGTTTTATCTTTTATGTAAATCGTAATGTATTCCATGATCAAAATTAAAAGTCATCAGCAACAGAAATTAATTGAAAATAAATAGCAATGAATAAAGATTGTTTATCGCAATTCTCAGGACGAATTGTGTTCAGTTTTTGTTTAATTCATTTATTCCTGTTACCGTTGTGTATTTAAAACTTGGTTTTTTTCCTTTATGAATAAACTTATATGCAGATTGCATCATCAAAGTGGCTTCATGAAATCCACACAGGATAAGTTTTAATTTTCCCGGATAGTTATTGATATCACCAATTGCAAATATTCCGGGGATGTTTGTACTGTAATCCATTGGGTTTACTTCGACGGAGGACTTGTTTACCTGCAATCCCCAATTTGCAATTGGTCCGAGTTTTGGGCTGAGTCCAAACAGAGGAATAAAGTAATCTGCATTCAATCTAACAGTGCCTTCATCTTTTTTTACTTCGACAAATTCAAGATGACCTTCACCACCCAATGAACTTACTTCTGCATTCACCATCACATTGATTTTTCCTTGTTTTTGCAAATCTTCCAATTTTGAAACTGAATCAGGTGCTCCACGAAACTCAGATCTTCGGTGTATTAGTGTAAGTCTTTTGCACAGATCCGATAAATAGATTGCCCAATCGAGTGCAGAGTCTCCGCCTCCGGCAATGACTACATTTTTGTCTCTGTATTTTTCAGGATCTTTTACTATGTAGTCTACTCCATAGTCTTCAAATTTTTCCAAATGATCCAATTCCGGTTTTCTAGGTTCAAAACATCCCAAGCCACCTGCGATGACAATCACTGAGCAATGAATGTTGGTATTCCTGTTGGTGATGATTTCAAAGTTGCCTTCAGTTGTTTTGATGATTTGCTCTGCACGTTCTCCTAATGTGAATCCTGGGTGAAAAGGCTCTATTTGATTTATCAGATTAGTCACCAAATCTTTGGCAAGAATGACTGGATGTCCCGGTACATCATATATTGGTTTATTCGGATATATTTCTGATAATTGACCTCCTGGAACTCCCAGGTAATCGATCAGATGGCAGTGCATTTTTAATAAACCAGCTTCAAACACTGCAAACAAACCGCAGGGCCCCGCGCCAATAATTGCTATATCGGTATTTATGGTTTTCACAATCGAGCGGCAAAGCTACTTAAAAACAACCCATTAGGCCTTTCCGGCGTAGTAGTTTATTGTCTGTTTTAATTCATAAAATATGTTAAAAATATTTTAATCTTTGTTAAACGAATCGGTCAACACCTAGTCTTTAAATTCATGAATCTTATTTCTAATCTTTATAAATTCCGAATCTATGGATAGAAGAACTACATTGAGAAAGTTCCTTGGAGCTGAGACTGCAGCTTCTACAGGGACAATCTTACAAGATGATGCTTTGCCAATATCCGGTGGGCTTACTCCTTATTCTGGAGCCTGGACCTATGCTACTGCAGCACATTTGCTAAGAAGGGCGATGTTTGGGCCCACCCATCAGCAAATCCAACAAGCAGTTTCAGATGGATTGCAAGCCACTCTCGCTAAATTGTTGAGTCCAAGTCCTGCACCTGCAGATCCGGTTGTTTATTATGATACTCCCGTGGATCCAGATGTGAGTAAAGGCCAATCCTGGGTAAAAACTCCTTTAAATCCGCAGATCCAGGGCAATGTCAATTTTAAAGAAAATTCATTGTATGCCTGGTTGATGGAGCAAATGTTTACCGAAGGAGTCTCATTGACTGAAAAAATGATTTTGTTCTGGCACAATCATTTTGTGGTTTCAAACATCTTTGATCCCAGGTATAATTATGATTATATCAGATTGATACGTGAATATGCTCTGGGCAATTTCAAAACACTGGCTGAGAAAATTACAGTTGACAAATCCATGCTGCTCTATTTGAATGGAGCACAAAATACCAAGGGAGCACCAAATGAAAATTATGCCAGAGAGCTCATGGAGTTATTTACACTTGGTAAAGGAGAATTGGCAGGTCCAGGTGATTATACAACATACACCGAACAGGATGTTGCCGCTTTAGCAAAAGCTTTGACCGGATGGGTGGTCTTCAGTGATCGGAATGATCCTACAATTTAT
>JBGAWX010000188.1:0-7106 GCA_044227375.1 Saprospiraceae bacterium
AGTTTTTAAAGCAAAAGAAACACATGATAGTTACAAAACAAATCTTCCCACACAGGTAAATCTCAGTTCAAATTATACGATCGACGATAAAAGTTTTGCAGGAGCTTTGGTGCATACTGAATTTTTCAAAAAAACTATCCAACCTACCGTTACTCTTTCCTACAATCGTATGGTTGGAAGACATCTTTCTGTAGCGGCATCCTATTCCTACATCAATCATACTTTTGATAACATAGGTTTGGGAATGTCTACAAGCGCAGGACCGGTTCAATTGTACATTGTATCCGACAATGTGCTTGGTTTGATTTCACCGCTTGATCACCACAATACGCATGTACATTTTGGGATCAACCTGATCTTTGGCCGACCATTGCGCGACCGCGATAAAGACAAAGTTCCGGATGTACGCGATGATTGTCCGGATGTACCGGGATTAATTGATCTTAAAGGTTGCCCTGACAGAGACCATGACGGTATCGCGGATTATCTTGACCGTTGTCCTGATATTCCGGGTCTGAAACAATTCAATGGTTGTCCTGACTCTGATAATGACGGTGTAGTTGACTCACTTGATAATTGCCCGACCACTCCGGGTCTCATTGAATTCCTTGGTTGTCCGGATACAGATGGAGACAGTATCCCTGATCCTGAAGACAGCTGTGTAACCGTAAAAGGTCAACGGATCTTCAATGGTTGTCCGGATACAGATAACGACGGCGTGATGGACTCACAAGACAGTTGTGTACTTGTTCCGGGACCAACCAGCAACAATGGTTGTCCGATTATCAAGAAAGAAGTGATCGTTCCGAAAGAGCCTGTGAAAGCAGTTCTGACGGTACAGGAGCAGGAAGTCATTAACAAAGTCTTCAAAAATCTCGAATTCGAAACCGGCAAAGCGGTAATCCGCAGCAGCAGCTTTAGTTCGCTGGATGAACTTGCCGCATTGATGAAGAAGAAACCGACTTTCCGTTTGCTGATTGAAGGACATACTGATAATGTCGGTTCCGATGCATCCAATCTGAAACTCTCGCAACGTCGTGCTGAAGCTGTGAAGAAATATCTCAGCGACAAAGGCATTGATGCAGCTCGTATTGTCAGCAAAGGTTATGGTGAAATGTCACCGGTTGCGGACAATAAAACAGCTGAGGGACGTCAGCGTAACAGGCGAGTTGAGTTTACGATTCTGGAATAATATTTAATTAATTTTTTAAAACAAGAAAAGCGGCTTATGGCCGCTTTTTTTGTTTGATGCAAACATTCAAATTCAATCAATATCGCAATTGTTTAAAATTTAATTGTTAATTTTCTTGCTAATTAATTAATCTTTATTTCCTTTGGTATTGGTTATTTGGTTATTGTTTAGTGCTCTTTCTCTTCCCGTACAATTTTATTTTTTTTAATAATTTAATTTTATCTCTCATGAAAACTAAAATTACAGCTCCCCTATTTTTCTTCATTTTTTTATTAATTTCTAACTTTATTAATTCTTCAAAAGCTGCCGAAATTCCGGCTATTGTTCGAGACTGGGCTGCCTATGCGGGGCATACGGATTCCGCTTTTAAAGCTCCGGTGGCGAGTGATACGAATTATACTTATGTCGCTTCATTCACCATTAATTCCGGTACAGGAGCTGATATATTACTTGTGAAATACGACAAAGACGGAATCAAACAATGGGAAAAAGTATGGACTGGTCCAGGCGCAGGGAGAGATCAGGCAACGGGTATCGTGTTGACCAATGATGATATTTATATATGCGGGTTTTCATATACTTCCAGTGTGAATGATTACGACATGGTCACTTTGAAGTATAAAAAAGACGGATCATTTGTCTGGGCCAGTACTTTTAACGGTCCGGGTTCTTCGTATGACGGTGCTGCTGCCATTGCCTTAAATGCAAGTGGTCTTTATGTAGCAGGTGTTATCAATAATACCACTTCATCATCACTTGATTACGGATTGATTCGATACGACATGAGTAGCGGTACTCAGATTTGGAATGTGTCTTATGATTACAATCAACTGATGGATATTCCCTTTGCATTGACTGTTTCAAATGACAGTATCATTACTATTACCGGTGGAAGTCAAAGTTCATTGTACGACTGGGATTATGCGACTCTTAATTATGGACCAACTGATACGCTTCTTAGCACGAACAGAGTTTCGGGTACCTCGGCGGGTTTTGACCGGGCTCTGGCTATAAAATCGGATTCAAACGGGAATGTTTATATCACCGGCTCCAGTGCTCAGAACAGTACCGGATACGATGTGAAAACAGTAAAAATTCTTGCCAATGGAACACTCGACTGGATGAAAACTCAGGATGGAGACGGAGCGGACGATGAAGGTACGGATCTGATCGTGGACGCTGACGAAAACGTATACGTTTGCGGAACCATTGGTTTCAATGGCCAAAAAGACATCATGGTATTAAAATATGACAAGCATGGTGTTCAGCAATGGTCACAATACATTGATTATTCAACAGGTGATGATTTTGGTGTAAAAATGTGTTTGGACCAATATGGAAATATCATCGTAACGGGTTCAGTAAAAACGAACGTCTATGATATTTATACAGCCGGATTCAAGCCGGAAGATGGCGCAAAAGTATGGGAAGATGTTTATGATGCACCTTATCATGGATTGGACAAAGCTTTTGATATTACCTCTGATGCAAATGGTTATATTTATGTGACAGGAACCGCTGAAGCTGATACCGGATTTGGTACTGTGACAATTAAATACCGAACCGACTATTATACAGAACCCGGACAAATAGATACTCCGGCAGTTTCCTATTTATTTTATCCAAATTCCGGGCAAATTATCGATACAGATGATAAAACCAACACGGTGGATTATTATACACTACACCACTACCCTCAACTGTATTTCAATCCCGGGGAGATGAACATGGTATGGGCACACATCGACCAGGACACCGCCACTGCAGACACGATGCAACGTGTGGATGTATCTTTTCTTGGGAGTTCTAACCCAACAAAAGCTTTTCCATTAAAAGAGCGGGAAGATGCGGGTTATCTGAATTATTTCCTTGGACATTGCCCTAATGGCATTACACAGGTTTATGGAAATGAGAGTTTACTCTTTGAAGGAGTGTATTCGGGTATTGATGCAATTTATTCCAGCAACAATGCAGGCTTGAAATTATATTTTGTCTGCGCAGCACAAAGCGACCCAAGCAATATCGGTCTCAAGCTCGAAGGACAAGATAATGTACAAATTGTAAACAACTGGGGACTTGAAGTACAAACTGTTCTGGGTACTTATGAATTTGAAAAACCAAGAGTGTACCAGTTAGATGGTTCCGGCAATCGGATCACGCTTCCCTGGACATTGAGTTGGACAATGAATGCAAGTGATGAAGCGAAGTTTACGGGTTGGGGGAATTATGATAGGGATAAGACGTTGGTGATTGAGATTTCGAGAACACTAAATCTATTACCCATTAATCCATTCGATAATTTAGATTGGAGTACTTTTGTTGGTGGGAATTATGACGATCTATTTAATGATTCATATGTTGATGCAAACAATTCTGTATTATCTTGTGGTACCACAACAAGTTATAACTTTCCGACAGTTCTTGGAATAACTGTTTACCAAGATCAACATTCAACTGCTGGAGGAAGAAATGCTATCATTATCAAAAGTAATTCTATAGGTATTAATTTATGGGTTACATATTTTGGAACTGGTAAAGGCGAAGAAGGTCGAGGGATTTGTACTGACTCCCAAAATAATGTCTATATTGTAGGATATACATCATCATATGACGAAATCAACACTGTAGACTTTGGCGGAGATTCATACATTCAGGATCACGCTGCGTCCACTGGTCCTCCAGGTAGTATTCAAACAGGGTATATCCTTGAATTAAGCAATGACGGAATTGTACCGTTATGGCTATCTTATTTTGGTGGAAGCAATATTGATTTCCTTGAAAAGATTAAAATTGACGCTCTAGACAATTTATTTGTAGTTGGAACAACCAGGTCATACGATTTTCCATCCGAAAATTCATCTGGAAGTTACACACAATTTTGTGCAGTTAAAGCAGAACTCACATGTTCCCTAGTTAACAATTCTGACATTATTACCACAAGTAATACAACAGGTTTACAAATTGGTGATTTCGTAAATGGCAGTGGGATTCCAGCCGGAACTACTATAACTCAAATAATATCTTCGACAAGTTTCTCAATTAGTAATAATGTTACTTCGCCTTCTGATGACTATCCAGTTTTCTTTTCAGACAATTTATCTGGTAGTATTCCGGATGGTTTCCTTTCAAAATTCAATTCATTACACGAATTAAAGTGGTCAACTTGTTATGGAGGAAGTTATATTGATGGTATTACAGATATTGTTGTTGACAATTCTGGAAATGCCTTTATTACAGGAATTACAAGATCTCAAGATTTTCCAACAAAGAATCTTGGAAGTGTTTATTTCGACGGTTCACTTGACGGTTTGAGCGATGCATTTATTGCTAAATTTAATAATAATGGAATTCAATTGTACTCATCCTTTTATGGCGGAAATGGCGATGAACGAGGCACATCAGGATATTGGTATGGGTTACCTATCTTTAATTGGGGAATTTTAGGCCCATCAATAAATATTGATAATCAAGGAAATACTTTTCTTTGTGGGACAACCAGCTCAACCGATAATACCATGGCGACAAATCAAACCACCAACAGCGGTGGTAGTGATTTATGGATTGCAAAATTTAATAATTCTTTGAATCGAACTTGGGGAACATATTTTGGAGGACCGGGGGAAGAATATGCAAATGACATATCATTTGATCCGTATGGCAACTTTTACATAATTGGTTCAGCTTATTATGTAACTTCAATACCATTCCCACCGGTTCCGACCGGATATTATATATCTGCTTCGAATGGTGAATATGATAATTTTATTCTAAAATTTAATTCCAATTGTATTAATACTTGGGGAACTTTCTTTGGTGGCGCTGACAATGATTTTGCTGTATCTTCAGTATATGTAGATGCCCCAAAACAAATTCGCATTTATGGTGCTACTCAATCTCAGGACTACTATAGAGAAAATTATTGGGGGAACTTACAATATTTTCAATACAATTATGGCGGACCACTATCAGATGGATTTGATGGTTCAATTTCCAGGTTTATGGTTAGTACAAATTGGATTGGGATTGAAGATTTGGAATTAAATGATTTCAATGTTCAAGTGTATCCTAATCCTTCAAGTAATATTATAGGGATTAAATTCAAAATAAAATCAGAAATTGATTCTGAAATATTCTTATCTGTTTATAATGTACTTGGTGAAATTGTACTTTCTAAAACCATATCAGAAATACATAAAGAAAACTACATTTCACTCGATATATCTAAGTTTTCAAGTGGAATGTACACTATAGATTTATATACAAAAACAGGTTCTTCCCATGTTCAGTTTATTAAAACAGAGGATTAATAATAAAATATTCATTTTGTTCTTTCTAATTCCAGTTGAATCAAATTCTCAGAATTGGATGCCACTCAATTCCGGTTTAACAAATACCCCGAGAGTTATGTACGCAGATACAATTGAACAATATTTGTACGTGACCGGAATTTTTCGCACAGTGGACGGAATTCCGACTAAAGGAATCGCAAGATGGAATGGGTTAAGCTGGGATTCACTGGGCGCAGGCATTGATGGATTTGATTCACTGAATAATCCTCCGAATCATGTTTCGTCAATAAGCCGATTTGGAAATAAATTATTAGTGACAGGCTATTTCAATTCATTGGGAAATTTATGGATTAAAAATATTGGAACATGGGATGGCATAAGTTGGGATTCTCTTTCAATGCCACCCGTTTTAGACCAATATGGAAGAATTCACAAAGCTCAAGTGATAAATTCAGATTTATACATCAGCGGCAGCTTTGATTCTATAAATGGAATCGAAGCCCATTCCATTTCTAAGTGGAATGGGAATAATTGGATCAGTCTGAATATGCCTGATTTCTGCCCTCCGTCTTGTGCAGGACAAAACGCATCCATTACAACAATTATAGAATTCAATGGATCCATAATAATCAGTGGATCCATTTATTCAATGCCAATTGATACGGTAGGCGATATTCTATCCTATGATGGCAATCGATGGATTACATTGAATGGTGGCATCAAGGGGCTAAATAGCGGCGTTAGCGATATGATAGTTTATCAAAACGAACTTTATGTCGCCGGATATTTTTTTCAATCGGATGGAAATGCCGGAAGTAATATTCAAAAGTGGAATGGCTCTTCATGGTCTGATGTTGGTGGAGGAACTGGAATTCAAAATGGTTCTATATATAAACTTTTAATTTTTCACGATAAGCTCTATGCGCTCGGAGTTTTTGAAACAGCAGGCTCTATCCCGGCACAAAGAATTGCAATGTGGGATGGAACTAAATGGTGTGGACTTGGAACCGAATTAGTTGCAAATATTGGGTGTGGTGCAATATTTCATGATAGTTTATTTGTAGGAGGTGGATTTAATTTGATTGATAGTATTCCTTTGAATGGCATTGCTAAGTGGAACGGCGGTGATTTTATAGATACTTGCAGTTCATCAGTAGGGGTTACAGAAATTAATATTCAAGAATATAAACTTTCTCCAAATCCAACATTCAATAGCATTGAATTTGAATCAGTCAATCAGCCTGATCGTATTGTTTTATCCGATAATACCGGAAATAAAATAAATGTCATTTTAAACCCATCAAACAGAGAAATCATTGATATGAGAAATCTAATCAGTGGAATCTATTTTTTACAGGTATATTGGAATTCAAATGTCACTTCACAGAAAATAATCAAAATGGAATAAAGCTACATAGCCATAAACCCATTTTGCTAGGGATTGAATTAATCATTTCTGAGCATTTTACTCAATAATAAATTTTTATCGCTTCTAGATGAGAAATATTTCCCTTTGTTTCATTTTATGATACAACTGGTTGATCAATTGTTCCTTATATTGTTAAATTCATTGTGACTCACGACTAAAACAAAATGTCGAGCATAAAACATTGTCTTTTAATTTT
>JBGAWX010000189.1:0-7097 GCA_044227375.1 Saprospiraceae bacterium
TGAAACAGCTTTTGAATCAGATTCGTATTTTAATTTCTCAAGCAGTTCAATCGCTTTTTCCGGATGGCCGATCTGTTCTTCCTTGAGTGCTTCGATGATTATGGATTGATTATTAATCATCTTTTCCTTATCCTGGTTATAGGAAATTGAAGGAAATAATATACTGACAAGAATGAAAAATAAAATTTTGCGCATTTAAAGTAACATGGTTTTATTTAATGAAGTGAGATCTTCTAAAACATAAGCTTAAACAAATATTCAAGGGATAAACAATACAAATATTTCACACAACAAATTATAAGAACAATTAACAATCGCATTTATTCCACTTCAGTTACTTTCAGCATATTGGTCCGGAGTTTTTTGTGAATGGGCATGCTTCCTGTGTTAACCACCAGGTCGCCTGATTTTACTTTGTGATCTTTCTTCAGGATTTCTATGACGTCCTCAATAGTTTCATCAGTCGATGTCATTTTATCGTAAAAATAGCATCGCACTCCCCAAACCAAATTCAGAGTACCCAACATGTGTGATGCACTCGAGAATATATAAATTGGACAACCGGGCCTGTAAGAAGATGTTTTGAATGCAGTGTATCCTGAAACGGTAAGACCAATAATGGCTTGTGCTTTGATGTCTTCAGCAGTTTTTGCTGCATTGAAGCAAACCACATCAGAGAGGAAGGTCGATGATTTATCAGATGGTTTGGGTTTTTTGATATTAATGGCGTAATGCTTTTCTGCTTCAAAAATTATTTTATTCATGGCCTGAACCACTTTTACAGGATGTTTTCCAATCGAAGTTTCGCCACTAAGCATGACGGCATCTGTACCATCAAGTACTGCATTGGCGACATCGGTGACTTCTGCTCTTGTAGGACTTGGATTATTAATCATGCTGTCCATTAATTGTGTTGCCACGATTACCGGCCTTGCTCTCTGAATGCATTTACCAATAATCATTTTCTGGACCGTTGGAAGCTTTTCAATTGGAATTTCCACACCAAGATCGCCGCGGGCAATCATGATACCATTACTGATTTTGATAATGGAATCAATATTTTTTATGGCTTCCGGTTTCTCAATTTTGGCAATTACTTTGGCTGAATGTTTAGCGGATTCAATTCTTTTAATGAGTTCTTCAATATCTTCTGCTTTTCTCACAAAGGAAAGTGCAATCCAGTTTATCGGTTGAGTCAGAATGAAATCGAGGTCGTGCAAATCTTTCTCCGTTAATGATGGTAAAGTAACCTGGGTATCTGGTAAATTCACTCCTTTGTTGGAAGACAAGATACCACCAAAGAGACATTTCAGTTTTACTGAATTTTTTTTGTTGGTTTCAACGACTTCGAAGACAAATTTTCCATCATCTATCAGAATGATTTCTCCCGGAGTAACATCGTGGGCAAAATTTTCATAGCTCATGTATATCCCGTTGCGGTTGCCAATGCATGGTTCATTGGTGAAAATAAGGATGTCACCGGGCACTACTTCAAGACTGTTGTTTTCAATTTGACCGATTTGCAATTTGGGCCCCTGCAGATCACATAATATACCAACATGGGCATCGTATTCCCGGTTGATTTGCGCTACATGTTGTATTACTGCAGCATGGTCCTCATGGGTGCCGTGTGAAAAGTTCAGTCTGAAGATGGCGACCCCTTCCTTTGCAAGAGCCAATAAATGCTCATATTTACTGGATGAAGGGCCTATTGTTGCTATGATCTTGGTATTGTGATGAATCATTTCTATCTTAAAATGGCGTTGGATTTTATAACAAATAATCGATTTAGAACGCAAAGCAAATTGAAAGTCCGTAAAAAAAGCAAAAATTATTTTGGTATTCCTTATATGAATCCTTTATTTTGCGCCATGGTTTAAAAAAAATCATAAAAAAAAAATTAAACATGTCAACAATTGCTGAAAGAGTCAAGAAAATTATAGTCGATAAACTGGCTGTAGATGAGGCCGAAGTCACTACAGAAGCTAGTTTTGTAAATGACTTAGGTGCAGACTCCCTTGATACTGTGGAACTTATCATGGAATTCGAAAAGGAGTTCGACACTTCTATTCCGGATGATCAAGCGGAGAAAATCCAAACTGTCGGCCAGGCTATAGCGTACCTGGAGGCAAACTGCAAATAACCAATCTAATAAGTTTACTAAATTTATATCTTCTTACACAGGTGTGAGGAGAATTATAAAACGCAGCAGCGTATGAGGCGAGTTGTTGTTACTGGTATCGGGGCTTTAACTCCTATTGGGTTGAATCAATTCTCTTATTTGAATGGGCTTCAAATGGGTGTAAGCGGTGCTTGCCCAATCAGTTATTTTGATGCCAGTTTGTTCAGAACCAGATTCGTATGTCAGTTAAAAGACTTTGCTGCCGAGAATTACCTTGATAAGAAAGAAGCCAGAAAAATTGACCCTTTTGCTCAATATGCCCTGATCGTGGCGGAAGAGGCAATGAAGGACTCCGGTGTTCAGACGGAAGGAATGGATCTTACCCGTTTTGGAGTCATCTGGGGTTCCGGAATCGGAGGATTCTATACCCTGGAACATGACTTATCAGAAGCTGCATTGCTCACGGGGCCACCTCGATATAGCCCATTCCTGATTCCCAAACTGATCTCAGATATTGCTCCCGGTCATATTTCGATTAAATATGGCCTGATGGGCATCAATTACAGTACAGTTTCTGCTTGTGCATCATCAGCTCATGCGATTACCAATGCTTTTGATTACATCCGTCTGAATAAAGCAGACATCATGATTGCCGGAGGATCCGAAGCTGCGATTACCAAAGCCGGAGTGGGTGGTTTTTCTTCTATGAAAGCATTGTCTGAGCGAAATGACGACTTCCTTACTGCATCGAGACCTTATGACAAGGATCGCGACGGATTTGTGTTGGGTGAAGGTGCCGGAGCATTAATTCTGGAGGAATACGAGTTTGCTAAGAAAAGAGGTGCTAAAATCTACGCCGAAATGATCGGATCCGGTTCGACGGCCGATGCATATCATATTACTGCGCCGCATCCTGACGGTTTAGGGGCTTCCACTGCGATGTCCCTTGCTTTGAAGGAATCCGGATTGAGTACTTCACAAATAGATTATATAAATACACACGGTACTTCTACGCCTTTGGGGGATATAGCTGAGGCCAAAGCCATACTCAAAGTTTTCGGTGAAGATGCATACCGGTTGAATATCAGTTCTACTAAATCAATGACGGGTCATTTATTGGGTGCCGCCGGCGTGATTGAAGTCATTGCAGGTATTCATGCCATCAATCACGACTTTATACCACCTACCATTAATCACTTTACTGATGATCCTGAATTGGATCCAAAACTCAATTTTACTTTTAATGAAGCCCAACCGAGAAAAGTGAATGCGTTTTTAAGCAACACCTTCGGCTTTGGGGGGCACAACAGTTCTGTGATTTTTAAACGATGTTAGGATTTATTTATAAGTATTATAAAAAAACAAACCACAAGTTTTTTTCTAAGGACAAACATTTTGCAGAGCGTTTGCAAAATCTCATTGGTTTTGTTCCATCCAACATTTACATTTTCAAACTTGCGTTTTATCATAAGTCCACATTAAATAATTCACCTGTTGAACACAATGGCATTTATCAATCCAATGAGCGGCTCGAATATCTTGGGGATGCATTGTTGAGTTTTATCGTCGGGGAATATTTGTTTAAGAAATATCCTTCCGCCAATGAAGGTTTTCTTACAAAAATGAGATCCAAAATTGTCAAGCGAAAAATGCTAAACTATATTGCCGAGCAAATGGGTCTTGACCATCTGATGATGGAGTTTAATCAAACAGCCATATCACAATCTATGTTGGGTAATGCTTTGGAAGCCTTGCTTGGCGCAATTTATATTGAGCAGGGATTTGATTTTGCCAGGCAATTCGTGTTGACAAAAATTGTAAAACGCTTTATCAATATCGATCAGCTTGAAATTTTTGATGATAATTATAAAAGTCAGTTGCTCGAATGGTGCCAAAAACATTCCAAAGAAATTGATTTTAAAGTTTTGACCAAATTTAAAGTTGATAAAAGGGATCGTTTCAAAGTTGGAGTGTTCATTGATGGAATTGAAATTTCCACTGCTGAGGATTTTAACAAAAAAAGTGCAGAGCAAATTGCTTCGGAATTGGCGATTCAGCATCTTGGAGTCAAAGAGACAAAAGAGAGTGAAGATTGAAGCGAAACTTTTTTCGAATTCAATAAACACAATGATCTCATAATATCATCATGAGTCTGAAAATCTGGATCATTGCAGGGATCAGCAATCAGAAAAATCATCATTAAATTTTAAATTTATATTTTTATCTTCAATACAATCCTGTTGAGCGATTCTCATAAATTTGCCAGACTTACAAAACAAAAGGAGGATGCACTTTTCAAAGGGATTCAGTTGTTGAGAAAATGGCTGGATGCCTTATTGATAAACGGGGTTTCCTCGCTTCAGAATGATTCGGAAAAAATTCTTGAAATATCAACAAGGATGGTAGATCACGGGCTTCCAGGTATTGCAAGAAAATTACGCGTCATACCGGAGAAGATAAAAGAGTCGGAAGATTGGACAGAATTTGTTTTTAGTCAACTGGGAGAGTTTTATTTATTTCTTGCACATTTTGACAAATTGAACCAACTGGATGAATTGCAAAAAGAAGACCTCCTGAGTTATGCAGGTATTGTTTACAAAAAAAGCGATTTCATAGAAGAACATTTAGTGCAGGATGAGTGGCTTTACCTGGGATATCTTAAAGAAAAAGAAGAGAAACTCATCATCAAGAGAAATTGGTTTTATGGAATGCATTCAAACCTATGCATTTTATTTATAGAATTTCAATTCAACAAATTTGTAAAATTCAAACCATTGATTTGCGGCAACGTCTACAGATCGGGTGTGCGTTTTTTTCCAGCAAAGGTGATGCAGCGTGTTAAAGATATTTCTACTGATCAAATAGTTAAAACCGATTTTAGCAAACTCAAAAAAGTGAATTTGTCACAATTACTTGACGAGTATTGCGAGGCTGTCCGTCTAAATCCGTTTATTAAACAACAATGTTATTTGGTTCATGAGGTGATAGTGACCAGGCAATCCGCTGGCTGGTATTTAGCAAATGGGAAGGGCTGTATGATTGAGATGATGAATGAAGCAAAGGATATTCCAAAAATTCTAAGTTTAACTTCCGCAGAGAATATCGTGTACGTTTGTGAATATTTCAACAACACAATAAGAATCATGTCCGTGATCCTTGGAAGCCTTGTTATCGAGATCTAATATTTAATTGGTATTGTGACCGTTAATATTGAGAAGTTTTCAGTTCCCAGTTGGCAGTTCTCCAAATCAATCTGAAGATGAATAACGCATTTGATGGATCCACATAAGAGATTGAATTATATTAACTCTGCACTCTACATCAATAATAAAATACTCTCGATTGATACCATTTACAAAACTCCCAAAACGAAACACTGTATATTAATCAAATCAGACTGCATTCGGTCCATGTCCATGTAGAACCGTTATGCTGCAAGTTTTAGCCATTGCAACACAGCCTTTGCAGGTTTTTCCGAAGTAATGATGACATCGTGGGTTTCTCCGATATTCATGGTGATATGATCTCCCGCCTGCATATGCACAAGGCGTGTATTGCCATTTGGATCGGTAATGTGACAGGTGCAGCTTCCTTCAAGTAACATAAAGCTTTCAAGGATGTCATGATGTATTTCTTCCGGAACCATTTTTGAAACCCAGGCAACAAACATGTCAACATTTTGATCTGATTTAATGGGCTCGAGATGTATGTCTTTAAAATCTGCGGGAGGGTGCATGTTTTTGGTTGCAAGCAGCCAATCCTGTAAATTCGAATTTTCAGTTATGAGAGGTGGATTGAGTAGGTCTATAGGACCTTGCTCTCTTCTTTTTTGATTAAGATCTTTGAGTTTTTCCAGAATTCTGGATTTTATTTTTGGGGAAGGGAGAATTGCTTGTGACTTAGCCAATGTGTTTAATGCGTTTTCGGTGATTTGAATTTGTTCTTTCGAAGTTTCTTCCAACCAATTTGCAATTTCTTCCCTGTTAATATGATGTTCCTTTTTCAATTTGCTGAATTATTTATTGTTACAAACATTTCTCTTAAGTCTCTGAGTCCGTTTCTTGCTCTGGTCTTTACAGTGCCTAATGGAATGGAAAACTCCTCCGAAATTTCCTGCTGGGTATATCCGTCAAAATACATCCATTCCAATATCTGTTTCACGCTGGGATCCAATTTATCTACCAGTTCGCGGAGGCCGATACACTCCTCCGGGATATTGACGGACAGACCTGGCCTTTCCTGAAATACGAGATTATGAATGCTTTGGTTTTTGCTATCCTTTGAAAACTGACGGGACCTCGTATAATCTATTGCGGTATTTCTTGCAATATTGATCAGCCAGGTTGCCAGGGTGCCTTTTGCAGAGTCATAGCTGGCGATATATTTCCAGATTTTAACAAAGCAATCCTGAAGCAGATTTTCAGCTTGTTCTTGTTCGGTAACGATGCGGCTTATGATTCCAAAAAGTGTGGCAGCATAATGATCATAGAGGTATTCATATGCCTCATCATTCCCTTCTTTAAGCAGCTCGATAAGCGTTTCCTGATCCAATATCCTGTTTTTTTGGAGAGAACTCAAAGATAATGAATGTTGAAAAAATTTAGAGGTTAAATCCCCTCAAACAATTTCTTCGTATATCCGCATTAATGGATGCGATTACTTTCTAAATGACATCTGCCATGCAAACCCTTTTTATCACAGGTGCAACCGGGTATATTGGTACGAGATTGATGAATGCATTAATTTTCGAAGGGTTTAGAATGATTGCATTAGTCAGACCGGGTTCTGAACACAAAATACCAGCAGGAATTGAAATTATTGTAGCAGATGTATTCAAGCCGGAAGATTGGATTTCAAAAGTACCGGAACAAAGCGTATTCATTCATTTGATCGGAGTACCGCATCCATCACCCGTAAAAAAACAATTATTTGAAAGTGTTGATCTTCGGGCAGCCCGAATTGTAGCTTTGGCAGC
>JBGAWX010000018.1:0-21789 GCA_044227375.1 Saprospiraceae bacterium
AATTAGAGTATGCAGCCAAGATCAAGATTCAAAATAATGAACATCGATTAACGCCCGCCTGCCTGGACGGGTAGGAATAAAGAATTTCGAAGTACTTGAAAATCATGAATCTACATTCGTTAATCGGTGTTCTTAATTCTCTTAAAAATTTAAATTAGGGTACCAACTTCAATCAAAAAAAAAGGTCCGGACTAGCATCCGGACCAATAAACCAATCTCATGAAAAGGTATGAAAAGACGAAGCATCTTTAATCGACATTATCGTGAAGGAATGAATTCTCTTCCCGGATTTCGGGTCGATTATCCTCATCTATCACCATTTTAACACGGGACGCAGTGAGTTCCGATGAATGGTTGATAGCATCCAGCCTTACGTTCCTTCTTTCATAGGCTGGTATATTTTCTGTTTCTGCCAGATTTTTTAGGTCAGACAGAGGGGGCCGCTGATTATTAAAACCAGGATTTCTAATGTTTATATTCGTTGTAACCAGGTCTTCCTTTTTCTTAAACTGATTGAATGAACCGAAACCCATATCAAAAAGTGAAGTGGTAGAAGTTTTTTTACTCTCCTTTTCCAGATTATCATCAAAATCGAACACTCTGGCATTAGAAGACTCATCGGATTCGCCAATCATATGACTATGCTCGTCCTGATCCAAATTGACTTTCGACGATGGACTGGAAGCCTGGCGTTCTTTATATCCGGATCCGAAACCTGTAGCAATCAACGTCACACTGATTTGATCATTTAAACTATCATCGACACAGGAACCCCAAATCAAATCCGTCTCAAAACCGGCTTCCTGCTGAATGTATTCCGTAATTTCACTGACTTCATCCATTGTAATTTCAGGATTTCTGCCAGTGGTAATGTTTAAAAGGATGTGCTTAGCTCCTCTGATATCATTGTCTTCTAATAGCGGACAATTGAGCGCATTCTGAATGACTTTTTTCGCACGATCCTCGCCGGAAGATAATGCTGATCCCATAATGGCAACACCACTATCCTTCATCACAAAATTGACATCTTCAAAATCGACGTTGATGTATCCCGGAACCGTGATGATTTCAGCAATTCCCTTAGCAGCAATAGCCAGAACATTATCCGCATTGGCAAATGCACTTGAAATAGGAAGGTTACCAAACATCTCCCTGAGCTTGTTATTGGATACCACGATCAAGGCGTCGCTGTTTTCTTTCAATTCGAGCAATCCATCCTGGGCCAGTCGTCCTCTTCTCGGCCCTTCAAACATGAAGGGTAAAGTAACGATTCCAACTGTGAGAATGCCCATTTCCCTAGCAATCTGGGCAAGAATTGGTGCTGCACCAGTCCCTGTTCCACCGCCCATTCCTGCCGTTATGAACAACATTTTAGTGTCCTTGGCCAGGAAACTCTTCAACTCTTCGATGGATTCCATACAGGCCTTTTTTCCCATTTCAGGGTTGTTACCGGCTCCACGACCGACGGTAAGCAAGGGACCCAATTGAATTTTTGTAGGAACAGGACTGATGTCAAGAGATTGTTGATCCGTATTGCATACCGCAAAGTCCACCCCACGGATGCCCAGACTGTACATGTGTGTGACAGCATTGGTTCCGCCTCCTCCAACTCCTATAACTTTAATGATGGAACAATTGGTCATATAAGGTTTTTCAATATCTGTTGACGATGTAAAGATACAGAATTACATATTAAAATTAAAAATAAATTATTATTTTTTTTCATATATAATTTTTAAGAATTAAGGCTTAAGACTTAAGGTCTAAAGCTTAAGCTCTCTAGATTCAAAAGTTCAATAATTTTTGTTTCGGAAATATTGGAATTTGCTTTAAGGCCATATTTTTATCTTTTAAATTAACACTTACACCATGAGAGATCATAATAAACTCTGAGCATTTTAACTTTCAGATGATTTAGTTCTTGAAATCTATAGAGTATCCGGTTCTTTTCCAAAGCATGAAATATTTGGACTTACCTCTCAAATCAGAAGAGTGGTAGTTTCAATTTGTTCAAACATTGTAGAAGGTTGTTCAAGGCAAAGCCAAAATGAATATCATAGATTTCTGGTAATAGCTTATTCATCTTTAAAGGAATCGCATGATCAATTTGATTTATCAAGAAGGCTTGGTTATATAAATGAAAATGAAGTTAATAAAATTAACAAAAAATTTCTTGAAACTGAAAAAGTCCTGGGAACTCTAGTACTTCGTATGCGAATTCCATAAATCATAGTATTCTTAGTTAATAATTTTACTCTCGCCACTTTAGCCTCTAGCCTTTAGTCTTTGACCCTTGTATTAAAATTCACTATCCGGACTGGCGGCGAAAAAGTCTTTGATGGAATCGTATCCTTTGGTTACCACTCTATTCAACCAACCTGTTCTGTTTTGTTGTGTGTCATTTTCTACAGGAACCAACATGTCATCATGTTCATCCAGATTGAAAACATCAACTTTAGGTTTTTCTGCAACTTTTGGTTCTACTGGCAACCCCGGTGTGATTTTTTGAATGGCCTCACCTAAAATTCCGATCACCGTAGTAAAAGCAGGATGTGCAAATTCTTTATCAAAATACGATATCTTATGTTCGAGTGCTTCACCAATTCTTGTTGATAGTCCGGTTTGAAATTCTGCCAGCAATTCAATGTCCTTCAACTTTGATCCACCTCCAGTCAATACCATTCCTGCCATGATGTTGTTTTCAAATCCACTGCGGCGAATTTCCCACATCACATACTCAAATAATTCTTCCATTCTGGATTGAATGATTCTGGCTAAATTCTTCTCAGAAATTTCTTTAGGTTCTCTTCCCATAAGTCCCGGGATGGTGATCACCCTGTTGTCCACGATTTCATCAGCCAATGCAGAACCAAATCGCACTTTTAATTTTTCTGCCTGATCCATCAATACACTGCAACCTGCTTTGATATCTTTTGTGATTACATTTGAACCCAAGGGGATAACCGAAGTATACCTGATAATTCCATCAAAATAAATACTTACTTCTGTCGTACCGCTTCCAAGATCCACCAGTACAACTCCTCCTTCTTTTTCTTCTTTTGACAGCACTGCATCTGCTGTTGCCGTAGATTCTAATACAAAGCCGGCAATACTCAATCCCGCTTTATCAACAGCTCTCATCAAATTATCCAATGCATCTGAGCTTGCAGTGATGATGTGAAAATTAGACTCCAATCTCGATCCCGACATGCCAATCGGATCCAAACAACCTTCCTTATTGTCCACAAAAAATTCTTGCGGAATCACATGCAGAATTTTATCTCCATGCGCTAAAGGAATTTTGTACATATCCTGTGTCAACCGATCGATATCTTCCTGTGAAATTTCTTTCTTAGGATCATCTCTGTACAGCACACCCTGGTGATGCAAACTTTTAATATGATCTCCCGCAATTCCTACGAAAACAGATTGAATTTCCTGCTTTGATTTTTTTTCTGCAAGATCTATGGCATCATCTATGGCTTTTGCAGTTTTGTCAATATTTGTGACAACGCCTCTTGTAGCACCCTCACACACCGCTCTGCCATAGCCCAATATTTCAATTTTTCCGAGAATGTTTTTTCTTCCTACCATGGCAAGAATTTTATTGGAGCCGATATTTAAGGCTACTACAATTTCCGGATTTGGATTGAGTATTGTTTCCATATATAGAATTTTATTTGTTATTAAAATGAAGATTAACTTTCCTGTTGAATTCTTTTTCCAATGACCTGTCCTTTAAATTTGAGATTGACCAGTTGATATACATTCCAACCCTGTCTACCCATATTTTCTTTATAAAACAATTTTAGTCTTTCCAATTTATCATCTATCATATCTGAACTACCTAAAAATATTTTTTCATTTCCAACTTTAGGGATCAGGGTAAACTCACCATTCTCATCCATATCGATTTGCTCGACCAGTGATCTTACAAAAGAATCTCTTTGAATTGATTTTGCAATATTGATCAAGCCGGAATAATAAATCCATTCTTTCTGTTTCATCCTGCTTCCTTCAATTTTGGCCAATTGCCCTGTCGCAACCACAACCCGCGAAGAATATTTACTGGACACCGGGATTTTGTAACCTTCTTCATCGATGTAATATTGATCGCCGCTTACATCCATAATTCTCATCAATGGTGACCTTTGGTATACATCCGCATGCAACAAATTTTTTGCATCCACGTAGATGTCTGCCTTTTTAACCAGAGGTTGTGTCAAAACATATTCTTCAAGCCGTTTGAGATCCAGTGCATAAACCGGTATTTTGCGCACATCTTTTTTATAAAACTGATTAAACCAGGCAATAATATCTTTCGTTTCAAGCAATTGATCCTTGGAATCTCCGCTAATTATCCTGATTGATATCGATTGAGATTTTTTGATCCTTTGATTTTTAATCGACTGCATCCAAAGCGCGCCAATGACAATCAGTATAAACAGATTTACCGTGATCACTACCAAGCCTTTTAACCTCTTGTTCATAAGCATTCCGGTCTAAAAAATCTTTTTGACATCATTTCATTGATGAGTTTGATTTAACAATGCTATGTCATCTGATTTAGAAACTGCTTTCACAATATCATCTATCATCATATCCAGATCACCTGCACCTAATGTCATCACAATTTCCAGTTCCATACTCCTCAACAATTCACACAATTGCGCTTTTGTACAAACCCATTTATTTTTAATTTTTAATTTCTCATACAAAACTTCAGAAGTGATTCCCGGAATGGCTTCTTCTCTTGCTGGATAAATTTCAACCAGGATCACATTATCCAAAGCAGATAATACTTCTGCAAATTCCTCCATGAAATCCCTTGTACGTGAATACAAATGCGGTTGAAAAACTCCTGTAATGTTTCTTCCCGGATAACAATCCCTGCATGCAGCAATTGCAGCTCTCAACTCTTCAGGATGATGAGCATAATCATCGATGAGTACCGTTCCACCGGATTCATGTATCCATTCAAATCGCCGTTTAATCCCTTTGAAATTGGCAAGACTTTTTCTGAGTTGACTTTCAGTGACGCCCAATTCCATGGCAACCCGTATGGATGCTGCAGCATTCCTGATATTGTGTTGACCCGGCATCCGGATGCAAAGATTATCAATGGTGGTGTTTCTGTAATGATATTGGAATGTGGTCCAACCATTTTTAGTTTCAGAAATGCTCACCTTGATATTTTCATTATTAAAACCGAACTGTTCGATGCGTGTGTTTGTCAAATTATTTTTGAAAAACTGATAATCAGAAATGTCAATGGTATCACTCATCAACAACATTCCGTCATTTTTTATCTGTCTTGCAAAATCGAGATAATTGTTTTTCATTTCATGCTGAGTTCCATAAATGTCAAGGTGATCCGCATCCAATGAACCAATAATTGCGATGTCAGGGTGCAAAGCCAAAAAAGAACGATCGTATTCATCAGCTTCCTCAACTACCCATTGATCACCCCGATCTAAAAAGTTCGATTGATAATTCACTGCAATACCTCCCAGGAATGCAGATACCTCCAGTCCTGCATCATAAAGCAAATGAGCCAACAATATGCTGGTGGTTGTTTTACCATGAGTACCTGCAACGGCTATATTCTTTTTATCCGATGTAATTTGTCCCAAAACTTTGGACCTCTTTAAAACCGGAATATTTCTTTGCAAAGCAAAATGATATTCCTTCAAATCTTTTGGAATGGCCGGTGTGATCACTACCAAATCCACATCTTCCGGAATCAAATCCGGGCGATCTTCATAATGAATGTTCATGTTTTCGGATTGCAGTTTCCTGGTCAATTCCGTCTCCGTTTTATCGTATCCTGATATTGCCACATTCCTGGCATTAAAATACCTGGCTAAAGCACTCATGCCAATACCTCCAATCCCAATAAAATGTATTTTCCTGTACATCTTTACGTCCTCAGCTTTTAACCAAGTTAATAATTTCTGTTGCAATATCTTTAGCAGCATCCGGCCTTGCCAGCTTTTTTAATTCCAATTTCATTTTACTTCTCAAAGATTCATCCTGAAGCAATTCATACAATTCATTCCACAATTTTTCTTTAGCCTCATGATCCAATATCATTTTTGCTGCATGCTTTGACAACATGGCTTCCGCATTTTTACGTTGATGATCTTCCGCAACATTTGGTGAAGGAATCAGAATTGATGGTTTTGCCTGCACGCACAATTCTGCCAAGGTCAATGCTCCTGCTCTCGAAACCACTATATCAGATGCTGCATATGCAAAATCCATTCTATCAATGAATGGAAGCATTTTGACATTATTCAATTTTGCAGAGGCATGTTGCGTCAATTCCTGATAATACAAGCTTCCGGTTTGCCACAACCACTGGATATTTTGATCCTGCATTTTATCCGCAATATGAAGCATTGCTTCATTAATTGATCGTGCGCCCAAACTTCCACCGAAAATTCCTATGGTCTTTTTATTTGGATCCAAGCCGAAGTGGATTCGTGCAATTGACGGATCTGCTATCTGAATTAAATCTTTTCTGACAGGATTTCCTGTAATGACGATCTTCGATTTATCAAAATATTTTTCCAGCCCATCAAAAGCAACACATATTTTTTCAGCAGACATTGCCATCAAACGATTTGTAACTCCAGGAAATGAATTTTGTTCCTGGATTACTATCGGCTTTTTTTTCCACGATGCGAGTTTTAATACCGGACCACTTGCATATCCCCCGACCCCAACTACAACATCAGGTTTAAAAGATTTAATTATACTTGCCGACATCCACAGACTCTTACACAAACTATAGATCAATTTAATATTCTGTAAACTCAATCTTCTTTGAAGGCCTCTGATCGGCAGACCGATAATCCGATAACCTGCATCAGGTACTTTTTGCATTTCCAATTTACCCAATGCACCAACGAAAAGTATTTCCGTCTCCGGCTTAATACTTCGTATTGCATCCGCAATGGCTATTGCAGGAAACACATGTCCACCCGTTCCACCTCCGCTAATCAACACGTTCATTTATTGCCAGATTAGAAATAGAACCGAATGAATCGATCGATGAATCGTCAGAACCATCCGATTCTAAATTTAAGTTATTAATATGTTTACTTACGCTGATGATCATCCCAAAAGATATACTCGTAAAAATGAGCGAGGTTCCACCCATACTGATGAAAGGAAGCGGCAATCCCGTTACAGGAACCAAATCAAGTGCCACGGCTATATTTGAAAATGCCTGAATCACAATATTGATTCCAATCCCTATGGTAAGCAATGCACCGAAGGCTCTTGTCGTGTTGCTTACAATTCCGACACAATGAAACAACAATCCGAGATACAAAAGAATTACTCCAAAGCCTCCGAAAAACAAGCCATACTCTTCACAGATAATCGGGTAAATAAAATCTGCATACGAATACGGAATAAAGTTTCTGAGCATACTGCTCCCCGGATGAATCATAAACCAATGTCCATTTGCAATGGCCATTTTGGCTTGTTCGATCTGGTATTCCTCATCGGAGCCGTACATAAATTTATTGATTCTCGACAACCAGGTGTCCGCTCGGGTTAATCCCGGAAAAATATTTTCTATATAAATCAATAAAAACAAAAGCGCCACACCGAGAATGATGAGCATGAAAATGTAATTCAGGTCAATTCTTCCCACAAACATCATCCCCAAACATCCAATAAATAATACGATAGCAGTACTTAAATTAGATGGTGCAATCAATCCACATACCAACAAGATAGGTAACATGATGGGTATGAATGCGGAACGAAATCCCTTAATGACATTTTGTTTTTGAGATATTGATCTCGCCAAATACAGAATCAATGCGAGTTTTGCGAAATCAGAAACCTGAAATGTCAGATTCAAAATCGGAATGTTGAGCCAGCGTTTGGCATCGTTCACATTGACACCGACAAAAAAAGTGAGTACCAATAAAATAACTGAAGCTACCAGCATCACCGGTGCCCATCGATTAAATAAAGTATAATCAATCTTGCTGAAAATCCAAATCAATCCCAGGCCAAGCAGTACAAAACTTGCATGCCGTATAATAAAGTAATACGTGTTGTCTGTATCATACTTGGTTACACTACCTGAAGCACTGTACACGGCGAGCATTGAAATGCCGGCAAGCAGCAAAATAACCGTCCAAATAAAATTTGCACTTAATATCTTATCTTTATAGGTAGCGAAATTCATTTCAAACTGTATTTAATTTTAACTTTCTCACTTCATTCTTAAACTGAACACCGCGGTCCTCATAATTTTTAAATAAATCAAAACTTGCACAAGCCGGAGAGAGCAATACTACATCACCTGACTTTGCAATCCCTTGCGCTGTTGCTACTGCTTCCTGAATACTGTGAGTATCTTTAATCACAGGTATTAATCCGGTATAAGCATTGATCAATTTACCATTATCCACGCCCATGCAGATCAGCGCTTTTACTTTTTTTTCAATCAGGGGCTTTAGTACCGTGTAATCATTTCCTTTGTCCTGTCCCCCAGCAATCCAGACTACATTTTTTTTCATGGCATCCAGAGCCCAGAAGACCGAGTCCACATTCGTTGCTTTACTGTCATTGATGTATTCCACTCCGTCTAAAGTCAAAACCAATTCAAGCCGATGTGGATCATTGATGAAACTGTTGATGGCATCCTGAATTTGCTGATCAGTTATTCCCAGCAATTTCACTGCCTGTATGGCACACGCAGCATTGATTGCATTGTGCTTGCCTTTCAAATGACTTTGACTTAAGTCCGCAATATTTTTTCCATCGAGGTGAATGATATCTTGATCATCCAATTCCGGAATCACAGAAATTAATCTGGATTTCAACTGATGATCTCTAAGATATTCCACAATAGCTTTATCTTTTCCATAATAAATCAGATAATCATCATGAGTTTGATTTAAACTGATTCTGAATTTAGAATTCACATACAAATCAAACCGCTGTTGATATCTGTCCAAATGATCCGGAGTAATGTTGAGCAACACTGCAATATGTGCCTTGAATTTTTCTATACCGTCCAATTGAAAACTACTCAACTCCAGCACATAATACTCCCAGTTTTTTTGAGCGACCGCTCTGGCAAAAGAAAGTCCGACATTTCCTGCTTTCACTACATCTTTACCACTTTCGTGAAGCAAATGGTAAATCAAATTTGTAGTTGTTGTTTTTCCATTGCTTCCGGTTATGGAGATTATTGTGCCCTTACAATAATTGTAAGCAAACTCAATTTCGGAAATGATCGGAATCCCAAGATCTTTGAAGTGCATCACAACTTCCGACTGATCGGGAATGCCAGGACTCTTCACAACATACTCCGGTGTGATGTCAAAAGCCAGACTGTGGCTGCCTTCTTCAAAATCGATTTCATGTTCAATCAACTCATTCAAAAAAGATGGCCGGATCGCATTGCAATCGCTTACAAATACAGGAATGGAAAATTTCTTTGCAAGCAACGCTGCTCCAATTCCACTTTCTCCGGCTCCCAAAATCAGTATCATCTTTTATCTTACTTTAAGTGTAATTATGGTCAATACCGCTAAAATGATCGTTACGATCCAAAATCGCACCGCTATAGTAGCTTCGTGCAATCCTTGCTTCTGAAAATGATGATGCAGCGGTGACATCAGAAATACTCTACGTCCTTCACCATATTTTCTCTTGGTATATTTAAAATAGGCAACCTGAATCACCACAGATAAATTCTCTATAAAGAACACTCCGCAGAATAACGGAATGAGCAATTCCTTTCTCAACAAAATGGCCATGGCTGCTATTATACCTCCAATCGCCAAACTGCCCGTATCTCCCATAAAAACTTTTGCCGGAAATGAATTGTACCAGAGGAAACCAATACATGCACCTAAAAAGGAAGCTGAAAAAATAACCAACTCCCCACTATATGGCAAATAAAAAATATTCAGATAATCTGCGACTATTGCATTACCTGAAACATATGCAAGTACAGCCAATGTCCCTGCTATAATTGCCGATACACCTGTGGCCAAACCATCCAATCCATCTGTAAGATTGGCAGCATTTGAAACCGCAGTAACAATAAAAATGACAATGGGTATAAAGACCAACCAAATCCACATATGCGCATTATCCCCAAAAAATTCTGTGATCCAGTAGTAATCAAATCGATTTCCCTTTAAAAAAGGAACATTGGTCAACTGCGTTTTTACATACACATATTCATTGGTTTGATTCCGTGTAGCATCCCAGGTGGTAAATTCTTCTTCGATCACATAATGCATTTTAAGTGCTTCCGCCTTCGGCATCCTCACCAATACTTTTTCGTGATACAGTACCACAAGTCCGATCACCAATCCACAAATGATTTGACCAATAATTTTAAATATCGCTTTTAATCCTTGTTTGTCTTTGAGAAAAACTTTGATGTAATCATCAGCAAAACCAATGAGTCCCATCCAGACTGTAGTGAACAACATTACCTGAATGTATACATTGTCAAGTTTTGTCAATAATAAACAGGGAATTAAAATGGCAAGAATGATGATGAGCCCTCCCATCGTCGGAGTGCCTTCTTTTTCTTTCTGGCCTTGCAGACCAAGATCTCTTATGGATTCTCCTATTTGCAGCTTTTTCAGAAACCGTATGATGCGGCCGCCGAAAACCATGGATATGATCAGTGACAGTAAAATAGCCAACCCAGCCCTGAACGAGATGTATTGAAACAATCTCCCTCCGGGTAAATGGAAAAGCTTTTCTGTAAATTGAAATAAATAATACAACATATTATTTCAAACTGATCAATTGGTTTATGAATACTTATAAATCGTGTTTTCAAAATTCTGAATTAGTCGAAATGCTTAAGTGTTGAAAGTCTTTATTTACAAATAAAATAAATATCGAATGATGATTAACGAATAATGAATTAAGAATTCAATTACTTCTTAAATCATTATTCGTTAACAATTATTCTTACTTTAAATTACTCTTCCTCGACTACAAACACAAAATCCTGGAAAATAACAGTACAGCAGGGACTTGATCCCGTTGGTCACAATCACCTGCTGTATCTGTTAAAACCAACCTGAGAATGATAATAGAACCTACTCTATTTTCTTTTATTAGTTCAACAAAAATTGTTTCAATATTTTCATGTCATCAAAAGGCAACTTCTGCCCTTTGATTTCCTGGTATTTTTCATGACCTTTTCCTGCAACCAGGACGATATCAGATGGTCCTGATATCATGCAAGCGGTCTTTATAGCTTGAGTTCTGTCTTCTATGATCAGATATTTATCTTTTTTATCACTTTGAATTCCATGTTCCATTTCCTTTAAAATGTCTGATGGATTTTCATTTCGTGGATTGTCAGCAGTCAAAATGATATGATCACTAAGTTCTGATGCAATACGCGCCATGATCGGTCTTTTTTCTTTATCTCTGTTTCCACCGCATCCTACCACAGTTACGATTCTCTGCGTTTTATTTTTTATGGCGTTAATATTTTTTAATATTTTTTCAAGTGCATCCGGAGTGTGCGCATAATCCACAACACCGATTTTATTTGTCGTTTCATTTCTAATCCAATCAAATCGTCCTTCAGGAGGATTCAGCAAGGACATGGCTCTGAAAAGTTCTTCCTTGTCCATTCCGAGACTTAAAGCACTGCAATACACCGCCAATAAATTGTAGGCATTAAATTCTCCAATCAGTCTCGAATGCCATTCTGTTTCATCAAACTTCAAATGAAGACCTGTGATTGAATTATCGAGAATCCTTCCCCTGTGACTGGCCATTTGATTCAAAGCATAAGTAATTACATTTGCCCTCGTATTCTGAACCATCACCATCCCGTTTCTGTCATCCATATTGATTACAGCATAAGCATCTTTATTCAATCTATCGAAAAAAGATTTTTTTGCTTCAAGATAGGCTTTGAATGTCTTATGATAATCCAGATGATCATGAGTAATGTTGGTAAAAATTCCAATTCTAAAAGGCAAACCATTTACTCTTTTTTGATCCAATGCATGAGAACTCACTTCCATAAAAACATGGCTGCAATGTTTCATCTGCATCTGGTAAATCAATTCAAACAATCTGATTTGATCCGGCGTCGTATGCGTAGCTTCAATCACTTCATCAGCAATCCTGTTTTCTATTGTTGAAATCAATCCGCAACGATAACCCAACGATTTATAAAGTTGATAAAGCAAAGTAGCTACAGTTGTCTTTCCGTTTGTTCCGGTTACACCAACAATACAGATCCCGTGCAAATCCAAATCATAAAAGGCCGGCAGCATTTTTGCGAGCACGTCAGCAATTGAATTGCACTTTACATAAGTAAGCTGATCATGAATGCGTTCCGGAAAATATTCACAAAAGATCACATCACATCCGGAAGAAATCGCAGCGTCAATATAATTATGACCGTCTTGCTGCGTACCTTTTTTCGCAACGAATGCAATTCCTTTTTCGATATTGCGTGAATCAAATTGGAATCCCTTCACTTTTTTTTCAACCGAACCGATGATCTCGATTCCGGCATCAAATGGTAGAAATTCACCCAAGCTTTTCAAAGAACATTTTTAAATTATTCTAAATACAATTGTACTGTTCCATTTTGTATCTCCACTCCCGGAGGAATGCTTTGAGAAACAATTTTTCCTTTTCCCTGCGGAATCAATCTGACCCCGTATGAATCCATGACATACATGGCATCCCGCAAACCCATGCCTCTCAGGTCGGGCATGCTTTTATTATCATAATTCCATGCAGCAGAATAAATACCATCTTCGCCGGTAACCGTGGAGATCCAATGTGAGGATTCCACATTATTCCATGGCAAACCGATGTGCTTAAATACATTTTCAAAATCAGAAGCATAACCTTTATTACCAATTGGCAGTCGCTCATTTGCAAGTACCGCTTTAGGTTCAAGATTTACTACTGCAGTTTTAGAAAATTCTCCCCGCATGCACCTATCGGCAATTTTGCGAAATACCGGTGCAGCTGCTTCTGCTCCATAATATCCCATTTGCTGGGGATTGTACACCACTACAATACATGAATATTTAGGTGCTTCTGTTGGAAAAAAACCTGCAAAGGAAGCCTGGTAATTTTTTGATTCACTTCCTTCATGAAAATAATTGGTTACCGCAGTTCCGGTTTTACCAGCTATAGAATAGGATTCTGTTTTGATATTGTTAGCAGTTCCATGTTCCACAACTTCCTGCATAAGGGCATAAACTTTATCCAATGTGGCATTTGAAACAATAGAATCTTTTAATACTACCGGATCAAAATGTTTTACGACCAATAATCCATCCATGACATCACTGACAATATATGGCTTCATAATTTTACCATGATTTGCAATGCCATTATAGAATGTCAGCAATTGAAGTGGTGTCAATTGAAGTTCATATCCAACCGACATCCATGGCAACGTGGTACCATACCATGTGTTTTTATTTTTCCGTGGATTCTTTATTAAAGGATTGGGTTCACCTTCCAATTCAATACCTGTTTTTTGATCCAATCCAAACTGAGTTAAATAGTCTGTAAACCGTTTAGGATCATTTCCAAAAACGGAATATGCCAATTTGGATATACCAACATTCGATGATTGAATAAAAGAATAGGCGAGATCCACCATACGCACGCCATGAATTTTTGAATCTTTCATGACGCGATCGTAAAAGCGAAACGCACCACCACTCAAATCAACAGGTGTCGTTGTATCCACTTTTCCTTCTTCAAGCAATGCCAGCAGACTTGCAAGTTTGAATGTAGATCCCGGTTCACTGGATTTTCCAATTGCATGATTGTATGTTTCCACCAATTCTCCCTGTTCATTCCAGGAAAGATTTGCAATTGCTTTGATGGCTCCGGTGGCCACTTCCATGACGATGGCGCAACCTTCTTCTGCATTGTGTTTGCGAATGGCTTCTTCAAGAGAAAGCTCTGCGATTTCCTGGATGCCTGGATTGATGGTACAAATGATATCGTTACCCCGCTTTGCAACAATCTCTTCGAGGCCATTTACAGGAATGTAAATATTGTTGCCCACTTTGCGCATGACACGGTGTCCTTCTCTTCCTTTCAGATAGTTGTTAAAGCTTTTTTCTAATCCAATGGGCTCTGCATTCTCCCGGTCCAGACCAATCGTCCTGCTTGCAAAATTCCGGTATGGTTTTTCCCTTCTGTTTTCTGTAAGCGTGATCATGCCTCCTTTATTAGGACCATTTCTGAAAATGGGAAAATTTTTTACAAGTTGCAGTTGATCGTAATTCAAATTCTTTGCAATGAGATAATAACGATCTCCTTTTTTTCTTGCTTGAATCAATTGCGACCTGATTTCAGATTTTGATTTATTGGGTTGTAAATACTTCTGGATACTAATCGCTAAAGAATCAACATTTTTGTTGAATAGATCCTGCTTTAATCCGGCAGCTCGTGTATCCATTCTGATTTCAAAGATCGGTTGTGATGTAGCCAAAGGACTTCCATCATCTGCTAATATTTTTCCACGCTCCGCTTTTACATCCATCACTGTGAAATACAATTCCTTACTTTTTCTCTTCCACTCCTTTCCTTCCATTACATTGATCATAAAGGCTTTTGCCATAAGGCCTACTGCCAGAAGGGTAAACACCCCCAGGACAAAATACACCCGTAACAAAAATTCCTTTCTCCGTTCCATCAATTATTTTTTCCTTGTATTAAAACTTTAGGAGCTTCCTCTTTTATAATCAGTTCTTTTTCCGAAACTTTTTTTCCAACTTGTTCTTCCATTCCGTTATAAATCATGCCGGACTTCATGGTCCAGTAATTCCATTTTAATTGCGTCACTTCTTTTTCCAGTTTCTGCGCTTTTCGAATTCTGTATTCTGAATACTGTACATTACCGATATAGATCAACATGAGTGAAAACAAGAAAAAGAGAAACATCTTATTCTTCCAAACAATCATCGAGCTGACTGATTTGAATTTTTTATGTTCCAATTTTGATGTTTTGTTTACTTCCATTTTCTATTGTTTGATTCCGGTTCGCATTTTTACTGAATGCGATCTGGAATTAAAATTTAATTCATTTTGATCCGGCACTATAGCTTGTTTATGCAATGACTTAAAAGGAATTTCGGGTCTGGAGTACGGATCGTCTTGCTGGTCCGGATCCCCTGATCTGAACCATTGCTTTACCAGGCGGTCCTCAAGGGAATGGTAACTCAGGATGACCATTCTTCCTCCTGGCATCAGCAACTCTGCACCTTGTTTCAAAAGTGCTTTCAGGGAATCAATTTCGTGATTGACTTCTATTCTGAAAGCCTGAAACAATTGAGCAAGAAATTTATTTTTTCTTCCGTATGAAAAAGATTCTGCCCAATTGGCAAACTCTTTACAACTTTGGAAAGATCTTTTATTTCTTTCTCGCACGAGTTCTTCTGCAATCTTTTTTGAATTTGTCAATTCACCATAAGTCTTTATGACATATTCAAGTTTTTGAACCGGATACTTCATAATCACATCTTTTGCAGTAAACGATTGATTTGTATTCATTCGCATATCCAAAGGACGATCAGAATGAATAGAAAATCCCCGACTTGCTTCATCAAGATGATGAGATGACAATCCAAGATCTGCCAGAATTCCATTTAACTTTTCAATTTTATAATAGTCCATGTACTTCTTTAAATACATGTAATCTGATAGAATCAATTCGAAGCGTTTATCATCAGGAATATTCTCCACTACTTTCGGATCTCTGTCAAAAGCAAACAACTTTCCTTTTTTACCAAGCCTCGATAATATTTCCCGGCTATGACCGCCACCACCAAAAGTTGCGTCGACATACACTCCCTCAGAATCTGTCAAAAGATCATTGACAGATTCTTTAAGGAGCACTGGTATATGATGATATTTAGAATCTTTCTCAGACATCTTTATGTCCAAATACTTCTTCGGCAAGCAAACCAAAATTCTCCGGTTCCTTTTGAACCATCAAAAGGTATTGCTCTTTAGACCATATTTCGATTTGTTGATGGTAAGCCAACAGCACGACATCCTGTTGAATGCCGGCATGCTCAAGTAATAATTTCGGAATTAAAATCCGTCCTGAAGCATCGCTTACCAATTGCGTGGCACCTCTGTAGAAGTACCTTACAAATTCCCTGTTTTTACTAATGTATTGATTGAGTTGATTGACTTCCTTCGTCTTTTCGGCCCAGACAGATTCCGGGTAAAGGAGTAAACATTTCTCAAATCCTCGGTTAACCACAAGCTTCAATGGAATCTCTCCGACCTGTGAACCCAAACCGGAAGGCAATCGCAATCTGCTCTTGTCATCCAGTTTTACTTCGTACTCACCTGTAAGATTGTACATTTTTTAGCTCAGTTGGTTTCTTAGGAACAAAAGTAGAAATTATTTCCACATTTTCCCACTTTGCACCACAAAAAAATTATTTATTTTTTTAATATTCATCTCATTGATAATCAGTGGCTAAATTGCAATCGTCAATATGGTTGATTTTCAACGAATTAGATTAAATTGTCCAAATAATTTGAATTAAGTAAGTGGTGTCCATAGATTTACATAAATAATTTATTTAGATGTTTAGACTAATAGTCGACGGAGATCCGCAGTCTGACATTTGTCTTCACTAATGGGTCATTTATTTGTTATTTGAAATTTGATATCTCCGTGCTCATAGTTCATATCTCATAGTTCAGATCTTAACTTTGCGCTCTTCTGTTTGTTTTCGGAACTATGAAAGACTTCTCCTTTATATATAATGCAGACCCGGTTTATGTAGATTCTATATATAAGGAGTATTTAAACCATCCGGAAGCCATCGATCCATCCTGGATTCAGTTTTTCAAAGGTTTTGACTTTGCAAAATCATTTGCCGAAAACGGAAGTGCCCCAGCAAAATCCATTTCAACAGAAATCATACAAAATGAATTAGCGGTATTGGCGCTCATTCAGGCATTTCGCAGCCGGGGTCATTTGCTTTCTGATACCAATCCCATTAGAAAACGCAAGGACCGCAAACCATTTCTTGAATTGTCCGATTATCATCTTGACAACATAGATCCAGCTTCAAAATTTATTAGTGGAAAAGCAATCGGTTTAGAAAACAACACCCTCGCACAGATCTACCAAAAACTTAAATCCATTTACTGTTCTAAAATTGGATTTGAGTATGTCCATATTGAATCAAGAGAAAAACGCATCTGGTTACAGGATAAGATTGAAAACAGAAATTTACAGGATGATATTGGATTATCACTCGATGTCAAAAAAAGAATCCTGGATAAATTAAACGGAGCAGTCATCTTTGAAAAATTTCTACACACCAAATACGTCGGACAAAAACGCTTTTCACTTGAAGGTGGCGAAAGTGCCATTCCTGCATTGGATGCATTGATTGAATTGTATTCAAGCTTAAGTGGTGAAGAAGTTGTAATCGGTATGGCGCATCGCGGACGATTGAATGTTCTTGCAAACATCATGGGAAAAACTTATGAGCAGATCTTTAATGAATTTGAAGGTACCGCAGTTCCGGATCTTAGTTTTGGAAGTGGTGATGTAAAATACCATCTCGGTTTTTCAGCTCAAATAAAAACACGGTCAGGAAAAAATATTCAGTTGAAATTAGCACCGAATCCTTCGCACCTTGAAGCAGTGGATTCTGTGGTGACCGGTTTGGCGAGAGCAAAAGCCGATCTGTTGTATCAATCGGACTATGATAAAATTCTACCTATATTAATACATGGAGATTCCGCCATTGCAGGACAAGGCGTGGTTTATGAAACCATTCAAATGTCTCAGTTGCCAGGGTATTATACAGGAGGCACCATTCACCTGATCATCAACAATCAAATTGGATTCACTACCGACTTTGACGATGCCCGGTCTTCGACGTATTGCAGTTCGGTTGCCAATATAGTACAGGCTCCAGTCTTTCATGTAAATGGCGATGATCCTGAAGCCGTTGTTTTTGTGATGAATCTTGCAGTAGAATACCGGCAAAAATTTAATAGTGATGTCATAGTAGATATGGTTTGCTATAGGCGTCATGGTCACAATGAAGGTGATGATCCGAAATTTACACAACCTGAAATGTATGAGATCATCAGTCGTCATCCAAATGTCAGGGAAATCTACATTGAAACCTTAACCAAACGAGGAGATGTCGAATCAAAACTCGCTGCAGACATGGAAAGAGAATTCTGGAATCATTTGCAGGAGCGATTGAACATGGTCAAACAAAATCCTTTACCATATGCATACCAGGAACCCGAACTGGCCTGGAAAAGTCTCAATAAAATTTCGATTGCATCTGATTTCGATAAAAGTCCGCTGAGTGGACTCGAACTGGATGTCGCGCAATCGCTGTTGAAAAAACTTTTAGAAACTCCAAACAACTTTTCTGTACTCCCAAAAATAAAACGACTATTTAATTCATGGTCTGAACTGATCCAATCTAATAAAATGGACTGGTCATTGGCAGAGCTGCTTGCGTATTCAAGCATTTTAATTGAAGGAAACAATGTGCGCATGAGCGGACAAGATGTAAAACGCGGAACGTTTTCTCACAGGCATGCTGTTTTATTTGACGAAAAAACAAATGAAGAGTACAACCGCCTCTCTAATCTTTCAAAAGATCAGGGACATTTTTTTATTTATAATTCTCTGCTTTCAGAATTTGCGGTGCTTGGTTTTGAATACGGATATTCACTGGCATCACCAAAACATTTAGTGCTGTGGGAAGCGCAATTCGGAGACTTCGCCAATGGTGCACAGGTGATCATCGATCAGTTTATCACCACGGCTCAAAGTAAATGGAACCGCATGAGCGGACTTGTATTATTATTACCCCATGGATATGACGGCCAGGGCCCAGAGCATTCCTCTGCACGACTCGAGCGGTTTTTACAATCTTGTGCACAATTAAATATGATTGTGGCTAATGCAAGTACTCCGGCAAATTTTTTCCATCTGTTAAGAAGACAATTGATTTGGAATTTTAGAAAACCATTAATTGTAATGTCTCCGAAATCTCTTTTAAGACATCCGAAATGCATTTCAGATATAAAAGACTTTGGTCCTGGAACTCATTTCAAAGAAGTAATCGAAGACCTTCCTTCAAATAAAAAAATCATTCAAAAATTATTGTTCTGCAGTGGGCAAGTGTATTATGATCTTAAGAATAAACAAGAGGAACTCAAATCAGAACAGCATTTAATCATAAGGGTTGAACAACTCTATCCTTTCCCATCTCAACAAATTGAATCCATACTTTCAAGATATCCAAATGCAAAAATATCCTGGGTACAAGAAGAACCACTCAACATGGGTGCCGCAGGATTTATAAAAGAAAACTGGTGTGGAACTGAGATTCGAATGGTCTCAAGACCTTCAAGTGCTACTTCTGCAGTTGGGTATAAAAAAATACACGACCAGCAATTGCAGGAATTATTAAATGAAGCTTTTAATTAAGGTTTATGGATTTATTTATTGGTACGCGCCATAACGAAGATAAATTTGATATCCGGGACAAAGAGTTTCATCATTGCATTCGTGTTACACGACATAAAACCGGAGATGATATTTATGTGACCGATTTTACCGGTATCATTTATCGGGGTAGAATTCAAGCCATTCATCCTGAAGAATTGAATGTTGAAATCCTTGGAGTTTATAAAGAAGAAGTTGAAGACGTTCCAAAAATTTCAATTGCCATTAGTTTAACGCAACCAACGGATCGCTTTGAATGGTTTGTGGAAAAAGCAGTTGAAAATGGAATTCATGAAATCATACCATTGCTCTGCAAGCGCACAGAAACCGATAAAATAAAAATGGAACGCTTGCAAAAAATTATAGAAGCTTCTGCAAAACAAACTTTAAGACCCTTGAAACCGGAATTGCGTGAACTTCAAAAATTGAATGAAGTTATTGAATCAAGAAAAAATATTGAACAAAAATTCATTGGACATTGCGAAGACGGACTCGAAGGATTTTTAGGCAAAAAATATAATCCCACAAAAGACGTTTTGGTACTCATCGGCCCGGCAGGTGACTTCACTAGAGAAGAAATTGAATTGGCTAAATCATGTGGTTTCGTTCCAATTTCTTTGGGCGATTATAGACTAAGGACAGAAACTGCAGGATTGACTGCATTACAAATTTTACAAACCATACGACAATTATGAAATTGAAATTTATTATTCCGATTTATTGTGCACTCTTTTGTATTTCCTTTCATTCACCTACGATTGCTCCTCTCAAACTTGCATTACTAAAATACAATGGTGGCGGTGACTGGTATGCGAATCCAACTTCCCTAACCAATCTTGGAAAATTCTGCAACAAAGAATTAAAAACAAATTTTGACATCAATTATGCAACGGTTGAAGTGGGCAGCGCAGAACTATTCAATTATCCATTCATCCACATGACGGGTCATGGTAATGTCGTATTTAGTGATCTCGAAGCGCAAAATCTGAGAACCTACTTATTGGCAGGCGGTTTTTTGCATATCGATGATAATTATGGAATGAATCCATTTGTGCGACCCAGCATGAAGAAAGTTTTTCCGGAACTCGACTTTGTCGAACTTCCCTTTTCTCATCCTATCTATCATCAGAAATTTAATTTCCCAAACGGCTTACCAAAAATACACGAGCATGATAAAAAACCCCCACAAGGCTTCGGACTTATTTGGCAAGGAAGATTAGTTTGTTTCTATAGTTATGAGACCGATCTTGGTGATGGTTGGGAAGATCCGGAAGTTCACAAAGATCCAGAAGAAAAAAGACAACAAGCATTACAGATGGGTGCGAATTTGGTGTCTTATGTATTTAAGGAGTAGGATGAAAACTTAAGGCTTTAGACTTTAGGCTGTAGGCATTTAGGCTATTGATTATTAATCTATATTAAAAATTTAATTGCAGTTTTTATTTTGCTTCTTACTATCTATTGCTTATTGCCTCTTTCTTCACTGCCCTCCCTGCATCTCCCCTCCTTCTCCTTTTCTTATAGTGATTGTTACCGCTGCAAGCAATTGCCAATTGTTGTCTGCCATTACATAACATTGGACTAAATAAAATCCCGGACTGCTATAACGAACACCCATAACCTGGGAAGTCATGCGATGGCGAATCCCGTTTCCGTAATCAATTAAATATTGTTTATCATTATTGAACACTAAATTGGCAATGCGGGTATAACTTCCAACAACCATGGTGCCCTGCACGGAAAGATTTTCTTCCTGAAAGTTGTAATTGCTTTTTTGTGAAGGATCGGTTTGTGAAGTAAAGTTTTTCAAATTAAAATCGGTAACGGTTGGTGAGCCTGACGTACCAACTTCTTTTCCGGAATCCTGAATGGATTTTCCAAGCACAAGATAGCTTCCGGCTAATCCAATGACAGCAATTAATAACGCCAAAAGAAGATCTTTAGACCTTTCATTGAAAACTCCTTTTCGCAGGTCCTTTAAAGACTGAACTGTTTGATCCATAATATCGGTATTGGGTCATACAAATATACAGAAGAAACATCCATTTTATTAATACAAAATCTTGTTAATCTTTTATTTACAAATTATAAAATTAAGTAATTTAAAATCATGATCTTATGAAATACTAAAGTTTATATATACTTTTCATTAATTTCAAATTTCATCTTCCCACCTCCAATTGTAATTATCTTTGCCCACTTAACAGATTATAATGGATTGGATAAATCAACTTTTAGATTTCATTTTACATATCGATAATCAT
>JBGAWX010000190.1:0-7050 GCA_044227375.1 Saprospiraceae bacterium
TGTCTACTACAGAAAACTATAACTATATTCGCTCGACAAAAATAAATCCATATGATATCAAAACTTCTAAGTACCAAATCCTTAAACACCGATATAGCGGCGCTCTTTTTAAGACTCATAGTTGGAGGATTGTTTGTTAAGTATGGATATCAAAAACTGGTTTCTTATAATGAGATTTTACCCGAATTCCCCGATATCATCGGTATTGGTTCAAAACTTTCTTTTATCCTGGTAATCTTTGCAGAATTGGTTTGTGGTTTTTTGGTTTCTGTCGGATTCCTGACGCGACTTGCAATTATTCCGATATTCATCACGATGCTTGTTGCCTATTTCATTGCTCATGCAACGGATGACTTTCAAGCGAAGACTTTGCCTTTTATATTCTTACTTCTTTGCACCGTAGTGTTCATTTTAGGCAGTGGTCATTATTCGATCGACAGAAAAACAAAAAGAAATGAAGAATTAAAAATTAAAAATGAATAATGGACACCTGTTTCAATTCCAATTCAACTAGTAATCCTTAGGAAAAATTATTCTTCAATGCTTACATTTGCGCTTTACTTGAAAGGGTATCTGTACAGTAACTAATTTTTCATTATTAATTTTTAATTTTCCTTTGCCTACTTTCAAAAATATCATTTCACTAATTCGTCAATCTTTAAAGGGCGAAGAAATGGACTATACACAAGGCAGTATGTCCAAAGCTGTGTTTTTACTGGCTCTTCCTATGATTCTTGAATTGAGCCTTGAGAGCGTATTCGCATTGGTGGATATTTTTTTTGTGAGCAAACTCGGACCCAATGCAATTGCAACAGTCGGACTCACTGAGGCTGCAATCACCATTGTGTATTCCATAGCGATTGGATTGAGTACCGCAGCAACTGCAATTGTTGCCAGAAGAATTGGTGAAAAAAATCCAGAAGCTGTCGCATATGCAGGTGCACAATCTCTGATCATTGCACTCATGGTTACCGTAATCATCAGCATTCTGGGTGTTGTCTTTGCCAGTGAAATTTTATCTCTGATGGGTGCGAGTCAGGAAGTCGTTAAGGAAGGTGCAATTTTCACCAGAATCATGATGGGCGGGAGCATGGCAATCATCATGCTCTTTTTAATTAATGGAATATTCCGTGGAGCAGGAGATGCCGCCATGGCCATGAGAAGTTTGTGGATTGCGAGTCTTATCAACATCATTTTATGTCCTGTATTTATTCATTACTTTGGATTGAAAGGCGCCGCCATTGCAACAGTGATTGGAAGGAGTACCGGTGTTCTCTATCAATGTTATCATTTGTTTAAAGGAAGTGGAATTCTAAAATTCTTTTCAAGACATTTCGCAATTGACCTTCCCATACTTAAATCTATAATTCACATTGGATGGCCGGCAACTATTCAATTCATTATTGCAAGTGGTAGTTGGATTATTCTTGCAAGATTAGTTGCCGAAACCGGAGGAACAACGGCATCTGCAGGATATCAGATTGCCATTCGCAATGTGGTGTTTTTTATCTTACCGGCCTGGGGATTGAGCAATGCTGCTGCTACACTTGTTGGCCAAAATTTAGGTGCAAAACAGGTAGAACGTGCAGAACAAAGCGTTATGCTCACTGCAAAATACAATGCCATCTTTATGGCTTTTGTCATGTTTCTCTTTTTATTTTTTGCAAACCCAATCATAAGAATATTTACACAGGATGAAGCGGTCATTGCTTACGGTGTTTTATCGTTACAGATTTTTGGATCGGGTTATATCTTTTATGGTATTGGTATGGTGATGACTCAGGCATTAAACGGAGCAGGAGATACCAGAACACCTACCATAATTTATTTGATCTGCTTTTGGTTATTTCAAATTCCTTTAGCCTATTTTTTAGCTTTAGGATTGGATATGAAATCTACCGGTGCTTTTATTTCAATACCAGTTGCCGAATCTTTAATCGCTCTGGTAGCCTGGTATTATTTTAAGAAAGGGAAGTGGAAAAAAGTCGAGGTGTAAATTGTTAGTTGTTAGTTGTTAGAAACAAAACGATTTTTCATGCGTTGAGTTCTTATTGGTTTTGATAAATAATCAAGCATGAAGAATTTCATTTTGATCATTGGATTAATCTATTGCTCGACTAATCTGAGCTCTCAGAATTATCACAAATTTATAGAACCTAATAAGAATTGGTATGTAATCTATCACTGCACACAATGCGGTGGCTATGACCATCACAGAAAGTATTTTTTCGAGGGAGATACTCTAATTAATGGTGTCCCCTATACAATTCTTAAAGCTGAAGTTTATAAAGGATACATAAATTATCCTTTAGAGCCACCTGAAGGATTTATTTATAATATCGGTTATTTGCGGGAAGATACGTTAAATCGTAAAGTGTACTACTATTATCTAAAATCAAGACACCAACATTGTGAATCTCAGGAACTATTGCTTTATGATTTTAATCTTTCTATAAATGATACTTTTAAAACAATTATACCTTGTTATTCTTTAGACAGTTGTTTTTATCTTACGAACAGACTTAACAATATTGAAAGCCTTCAACTGAAAAACGGTGAAATCATTAATAATTTTATTTTCGATCATGGTAGTTATTCAGAATATTTGGGAAATTCCTTTCCATTACCGATTGATACATTCTATACCTGTATTGCCAATTATGAATACACTTTTATTTGTTTGAAGAAAAATAACGAACCGATTCATGGTGACCTTTGCAACCTTGTATATTCAAATGAATTATCACAAAATGTAACTGATATTTATCCAAATCCGGCTTCAACAACTTTAACAATTAATAATCCTAGCAATGAAAAATTAAGAATGCTTATCTTCAATATTAATGGAATTAAAATGTTGGAAAAAGAACTTTACTCGAATCATGAAACCATTACAATTCAGGAATTATCTGCAGGCATTTTCTTTTACAAGATTGTTAATGAAGAACGAGTACTTCAAAATGGAAAACTAATCAAAAATTATTGATATGAAACTCATCGGTCTCATCGGCGGCACCACCTGGCTCTCTACTGTTGAATATTATAGATTACTCAACCAATTGACTTACCAAAAGCTGGGAGGTTCACATTCCGCTAAACTGCTTTTATATTCTGTCGATTTTGAAGAGTTCAAACCATCTACTGATATGAGTAAATGGATTGATATTTCAAACCGGCTTACCGAAATTGCCTTGAAACTACAACACGCCGGTGCAGAATGTTTAGCTCTTTGTGCGAATACACCTCATCTGGTCGCAGATCAAATTCAACAAAAAATAAACATACCCCTCTTTCATATCGCAGAAGCTACTGCTGAAAAAATAAAATCATCACCAATTAATAAAGTGGCTTTACTCGGTACTAAAGTTACCATGGAACAAAATTTCTTTAAGGACATACTTTCTAAACACCATATTGAAACGGTGATTCCATCAGAAGCAGATCGCAATTTCATTCATGAATCCATACTTGGAGAATTGGGTAAAGGAATCCTAAAAGAAGAAACAAAGGAAAGATATCTCGACATCATTGATCAACTCACTCATCAGGGTGCGCAAGGAATTATCCTCGGTTGTACAGAAATTCCATTATTGATCCTTCAGGAAGATGTTTCAGCACCCGTATTTGATACAACCCTGATTCATGCTGAAGCCATTATCGAATTTGCTTTGAACTGATCGTAGGAATCCTTTGCAGCAAGAAATATCCAACTGGTAATCAATTTTCTCATTCGTAATTCGTCTCCCGATGCATCGGGACGCAATTTGTAATGGTCTCCAACTTTGGCTTTGTTTTTGATGAATAAATCTGCAAGTTTCTCTAATGGAAAACTACTTCACATTCAATCTGAACACTTCAGATTTGACTGCACATTCATTTAATGTGAGCTCTCTATTTATTATACTTATAAATGCATGAACATCAGGATTCAATGCATTTCAATTTTTATCTTTTGCATATACGTACCACTATTTGCCCAGATTAGCTTATCAAATACATTTACAAATCCAATTCAATTAGATAGCGGATGGACCAAAGTATCGATGCCAGCGCTTGGTACCATTTCAGAGATCAGAGTCTCTGCAGGATTGGAATTCAAACAGGATCCTCCTGGTCAATTGTGGGTAAAAACCGGAAACACACCAAAGCAATTATTTCATATTGAATTTTACTCAAGGGGTTTTCCGTATATGTTGATATTCACAAAGAGTAAAATCGATATGGGTTTAGATTCAACTCTGAAAAAAGAAACATGTACTTTGATTTTTGAAAAATTTACGGATCGAAAACTCTATATCGCTGCAAATACAGTTCCAGATGAACTCTACGCAGTTTGGGATAATCAAATGATTCCGCACAGAAGGAGCAGTAAAACAATAAGCATTCATTTGCCTGCATATGTGGATTCGGTTAAAAAATCATTTATACGATTGTATGCAGTGAAAAATAATCAAGTTGCTAAAGTGCTTATCATCCCCCTGCAAAATGGTAAGCCTTCGAATATGTTGGAATCATTTTCCGGTATTGCCTGGGGCGGAACCAAAGAAATTAAATTTCAAAGTGTGGAAAAATCTTTGGCTTATAAGCTACCTGATGTTAATCCTTCAGAAATAGAAAATGTACTTCCCTTAGAAAGAAAAGATACCATTATTGAAAAAGAACAAAAAGTCACAGGACTTCCTAATTGGATCAGCGTTTATGCAGATGCTTATTATGCTCTTTACAATGATTCGGTAGGTATAAATCAGGATCAGAAATTTCCAAGCATTGCACCCAAAAGCAATTCACTCGGATTGAATACTGTACAAGTCGATTTTCAATATGACGCCGAAAAAATAAGAGGGATCGCATCTTTTCATTATGGAGATTATGCAAGGACCAATTGGTCGGGAACTTATAATAACATCATGGAAGCACATGCAGGAGTGCGTCTTCATAAAAAATTATGGATTGATGCCGGATTCTTTCGCACACACATTGGAACGGAAGGATTGTTGCCTCGTGAAAATATATGCAGCTCAACCGCTATTGCTACATTTCAAGAACCCGCATTGGTCAGTGCATTGCGGATCAACTACATACCCAGTGATCAGTGGATGATTTTTTTGTATTTGATGAATGCCTACAATGGATTTGAGGATAACAATCATAAAAAATCCATTGGAGTATTGACCACCTATTCTATAAATGATAATGCCAACATTGGTTACAGCAATTACTTTGGCGATGATACACCTGAAGATGCAGACAGTATTTCCCACAACCGCTTTTATCAAAATGTATTTTTCAATTATCAACTCAAGAAATTAAAACTTCAAGTTGGCGGAGATTTTTGCATTCAGCAAAATTCAGATATATCAAATTCAACCAAATCCGCCAGTATGTTTAGTGGTCTTGCAACAGGCAGTTATACTTTAAGCAATATATTCTCAATCTATAGTCGCATTGAATATTTTTCAGACCCAAATGGTTTTCTTTCAGGCCAAATTACGGATGCTGCAGGTAAAACAACAGGATATAAACTCTGGGGTCTTACTGCAGGATTAGAAATTAGACCTGTTGATAAATTATTTATTAGACTAGAAGGACGACAATTGGAAATGGATAATGATCAACAAATATTTCTCTGGAATGGAAAAACCAAGAGCAACAGATCAGAACTCATTTTAAATATGGGCATCACCTTCTGAGATTTAAATTACCCTTAATAAATTATTCTTTCGGTTCTATAGAACATAACTAATTAAAGCTATGTGCTCTATGTGCCTATTGTGGTAATAATATTTTTATCGTTTTCTTGAAAACTACGAAGAACTTCGTATTTTGCCGTTCTAATTTAACATTTCCAAATCATGAAAAAACAATTCGCATTAATCTGTTTAGCAGTAATCCATTATTTGAACGGATTCACACAAATTCCTCTTACCACCCTTCCCAGCGGAGGAAACAAAAAAGCAAGCGTATCCGAATGGGTCGGATTGACCCATGTAAGTATTGACTACAGCCGGCCGGGAGTCAAAGGCAGAGAAGGTAAAATCTGGGGTGAACTGATTCAGACTGGTTTTACCGATCAGGGATTCGGTAGCAGCAAAGCTGCTCCCTGGCGTGCTGGTGCCAATGAAAATACCACGATATCATTTTCAAATGATGTGATGATCGAAGGAAAAAAACTAGCTGAAGGGAAATATGGATTCTTTGTTGCTTATGATTCCAGCATGTGCACCTTGATTTTTTCGAAAAACTCGACTTCATGGGGAAGTTTTTTCTATAAACCGGAAGAAGATGCATTGAGGGTTCAGGTTAAACCTCAACATTTAGACAAATCAGTTGAATGGATGAAATTTGAATTTGTCAATCAAACGGAAGATGCGGCTACTGTTTCATTACAATGGGAAAAACTTTCCATTCCATTTAAAATTGAATCAGACTACATCAATGATCAGTTAACCTCATTCAGAAATGAATTGAGAACGGATCGCGGATTCATATGGCAAAGTTGGAATCAAGCTGCACAATGGTGCGCCCAAAAAAATGTCAACTTAGTGGAAGCCCTGATGTGGGCCGATACTGCCACGAGTACCAATTTTGGAGGAGACAAAAGTTTTCAGGCATGGACTACGAAATCTCAAATTTTACATAAATTAAACAGAGGAAAAGAAGCAACAGAATTGATGAAAAAAATCCTTCCTGTAGGCAGCATGTTTGATTTACATCAATATGGAAGACAACTTATCGGTTTGAAAATGTTTGCTGATGCCCTTGATGTTTTTAAAATGAATTTTGAAAAACATCCCAATGAGTTTACGACTTTAGTTGGAATGGTTCGTGGTAATTCCGCCACCGGTGATTTTAAACCTGCACTAAAATTTGCCAATCAAGCATTACCTCTTGCACCTGATCCCGCGAATAAAATCAATGTAGAAAGTATGATTAAGAAGTTGAAGGAAGGCAAGGATGTGAATTGAGGTTAGGTTATAGGCTGCCCCGTAAGGGTTCCTTCGGGATAGGCTGTAGGCTGTAGGCTGTAGGCTAAGAGAAATGCCTCGCGAA
>JBGAWX010000191.1:0-7011 GCA_044227375.1 Saprospiraceae bacterium
TGGCCTCGTCAGTAAAAAAATTGATGATGATGTGCTGGACCAGGTTAAGCGATTTGTCAATGCCAACAAGAATAATACCCTGGAAATTCTCAAGAGAACAGAGATCTATTTTCCATTAATAGATAAAATATTTACGGAGTACAATCTTCCTGTTGAACTTAAATATGTAACTATAGTAGAGTCTGCACTTCAATTGCATGTCAAATCCAATGTAGGTGCTGCTGGAATCTGGCAATTCATGCCGGCTACAGCCAGATTGTTAAAACTTACAATTAATGACAAGTTAGATCAGCGGTTGGATCCTGTATTGGCCACTCATGCCGCAGCAAAATATTTCCAAATTCTTTATGGAATGTTTGGTGATTGGTCACTTGCTATTGCCGCTTACAATTGCGGTGAGTATAAAATAAAGGAAATTCTTGAAAATACAAATGCAAAAGATTTTTGGGAAATAAAAAAATACTTGCCCAGACAAACTCAGCTGTTTATTCCGGCATTCATCGGTGCGAGTTATATGATGCAATACTATGGTGAGCACGATATCATACCGGAAATTGATTTACTCAACAATAATAAAATCACTTTCGTTAAAATTCATAAAGAAGTAAATCTTAAAGATCTTTTCAAAAAAACTAAGATCAATAGGGAAGTTTTCAACAGTCTGAATCCTTCCTATAAAAAATCCATCATACCGGCTATGAGTTCTGGGGCCTGTGTAAGTTTGCCTGATAGCCTGATGACTGAATTTGTCGATTATTACATGTTTCAAAACAATAAAAATCAGGTAATGGATGATGCCCGCGTGTTGTTGTCCGGCGAAGCCATTTCAGATCATGAAATGATTTCCTTCAATCGTCCATATATTTTTGCTCCGGATAATATAGCTGTTAATCAGGCCAGTGATATTCAATTGAATTTTCAATTAGGAAATGTAAAAACCATTGCTGAGACCCCAAAGCTCATTGCTGAAGATGAATCGGACTATTCATATCATATTGTGAAGTCCAGGGAATCGTTATCGGAAATTGCAGAAAACTATACGATAGAAGTTGAAGACCTCATCAGTTGGAATGAGATTGATCCCAATCAGAAATTAAAAAGTGGAACGGTTTTGAGAATTAAAAATTAAAAATTATAAATTAAGAATAGCACCCTGTTTAATCGAGGTAAGATTTGATTTTTAACTTCCAGATTCACACAACAACTTTCATCTAACAACTGTCAACTAAAAAAGAGGGCCACATCAATGATGACATGACCCCCTTTTCAACTAATCCCCGTAAAATAAATTTCTCTTATTCGATTTCTATCGATTTTACAATTTTAGCGGCAGGCACTGCTTTTGGAATACTGATATTCAGAATTCCATTCTCGTATCTGGCGGTAATGTTTTCACCAGTAGTGTTTTCAGGTAATTCATACATTCTCTTGAATGATTGATAACTGAATTCTTTTCTGGTATAATGTTCATTGTTTTCGGTTTTTTCCATTTTCTTGTCCGCTGAAATTACCAAATAGTTGTTTTCCACACTAATCTTAAAATCACTTTTTTCAAGACCCGGTGCAGCAACTTCCAATTTAATTTCATTTTCAAGTTCCAGCACGTTTAATGCAGGGGTGTTGTGTCTGAACAGCTGGCCACCACTGTAGTCGTGAAATGTGTTGGTCAAAAGATCGTCAACGATCTGTACAAAGGGTACGAGTGAATTGAATTGATTACTTCTCATATCAATAAAATTTTATAGGTTAATAAATTAGTTTACTTCAACTTGAATAACTGGTTTCTTAAATTTCTTCATGCTGATTTTTAAAACTCCATTCTGAAATTGAGCATGCACTGAATCCAAAACGACATCTTCAGGGATCTGCAACCTGGTCTTAAATGTTACAGGACCGAACTCTCGAAACAAATAGTTCTTTTCTTCGTGTGCTGCTTTGCGATGAGCTTCCAGAGTTAAAACCTGGTCTTTCAAATTCATTTTTACATCTTCCTTCAGTACACCGGGAAGCGAAAATTCTACAATGATCTGTTCATCATGTTGCTGAACATTCATTTCCGGACGGAACGTTTTTTGAACGTTTGTTGCCATAATCCTCGATTTGGGCTGGCAAACCTTTGGTAAAGCGAAGTAATAGTTTGAGTACATCATATCTTTAAATTTTTATAAAATCGCATAGATCAATTCCTGTACCATCACAAAAATTTTGATGTTTTGGCATAGGTACAGGCAAGAGCCATGCCATTATGGCGCTTTATTATAAAACGATTGTGACACAATGGCATTAATGCTTTATCCATCGGGTACATTTTTTCATTTAAATTTGCATGGTTTGATTAAATCAAGCCATGTAAATCAGCGCTGATATGAACAAAGCATTTTACTTATTTATAATTTTTTTCAGTTGGCATTTGGGGATTCAGGCTCAGGCGAACGGTTTTGGATTTAAAATGGGGCCTTCCATGGGCTTTCAGAAATGGGGTGGAAATCAGAGAGATCCACTATTGAGATTTCATGCTGCGTTGTTTGTTGATTCTGAAAGTTCAGATTCCAAAAATGTAGTTTACGCTCAGTTGGGATATCATATTAAAGGTGGCGGAATAAGAATTCTCTCTTTCGTAGACATCAATAGCAACAATGTATATCCAGGAGGTACATTCGGAATGGAATTTCACAATCTCAGTTTGGATCTCGGATTGAAGCGATTTATAAGTAATGGAAAAAAATGGGCTCCTTATTATGCCATTGGATTGAGAGGAGAATATACTTTGAAGACCAGTTTTGAAATATATGAAGAACTGCAGGAATGGACTTGCAAATGGAATTACGGAATCAGTGTTAAAATTGGTTCTGAATATAAATTCAGTAAGCTGGTACATGGTGGTTTGGAATTGAACATAGCACCGGATTTGTCAAAACAAATTTATGTGCCTGCTTCCATACGGAGAATCAATCCATGGTCCCATCAACCCGAACAAGGGTATGAACAATCTACTGTAAACACAACTGTCGAATTGAGTTTCTACCTTAGATTTCTTCAATTAATTGAATACGTGGATTAGAATTTACTGTACCACATTTTTATCCAAGAGTTGCAAACCAAAATAAATGGGGATTACCAATTTGCTTTTTATGCGCAGTCCATTCTTTTTTGCAGGAATGCATTTATAGCTTTTTAAAATTTCATAACATTTAAGTGCTACTTCATCACCAATCTTTTGTCCTGAAAAGTCTTCGGATAAATTAACTTCAGTTAAGGTGCTGTCCGAATCAATGGTCAACCGCAAATAAACGACTCCAACTGTGGATTTCCATTGAGGGTTTAAATCGATCAGCTTCGTGCTTAGAATTTTTAAAGCGCAAATCCGCTTTTTGTATTTCGGAATTTCTGTTGAATCCTGACAGAACGGAAGTGCTGCAGATTCATCTGGTTCATTGGGTAGTCCGATTTTTTTATCTCGGTTGATGTATGATTCCGGAATCGATTCATCTTGTGGAGTATTTGAGTGCTCAGTTTGATGCTTGCAAGAGAAGACAAGAACCATAATTAAAGTCATGATCCAGATGTATCTTGTTGAAATTAAAAAATCCGAATTGACTTTTGATATCATGCCCTAATGAATTTTCAACAAAGATCCACATTTAAATAAAAAAGGGATCTTAAATTTAAGATCCCCTTATACTCATTTTAAATACTCTTATTTTTTCCAGGGTAATTGCAGAACTCGTCTTGCTGCAAGAGTGCCGCAAAAATTACCACTATCATAATCCATCCTGTAATGAACTCCTAGAGGTAACCTGCTGAATGCATTTTCATCAGCTAGATTTCTAAGAGTATTGAAAGTACGAGGGCCACCATAAAAATCCGTCCTGCCCTCGTGGCAACGATCTGTAAATTCATATGCTCCGCCAACAAAAGATTCCAGTATTACAACTCCGGAATAACCAAATGTGGAATGACCGGAAGGATATGCTGGAAAAGGTGGTGTAAAACCCAACCAAGGGATGTCAAAATTGGGGTCAATGACTCTGCGTATGTATGTAATTGGTCTTTCTACATTGTATTTGTATTTATTATACCATGCGATGACTGCTGCTTCATTTAAAGCCATTCCCAACTGGGCATAGAGTACACAAGATTTTTCCAAATCAAAATTTTCATGTTGAACAATTTGATCTGCAATAGCCACCAGGCGTGTAGGAGGACTGAATGTCCAACCGACTCGATCATCACTCCAGAACTCTGCAATGTGTTCCATTTCTCCTGTTGGATCCTTTCTTGCAATATTTGCAAGAACATACATTTCATAGGCTTGTGCATAGATCAAAGAATTTGTATCTGAATCGCATTCAAATGGTGAAACCAATGCATCCATATCATTTTTACTCAAAGCAAATCGCCTGACTTCACCCCATTGGGAATACAATCCTCTGTCTGCAACATGGTCAGTAGGAACCCATTCACAACCCTGTGCATTTACAGGATTAGGAAATGGGTTCAAATGGGCATTATGTCCCACTTGATCTGTACTTGAAAATCTCCATACAGATGCGGCAACTTCTTGACCGTGTGCTTCTGATTTATTTAAAATCGCATCAACGGTTTCGGATCTATATTTTTCTTTTAGTTCTTTTTCTTTTGAATCGATGATTCTCATGAATTGAGATTTATCAAGTACGTTGCCGGCTTTATCCTTGAAGGTTACATTTTCAAAAAACTTCTTCATCAGGTAAGCATAAGAAGCATTAATGACTTCAGGCCAGTATAGATTGGATTGAGTAGGGGGCATATCTGGGATACCAAACCTGTATTGTAGAGTTTGATAATCAGGCATACCGCCAAGGCAAGCTTCATAGGCACTGTAACTCATATAGGCCAGGGCTCTAGGAGCAGGGCCTGGTCTGAAAAAAGCTGCAAATCGTTCAGTTTCCATAAATACACTGTTCCATTCATGATAGACCTCGCTATTCATAGACTTCATCAAAGTGTTGCCTTCTTCTCGTACTTCAGGTTGATTACAGGAACTTATGATCAATATTCCAAGTACTAATAAGCCTAAAATTGATTTGGATAGTGAATTCATAAAATGGGATTAATTGGTTTTACTTAGTTTTGAATGATCTAAAATATGCCTGCAAAATTAATGATTGCAGCAAATTCCTTAGAAAAATCTTATAAAATAGTCATCAAAAAGCCTGGACTAGTCAAAATACTTAAATTGATTTTATAAAAATTTACGAGTCAATGGCTTTTGCATTATCTTATAATAAGATATTAAAATTTGCTTAGAAAAAAATCCGGCAATAAAAACTTAATCGCCCTACGGCATATTGGGGATGTCTTCTTTCTTAAATTTATATAAGTTTTTTGCCTCTTCTTCTTTGTACTTCTGTACGAGTTCGAGTGCATCCGGTACCACATCACTGCAAACAACAATTAATGACCCTTCTTTTGCATGTTCTATTGCATGGGCAATGGCTTGTTTTTCACTTGGAATAACACGGAAGGGTTTGTCAATGTCAAATTGTTTAATTCCAGCGGTAAGCATGTCTATAATTTCCTGATCTGTCTTGCCACGAAGATGTTTATCCTGTCTTACAATAATCTCATCAAACATTTCTGCAGCGACTTTACCAATGCCTTCATTATCTTCTTTTCGGCGATCACCGATTCCTGCAATGATACCCACTTTGTATGTTGCATCAATTTTATCAATAAAGTTTTTAAGTGCATGCAAGCCTGCAGGGTTGTGTGCGTAATCGAGCAATACCGTAAAGTGTTTGAATTCAAACATGTTTAAACGCCCCGGTGTCTGGGCCGGAGAAGGAATAAAAGTTTCCAGCGCTACTTTGATATCATCCAATTCAAATCCATTAAAATATCCGGTAAGTACAGCAGGTAAAACATTTTGAATCATAAAACTTGCTTTGCCACCATAGGTCAATGGAACATTCACAGCTTTCACGATTCTCAATTTCCATTCTCCTTTGCAAATGGTAATGAAACCGTTTTCATAAATTGCGCAAATTCCATGTTCCCTCATGTGCTTTTTTATTCTGGGATTGTCTTCATCCATTGAAAACAAGGCAATTTTACATTGAACTTGTTTTCGCATTTCATATACCAAGTCATCATCGGCATTGAGGATCGCGTATCCGTCCGGTAAAATGGATTCAACAACAACACCCTTGACTTTTGCCAATTGTTCTAAGGTATGAATCCCTTTTAAGCCCAAGTGGTCGGGTGCTACATTAGTAACAATGCCATAATTGCAATTTTTGAATCCCAATCCTGCCCGCAAGATTCCTCCTCTTGCTGTTTCAAACACGGCGAAATTAACTGTAGGATCTTTCAACACAAATTCAGCGCTGGCAGGACCACTGCAGTCGCCTTGCATCATCAAATGATTTTGAATGTAGATTCCGTCTGTTGTGGTATATCCAACCGTGAGACCCATCATTTTTGCCATGTGGGCTATGAGCCTTGTTGTAGTTGTCTTTCCATTGGTGCCTGTAACCGCAACAATGGGTATACGGCTGTTTTTACCGGGAGGATAGAGCATATCAATAACCGGTGCAGCAACATTTCTTGGCAATCCTTCCGCAGGTGCAAGATGCATTCTGAATCCGGGTCCTGCATTTACTTCGATGACAGCTCCTCCAACTTCAGAAACCGGTTTGCTGATGTCACTGGTCAAAAAATCTATGCCACAGATGTCCAAACCAACTATTCGTGAAATTCGCTCTGCCATAAATACCGTATGTGGATGTACGATATCGGTGACATCAACAGAGGTACCACCGGTTGACAGATTTGCGGTGTCTTTTACAACCAATATTTCTCCTTTTTTCAATACGGTATCAAACTGATAATTTTTTGATTCAATTAATTTTTTTGTAATCTCATCCACTGTGATGTAGGTCAATACCTTTTCATGGCCATAACCTCTTCTCGGATCGGCATTCACCTGATCAATCAATTGTTGAATGGTGGATTTTCCGTCCCCTGTAA
>JBGAWX010000192.1:0-7000 GCA_044227375.1 Saprospiraceae bacterium
GCATTCTTGTGTTCAGTATCCCTTTGTTATGTGTTTTATTTTGCTTTTCAATTCATATCTAAATTGCCGGTATTCTTTGGTAAGACAGACGACATCGTACAGAGAATCGGGATGGATTATCATTATAACGCTTTGAGCAAGGGACTCATCGAATTGAAAGATGTGGTTTATTTTATTTCCATAATTACACTGTTCCTGTTTTTTACAATCGAATCATTAAAACGAAGAAAATTTTAATGCTGGGAAAATTACAAAAGGCGGAAGGAACAATTCGGATCATTTCAGTGATTGGCATTGCCATATTGATCAATGTTGTATTTTCTTTTTTCAATTTCTCATTTGATTTAACAGAGGACAAGCGATTTACATTAACTAAAGCGAGTCTGAATACCATCCGTAATGTGCCGGATGTAATCTATGTCAGGGTTTTGCTTGAAGGAGATTTTCCTGCAGGATTTAAGAGACTTCAGGAAAGTACCAAAACTTTATTAGACCAGTTTAAATCCGAAAATGGGTATATAGAATATGCTTTTGAAAATCCGAATGAAGGTACGATTGAGGAAGTCAATAAAATAAGGGAAAACCTGGGCAAAGATGGATTGGTACCTGTGAACCTGAAAGTAAAATCCGGTACTGAGAATTCAGAGCAGTTGATTTATCCGTATGCAGTATTTAATTTAGGTGAACGAAAGATCGCTGTGAGCTTATTGGAAAATCTTCCGGAGCTTGACCAGGAACAAAATCTGAATAACAGCATATCACAACTGGAATACAAATTCACCAGTGCCATTGATAAGTTGTTGCATGTTGAAAAGAAAAGCATCTTGATCACCACTTCAAATGGTGAATTGTCAAAGCAGCAGACCAAAATGATTGAACATTTATTGCGTCCATTTTATAATGTTACGCGAATAAATCTGGACAGTGTTTACCAGATTAAACAAGAAGTGAAAGCAATTGTAGTTGCAAAACCTCTGACACCTTTTTCGGAAAGAAATAAATTTATACTGGACCAGTATATCATGAATGGAGGGAAAGTGTTGTGGTTTGTTGACGGTATGAAAATGAGTGTGGACAGTTTGGCTACACGAAATGAATTCATTCCCGAACCACTGGATGTGAATCTATCGGATATGTTTTTTAAATATGGACTAAGGATTCAACCCAACCTGGTCCTGGATTTGGAATGTGCAAAAATTGCGCAAGTCATCGGCAAGCTTGGAGATAAACCACAGATTGAATTGTTCCCATGGTATTATTATCCGATTCCCGCCCCGCTCTCCAATCATCCAGTTGTCAATAATATTGATAGAATATTGCTTGATTTTCCATCGAGCATTGATACCATTAAAACCAAATATGAGGTCCGTAAAACACCGTTGATCCTTTCTTCCCAATACAGCAGGTATCAATTAGCACCCGCAAAAGTAGGTTTCGACATTTTGCGATATAAGCCGGATCCAACAAAATTCAACAAGCCCAATCTCATCATGGGTTTATTGCTGGAAGGGGAGTTTAGTTCTTGTTTTGAAAACAGGCTTGACGAAGGAATGAATGAAACGCTGAAGTCCATAAAGATGGAATTTAAATCTAAAAGTCCATCAACTAAAATGATCGTGGTAGCAGATGGCGATGTGATTCGAAATTATTTTGATGAGCAAACGGAGAAATTTTCAAATCTTGGATTTAATAAGTTTGAAAAACTCAGTTATAATGGGAATAAGGAATTTTTTATGAATGCCATTGAATATCTTACCAATGAGGAGAATATTCTCGAAGCAAGATCAAAACAATATAAAATCCGGCTCCTCGATCAGGTAAAAATTGAAAATGAAAAATCATTCTGGCAATGGCTGAATGTGGGTTTGCCTTTATTTAGTCTTGTTCTTCTCGGAATGGCAAATGCATATTTGAGAAAAAAACGTTATACCCAAAATTAATCAATGAGAATTAAATCTTCCTGGTGGTTGTTTGTACTGTTCATTGGATTGTCGGGTTTGACATGGTACATGTTAATTAATAAACCGGATAAGACCAGTTTGATTCTGGCCGATCGCGATTTTGCGGTAAAAGATGTCGGTGTTATTCATAAAATATTTTTGGCCACGAGAAACAAAGAACCTATAACTCTTGAAAAAATTGATGGGGTTTGGATGCTCAACGGTAAATACAAAGCGGCAGCAAATCCAATAAAAAATCTTTTAGAAACCATCCGGGACATCCGCATGCAATCCATTCCTTCCAAAGGACATGTGAAATCCATCATGGAAGGAATCGCAGTATATGGTATTAAGGTGGAGATTTATGGCGAAGACGATGAAAAACTAAAAACCTATTATATTGGAGGTACTACGCAACAGGAATATGGTACTTATTTTTTTATGGAACATGGTTCTCAACCATACATCATGGAAATCCCACATTTTGCAGGGAATCTCAGGGAGCGATTTGATTTGGATGAAACAGATTGGCGGGACAGAACAGTATTTGATATCCCAACGTCTTCAATTGAAAAAGTATCCGTCGAGTATCCATATCAGGAAGAGCAATCTTTTGTAATTAAGAAAACCAATAACGAGTTTTCACTTTTCGATTTTACAAATTCAAATTTAAAACTTCAATCTTCAAATGCCACCGTATTAAATAAATATATACAGGGATTTGAAGGCATCGGTGCAGAGGATATCCAAAATGTGAATCCACTTCGCAAAGAAGTAGTAAAACTAAAGCCATTCTGCATTATCAGCATCAGTCAATCCGGAAAAAAGGATCCAACTTCTTACCGTTTTTTTCCAATCCAGGTTGATACTTCAGGTAAAGTCAGCTTTGAGTTCAATCAATCCATGTTGGATCAGGGAACCTATTTCAGGTTGCATATTGACCGAAGCGATGGAGATTTTCTACTGGTTCAATATCCGGTGGTTCAGGCGGTATTGAAAAAGAAAGATGACTTAAAATGATCGCTGACATAGTTATGATTTGGTCATCTTGATTCTGTCCTTTGTGATTTTATAACCCGATGCATGATTGTATTGAGGATAATACAGGATGACAACTATGGAAGGTGAATGGCGCTATCAATCGTAAACATTCACTAAATGGAACCTCTTCATGAAATTTTTACATAACCTTAAATTTAAAAAAGACTGGATTAAGAACATCTGGTTTTATGCCGAATGGTTTAATTTTAAGCCTGATGAGATTTAAGAAATTCATATTGCCCTGCCTCATGTTCATTCTGATTTTTTTTATTGGAACTAAAGCATCCGATGACATTGAGGATTGGGGATTTTATGCGCATAAGTTGATCAACAGAATGGCGGTCTTCACATTGCCCGGAAATTTGATAGAATTTTACAAAGCAAATATTGATTATATCTCGAGCCATGCTGTGGATCCGGATAAGCGAAGATATGCCGTGAAGGGTGAAGCAATCCGGCATTACATTGATCTCGATCATTGGGAGGATGGAGAAAATTCCAGAGTTCCCCATGATTTTTCTTTAGCACTTTTAAAATTCAATCATTTCTATTGGATTCATAATGAAAGCAGAATTCTTTTGTTTGACACGCTGATGGCAACTCATGCAGAGTCTGATAGTCTGTTTATCACAAATCGAATCGTCAAGCAGTTTTCTATTGTGAATCCAGGTATTTCAAAAAGAGAAATGAAGTCTGTATTTATAAAATCGGCAATGCCATACTATGATGAAGAATTATGGAAGATACCTGCTGGTCCATTTAAAGAGTTCATGCCTTTTTTAAATCATGAAGATTTCATTGAGATCGTCGACCGCTTTTCTCCTCACGGAATATTGCCCTTTCATTTGGAGAAAGCGTATTATCAATTGATAGAAGCATTTAAGAACAGGAACACAGATAGCATTCTAAAATTGTCGGCGGACATTGGTCATTATGTCGGCGATGCCCACGTGCCGTTACACACCACAAAAAATTATAATGGACAATTAACAAATCAGGATGGGATTCATGCATTTTGGGAAAGCAGGATACCGGAACTCTTTGCTGAAGACGAATTTGATTTTGTTGTCGGTGCCGCAAGTTATGTTCCGGATATTAAATCATTAATTTGGAAAATTGTAGAAGAGAGTCATCACGGTGTTGATTTATTCCTTAATAGGTAAAAAAGCCTGAGTCAACAGACTCCTCCGTATCAGCAGTTTTGTCATGATGAACGACTCGGTGTCATTACAAAAATTCAATGCAGGGATTATTCTAAAAAATATCTTCAGCTTTTAGATAATCAGGTAGAAGACAGGATGCGGGAGAGTATATTGAATTTAGGAAGCATATGGATGTCTGCGTGGGTTGAGGCAGGTCAACCGGAATTAATACTTGAAACGAAGAAGATATTGATTGACGAATCCGTAAGTAAAGACAGCACCCTCTTGAAAAGTAAGCGATTCCAAATCAGGGATCACGAATAAAATTTATTGACTGATCACCTGAAATCCTATTGATTTGCCACTTTTTAAAACAAGTCGCAACAGGTAATAACCCGGTTTCGTATCAAAAGGAATGTGAATGCTCGATTGATTTGTTTTTAAATCCTGTTTTAATAACATTCGTCCATCCAGAGCATAAATAGTTACGGTTTCAATTGTTTGCTGATCTGGGTTCTGTATATAAAGTGAATTTGAAAATGGATTTGGAGAAATAAAAATGTCTTGCTTTAAAGATTCTTTCGAAGAAACTAAACATCCGGATCCCGGAGTATTGAATTTTATAAATACAGGATTGGATTGGTCGCTGCTGCACACGGATACTAATTTAAGTTCGTATCTGCTGCAACTGTCCAGATTATTAATAATAAACGAATTTTTATCAGAAAACCCTGTGATCCAATTCTGGCCGAATAATTTTCTGTAGTTGTAAATAAATGAATTTGAAGTAGGATGAGATACTACTATTTCAGCTTGCGTTGGTGTGACATGCTTGATTTGAACCGACTCAACATCATTGCAAATTTCATTGGTAATGTTCACGCAATAGTCTTCGTATTCGCCGAATTCCAGGGATTGGAAACATGCGAGTGGAGTGGATTCCGAAATTTCAGCAAACTTTAAACAGAGCCGCATTCGGGTAATTCCTGATTTAGCATTGGCAGGAATTGTAAGTGTGTGACTTTTTACAGTTCTGAATTTAGTTGTTGGTATTGCAAAATTCTCATTACTGTCAAAGGATCCATTTTGATCATAATCAATCCAGGCTGCAACAACCACAACGCTGGTGTCATTCAAATAACCTGCCTGAAATGTAAAAGTGTAGGATTGATTTTTTTTAAAAGTCCAGCTTTGGTTAGTGCCGATAAAATTTCCATAGCCCAGATTGTTGCCGCTTTTGAAGAATTCATTATCAATTTGAATGGCATCCAACCATTCCAGTTCGCTGGATGGTTTGAAGCGTTTGCAGTAATCCAGATCACTGCAGTTTTCGCAACCTGAAGTATTGAAGGTAATTATTGCGCTCAACGGAGTTGGTTTGTTATTACAATATGTATACGATGCAAATTCATATTGAGCACATTGATCCAGATTGGAGAGCGTCAGAAGGTTCTGATTATTTTGAATGACAAAAGTATCCCAGTTCGTTTCACCTGCCAATCTCAAAAGGGTGATGAGCCGTCCGTCCCCTTCAGCCTGGTAACTAAATTGGATTTCATTGCCGGTATTTTTGAGAAGTTTAAATTCAGTCGGGGCTTCACAACAACCGGAAGTTTTATAAAATCTACTCAAGGAATAATTGTCGGTATTTCTCGAGCAGATGTTTTTGTATTGCAATTCATATTCAGTGCAATCATCTAAATTTTTTAACAGGAATTGAGTGCCTGAGTAGATGGTTGTGTCTTTCCAGGCTGGTTGATTTTTAATTCTGAATCTGATATAAATTGGAAATATCGCAGCAGGATCCCACTCAAAAACTAATTGATGTTCCTTTATTTCTTTTAAAACCAAAGGACTGGTCATTTGCAATGCCTGGTATAAATTGAGAACTCCTCCGGATACGGTTTTATTTAGCAAAGTTGCATTGGGACGTACAGATTGAAGTAGAATTCGTTTGACTTCTCTTGCAGCCTCAGGAGGGGACGTGTGTGCCAGAAATGACAAATTGCTGCACGCTAAAGAATAAATCAACGCTACCGCCCCGGTGACTTGTGGTGAAGCCGCACTGGTGCCGCTAAAACTCCGGTATGCATTATTGATAAATGTGGAATACACGGATTCGCCATAGGCTCCTAAGTCAATAGATTTTTTTCCGTATGCTGCATCGGGATCTTTCAAATTTTGATCATTCATGCTGGTAACGGCGATCAGGAATTCACTCTCGCAAGTGGTTGGTAAATCACCTTCTACATCCACATCGATATTCTGATTTGCAGTCGACGCCACACTTAGAATTCCAACGGAGCCTAGACTATCATAAATAGCGCACCAAAGCGGGGCATCTTCCGGGAGTCCGAAATCAGCACCCCAAGAAGTGTTGGTGGCAACAACAAAGGCTCCTCTTTGGCCTTTGCTTTGATTGTAAAGCCTCCTTTGCTGAAGTGGATAGGCATAAGACTCAATTGCATTGGCTTCGTCACCACCTCCTTCGACGAACATAATTTTTACATTCCAGGAGATGCCTGCTATTCCAAAAGAATTATTTCCTTTAGCGCCACTTAGACCCGTGACCGGAGTGCCATGTTTTCCTATGTCAAATTGGTCATTGGCCTTGTAAGTATTCCAGCCCAACCTGTCATCTGTATATCCGTTCAGATCATCATCAAGTTGATTTCCTTCAATTTCTTGGGTGTTGATCCAGAAATTTGGTTTTAAGTCTTCATGGTTGATATCGATCCCATCATCAATGATACAAATCACAATAGAATCTCCTGCATCTGTATTTCCACCTGTGGTTAAATCCCAGGCTTTATCGGAGTCAAAATCAAAAAACGGGTTGCGAGCATTGAAATGATACCATTGACTATCGAAAAATGG
>JBGAWX010000193.1:0-6974 GCA_044227375.1 Saprospiraceae bacterium
TTCCAGCCGGAGCATTGTTGCTGGTATCTGATATGCCAATGGTTCCTGAAGGAGTCAAAACAGAAACTTCAGATAAAAAAGTAAATGAAAAGTATCTGGAAATGCATCTAAAAATTGGCATTGATTCATTGCGTAAACTTATAGACAATGCCCTGACTGTAAAACATCTGAGGTTTGAAGAATAAAATAAATAGAACTACCAACCTGTTGAGCAGCGATTAAAACAGTCTATAAAACTTTTCCGGAATCATTCCCATTATAATTCTCGATAATTTTCTTTAAGGTAGAACTTGTTTAAAACCATCTCAGATCTCAGATCTCAGATCTCAGATCTTTATTTAGTATCCCAGTTTCTTAAAAACCTTTGCCGAAATATCTTCACTGTCACTGAAATACAGTATGCCTACAGAATTATCAAAGATGAAAATATAATTTTCTTCTTTTCCAATATCCTGTAGCGCTTTGTTTATTTTATCAAGGATGGGTTGAATGAGTTCCTGCCGTCTTTTTTCAAGAGATGCCTGGGCAGATTGACGGTAGTTACTCAATGCATTCTGATCAATTTGCAAATCAGATTCCATTTGTTTTTGCTGCACTGCGGTGAGATTTCCGGATTTTACATCGGCCTGATACTTTTTAAACTTCTCTTTGTATTTGTTCACCATTTCCTCACCGGTCTTTGTAAGCGAAGCATCGTATTGCTTCAACAATTGAGAAGCTTGCTTTGCCTCATTGAGTGAATCGATAAGGTGAACCGTATTCACATGACCCACTTTTTGAGCGAATGATGCAATCGAAATTAAACATATACAAATAGTATACGACAGTGTATGTACTCTCATTGGTAATTAATCTTAAAGTAATCGATACAATTATTTTTGTTCGGAATCGATGCTCTTGCGATCTGCATCTTTCATGCCTTCGCGAATCTCATTAGAGATGTTATTTTTGGCATTGTTGAATTCCCTGATGCCGGTTCCTAAACCACGCATCAATTCAGGAATTTTCTTACCACCAAACAGCAATAAAACAATTATTAAAATGACGAAGATTTCTGATCCGCCGAGATTTCCTAAAAATAGAAGTTCCATGTTTTTATGATTTAAAGGTCAAAGTTATTTTTTTAATCCGATTTCTTTCAGACGTTCATCCAAATAATTCCCTGCAGTAATCGGTTTATAAGCAGCAGTTTCCCCGGATTTTACACAAGAATTCAGACAGCTAAGATCCATATTGCTCTTAGGATGTAGGAAAAAAGGAATGGAAAGCCTGGGTATGTGCCATTCTTTTCGAGGTGGATTTACTACCCTGTGTGTGGTTGAAATCAGGTAATTATTGGTAAGGCGCTGGAGCATATCGCCGACATTCACGACGATTTCCTGCTCGCCGGGTATGACATCCAACCACTGACCGCTTTTAGTCAGTACCTGTAAACCACCTGAAGAGGCCCCAACCAGAAGCGTAATCAAATTAATATCCTCGTGCTGTTCTGCCCTAATAGCGGATTCAGGTTCCCGGATGATGGGAGGATAATGGATGGCCCGCAGTATGCTGTTTCCATTGTGTATTTTTGAATCAAAATAATGTTCATCCAGACCCAGATGCAGCGCTATTGCCCTGAGCAGATGAGCACCGGATGCTTCGAAGGCCTTGTACAATGTATGCCCCAAAACTGTGAACTCCGCAGGATAAGTGACCACTACATTATCCGGATATTCTGCCTTGATCGGATCTCCGTCAATCACCGTTTGCCCAATTTGGAAGAACTCTTTTAGGTCACCGACCTGTGAATGTTTGGCATGTTCCCGTCCGAACGATGTATATCCTCTCTGACCTGCGAGGCCACTGATTTCGTATTTCAATTTCTCGGATTCAGGAAGAGAAAAGAAAGCTTTGGATGCCGAATAAAACCGATCGACAAGCTCTTTGGAGATTCCATGATTGATTACGCCGACAAATCCAATTTCATGAAAGGCTTTTCCCAGGTCATTAACAAATCCCGATTTATTTGAGGGATCTCCTTGTGTAAAAAGATTGAGATCTACCAATGGTATAGCTCTTGTCATATTCATTTATTCAGCCTTCAAATGAGCAAAAATCAATCCAGTTCTCAAATGATGAAGAGGATAACAACTCAGACCGCCTAATCGTTCCGGGGTTTAAACCTCGACTCATTCAGCAGCATCTGACTGTCTCTCATGTTCCACAAATCCTGTAGTTGAAGTTCGGGATGTCTTTTCATGTACGATCTGATGATTTGATATCCGATGTAACTACCGGTTTGTCCCGGCGCTTCCGGGGGCATCCCGGGAGAATTCGGACTTGGATTGACGAACTTGTTAAACTTTAATAGTTCAGTAGAGTACAATAGATTGTTCGCTAAAAAATAAGACCAGATTTCAACTTTGTTTTTATTACACCATTCCAATTGCGCCGGGGTATATTCAAACAGAACCGTATCCTGTATGTCAGGTAATAGTTTCGTAAGGGTGTATAATTTTTTTCCCCGCTGAATCATGTAATCGAGGAGTTTGCCACCGGATGGATCTCCCAGCCGGTCTTCAATCCAAACATTCCAGGTTTTTTTGAGCAAGTGATCCTTATTAAAACACCGGTTCAGGTATTCTGAAAATGCAGGATTGCGTGGATCAATTTTTTTATAATCAAATGCATTGCCTAGGAAAAAATCCAATCCAATGCCAATTCCATCCCGCTCATTGGACTCTTTGAAAATAAAATTGCCATAGGAAAATTCACTGACCAAAGTATAGAATACAGGTTCCTTCTCTGATGGAAAGTAGTACTTCATAAATTGCAGGGAAGTTTTCAATTCGTTTTCCAAATCATCATGATCCGGAAATTCTTTTTGTACAAGATCATTTAACCTGATTGCTTCCGGATCTGAAACAAATTGTTTTGCTGCATTTTCAAAATCTGCCGACATGGTATCTCCTTGTTTTTTTATGGAAAGAATTTCTTCAAAAAACAACGAAGTGAATGAAGGATATTTTTCAGACAATTTATTCAGGCCGGCGGCCATGGATTGCGTGTCGAGTTGAAACAATTCTCTTTCAAAACGGATGAGTTTGAGATCAACTGAAATCCCGGAAACATCTGGCACTGCTTCTCTTTGATTGGAATCACAAGAATTCATCAACAGGAGCATCAGCAAAATCGCTGTTGCCGTCAGTGTATTTTTTTTTATCGGAAGACATTGTTCTTTAGTGATCATAAATTCAGAATTAACACGATACCACAAATTCTCTAAATTTTTTAAATATAGATAAAACCCGGACAAATACTACACCAATATGAAGTTGTCTTTCCGGATCCGGGCTGTCTGCACAAGAACACGGGTAAAGAAGTTTTATAAATTATCATAGATTTACACTTTGATTCCCCGGAGAACCGAATTCATTCAATACAAATTTCAACTTATGAAAAATTTCATTTATTCTATTTTCCTCATGATTCCATGCCTGGTCCATTCCCAGAATATCAGCTACAATGTGATCATTGGCCCTTCTATAAGTTGGATTTCAGCTAATAATAACAAGATAAATTCAGAAGGTTCAAAAATAGCTTTTAAAGCGCATGTGCAGGGCGAATATTGGATAACGGACCGGTATGCGATTACAGGCGGGCTTGGTTTCTCTTTAACCCAGGGGGGCGGAATGGAATATTTGAAAGGAGGTGACATTTGGAGTTCTGCTGAACTGAGCGATACTGCGTATCATAATCTGCCAAAAAACACCAGTTTGCATTACAGTATGAATTTTATTGAAATCCCATTTGGGTTCAAACTCAGAACTAATGAATTTGGTGCATTTCGGTTTTTTGTTCACGCGCCAGAGTTTTCAATTAATCTGAGAACGAAAGCAAGAGGGGACATCGATGCTCCCGGTTTGCCAAGTTCAGAAGATGAAGATATCCGGGATATGATTCATTTCTTTTCCTTATTCTATGGATTTGGTCTAGGTACAGAGTATAGAATCACGCCGGATGTAACACTTACTGCCGGATTAAGATATTTTCAAAGTTTTACGGATCTCACAGATGACTCAGGTATTTATTCGGATGGGACCAAAGAAGAATCCAAGGGTATCTTATCCAGCCTGGATATACGAGTCGGAGTAATATTTTAATATGCAATATTTTCAACTTCACCAATTCATACATGATGCCTTGCAAGAGGATGTACAAACCGGCGACATCACATCACTGGCATGCATTCCATCTGACCATTTTTCCAAAGCCATTCTTAAAGTAAAAGAAGAAGGAGTCATTGCAGGTGTTGAATTAGCGAAAGAAATTTTTCAATACATCAATCGCAATATCGAGATGGACATCTTTATCCAGGATGGCAGTTTCATTCATTTTGGTGAAATCGTATTCGAAGTCCGTGGCAAGACCAGGGATCTGCTTCTTGGAGAAAGATTGGTTTTAAATCTCATGCAACACATGAGTGGAATAGCTACTTTAAGCAACCGTTTCGTTACGGAAGTTGCTGACCTTCCGGTCACCTTGCTGGATACCCGAAAAACGATGCCGCTGAACCGCTTTATCGAGAAATGGGCTGTAAGGATCGGTGGTTGCAGCAACTACCGGAATGGATTGTATGATTGGTTTATGATCAAGGACAATCATATTGCTGCATGTGGATCAATATCCAGGGCAATTAAAGCTGTAAATCAATATCGAAAGAAAAATTCGCTTCAGGATCTGGGAATCACCATTGAAGTAAAAAACCTGGTAGAATTGGAAGAAGTACTCTTGTGTGGTAATGTAAACCGGATTATGATGGACAATTTTGAATTGGCTTTGCTTGCAGAAGGTGTGGCCATGGTCGGGAAAAAACATGAAACCGAAGCTTCCGGAGGTGTTAGCCTCCAATCTGTCCGAAAAATTGCACTCACGGGAGTGGATTTCATTTCGATTGGAGCCTTGACACATAGTGCCGGAAGCCTCGATTTAAGCATGAAGATACACAACTGAATTCAGGCAGGATAAGTCGCAATCATCGTCACTATAAGCAACAACGTCAGTACGATTACCAACCAAAAACGCAAGTCCTTGTACAACACCGCTGGGGTCTGGTTTGTCTTCATACGCTTTCTGAAATTAGTATTATGAGAAAAATTTAACCTTGTTCTTTAACATGGCAATTGCTTATCTCTGTTTGTTTCAATTCACTTAATGAGAAGATAAGCTTTTTGACTTTCAGTATATCGATTTAATAACTCTTATTGATTTTTTAAAGATTGGCTCAAGAAGCATACCCGGATAGTTTCAAAAACTATACCATAGCAAAAAGAATTAATATGAACCATTTTATAGTACACTGACCCATCTTAGATTAAGTAATTACCATATGTTCATGGATTATAAATTAAAAATACCATGTAAACAGTATGGGTCTTATTGGAAAAATCAAGTATACGTTCAATGTTTACCCTGACGAATAATAATATATTGTATGTATGTATCCAATACCATTGTGTTATCTATTATCAGACACCCGGTCAATAGTCAATAAATTTTACCTTTATGCTTCAAATATTAATAATATATGAAGCGTATCATCTGCCTGAATACAAATGGGCTGCGATCTGCAATACAAAAAGGATTGCAGGATTGGATTGCTGAAAATTCATTTGACATGATTTGTATCCAGGAAACTAAAATGGATATCTCGCATGCAGATCCCGATTATTTTAAAAGTTTAGGTTATCATTCCATTTGGCATTGCGCTGAAAAAAAAGGATATAGTGGCGTGTTGATCATGACCAAAGAAGTTCCAAAGAAAGTGACTCTTGGCACCGGGATGCCCGTCTATGATCGCGAAGGCAGATTGATCGTTGTTGATTTTCCGGGATTCAGTTTAGCCAATTGTTATTTTCCATCAGGCTCTGCAGGCGAAGAGCGACATGAATTCAAAATGCAATTTCTAAAAGACATCTACCCGGTTTTTAAAAAAATGGTCAAGGAAAAACCAAAATTAATCGTTGCCGGTGATTACAACATAGTTCACAAAGAACTCGACATTCACAATCCTGAACGAAAAGATAATCCATCGGGATATCGACCGGAAGAAAGAGCCTGGCTTGATAAATGGTTTACCGATTTGTTTGATGATAGCTTCAGGATTTTACATCCAGATAAAAAAGAATTCAGCTGGTGGAGCTATCGCGCAGGATCATATTTTAAAGATAAAGGCTGGAGAATCGATTATCAATCTGTTACAAAATCGTTGCATTCCAAAGTGAAAGATTTTAAACACCACAAGGAATTGCGGTTTTCAGATCATTGTCCCCTGGAAGCATCTTATGAAATATAGGCTGTAGGCTGTAGGCTGTAGGCTGTAGGCTGTAGGCTGTAGGCAAAATCGATTTATCAAAATATTGTTCATTTTATTTCAATCATTATTCTATCAATTCTTTCTTCCAACCTACAGCCTATAGCCTACAGCCTAATAGACTTCTCTTTTGAACCTTCTTCTTCTTAATTTGTATCTTGTAGTCTAATACTTCTATTTATGGCTGCTGAAAATCTGACACGGACCAACATTCTCTTATATACGGAACAAACACCCAATCCGGAATCTTTAAAATTTGTATGCAACAAGATGTTGTTTACTGGGATTGCCGATTTTAAAGACAAAGAAGTTGCAGAAAAATGGTCGCCTCTGGCTGCTAAATTGTACGAATTGGATTATGTACAATCCGTTTACATCTCTAACAATTTTGTTACCATTACCAAAAAGTCAGATCGCGAATGGCAGGAAATTATGATCCCTGCAAAAGAAATCCTGAAATCTTTAATTGAGAACGATACCATCGTGGTCAACGAAGGATTTGAGTCTTATCTATTCGAACAGGAAGCTGCATCCGCTGATGGAAATTTTGATGAAAAAGATGTTGAATTGGTAAAGCGCATCAAGGACATGATTCAAATGTATGTCAAACCAGCCGTGG
>JBGAWX010000194.1:0-6944 GCA_044227375.1 Saprospiraceae bacterium
TATTTTTAAGAAGATAATAGACAAAATACGGACCCTGAACTTCCTGGGCTTTCAAACCGAGGGTAAAAAGAAATAACAGTAAAACCGTGTAAGTCCTGTTTTTAATCATAATAAATACCAGCCTTGCAAATGTAAGGATTAAAACCATATTTCAAAGCATTATATACATGATTTTTTAATTTATATATTAAATAGTTGTAATATGATAAATATAGTATTATGTTATAAGTATTTAAATATTATATTTATTTATAATATGAACCAAAAAAATTGCTAAAATTTCAGCATAGCTTTCCTTGGTAAATTAACCAACTGACAAGAGGCTTAATTTTTATCATTTTAATCACCAGGAGTCTCCTTCAATGTTTTGAATCTAATGCCAAAGAACCATTCTAATCAAAATTAAAGCAGATTGAATAAAAATTACCCGGTATTCAATAATATAAATCCATGAGCTTACTCAGACACTTCAATTTTATCTAATTTTAACCCGCTATGACCGAATCCAAATTCTATCATTTTCTAAAAGCACTTAGTTTAAAAGAACTTAAGCGATTCCGCAAATACATGGAATCCCCTTACTTTAATACTCATGAAAAAATATTCCGACTTTTTGAAATCTTTGAAGCCCATTTATTGACTGATAGTAAACAACCGATTGAAAAAGAAAAAGTATGGCAAGAACTTTATCCTGATCGGCCTTTCGACTATGATTTTCTTCGTAAGATTCAGCATAATTTGATGGAATTGGGATACGAGTTCCTGGCACAACAGGTATTTGATGAAAATCATGCTCAACGCTCGCAAGCCACTTTGCAAATGCTAAGTAGAAAACAAATGACCGAGTTCTTTGAGCCCGCCATCCGGATGGGGATGAATCATTTAAAAAAAGAAACCAATCGTTCCGGAACGTATTACTATGATTTGTATTCTATTGAAAAATATCATTACGTTTTGGAGAACTTAGAATCTGCAAGGGTGCAAAAGGTGAATATCCAAAAACTAAACCTGGTGGATATTGATGGCCATCTCAATAAATTTTATTATGCTGAAAAACTCAAATACTATTGTCTTTTATTGAGTTGGAGTAAAATGACCAATGTAGATAAAAACGTACCATTCATCAATGAAATAGTGCGTGAGATTCAAAACAAAAAATATTTGGAAGTACCTGCTATAGCTATCTATTATCAGATCTATTTGACCTTTATAGAACCTGATCATGAAACTCATTTCATGAAGTTGAAAGAACTCATTAAAGAACATATACACTTGTTTCCTTCAGAAGACGCAAGAGACATCATGAATTCAGCAATCAACTATACAATACAAAAGCAAAATCAAGGCCAGCTTCAATATAGTAAAGACAATTTTGAACTGTGGAATCAAGCCCTCGATAATCAAATCATATTGACTAATGGTGAGATATCGCCTTGGGCTTTTAAAAATATAATTACTTTAGCTCTTAGACTAAATGAATTTAAGTGGGTTGAAGAGTTTATTGAAACTTATGGATCAAGAATAAATTTAGAATATCGTGAAAATGCTATTAATTACAATAAGGCATCTCTCCATTTTTATCGAAAAGAATATGATAAAGCAATTCCGCTTCTCCAAAAAGTACAATTCGATGAAGTAAATTACGGTTTAGCTGTAAAAAGTAGCTTATTAATGAATTTTTATGAATTAAGGGAATTCGAAGCATTACATTCTCTATTTCATAGTTTTAGAATTTACTTAAATAGAAATAAAAGCATTACCGAAGATCGTAAAAAAAGTTACTTGCAACTAATCAAACTTACTAAAAAATTAACCGAACTTAGTGATGATGACAAGAAGCTACTCAAGGCAAAAACTGAAATCGAAGCATCCCAAGCCATGAGCAAAAAATGGTTGCTCGAGAAAGTAGACGAACTTCTTAAATAAAAAGAAACTAATCTTATTGGAATGAGTGAATCTTTATTGAGAATTATTCAACGCATTTTTAAAAACCAACAAACACCGTTCTCTGGCCAATGCATGCTCTACCATTTGCTTTGGATAGGAAGCAGATTGAAATTCCGGCACCCACTTCCTTATGTATTCAAATTCCGGATCGAACCGTTGCTGTTGCAGTTGAGGATTGAATATTCTGAAATATGGAGCGGCATCCGTGCCACAACCGGCGGCCCATTGCCAGCCTCCATTGTTACTTGCCAGTTCGAAATCCAATAATTTTTCTGCAAAGTAGGCTTCTCCCCATCTCCAGTCGACGAGCAAATGTTTCACCAAAAAACTTGCTGTAATCATGCGCAGTCGATTGTGCATGAATCCGGTCGCATTGAGTTCCCGCATTCCCGCATCAACCATCGGATATCCAGTCATGCCATTACACCAGGCTGCAAACTGCACTTCGTTGTTTTCCCAAAGAATGTTGTTGTATTGCTGCTTGAATGCAGAAAATTCTACGTAAGGAAAAGCTTGCAGGATCATTGAATAAAAATCACGCCAGATCAATTCACTTAAAAAAACCTCATTCCATACGCTTGCAGTTTTCATCAATTGGCGTATGCTTATGGTTCCAAACCGCAAATGCAATCCAAGTCTTGATGTACCAGACTTACCGGGAAAATCCCTATATTTATCGTAGTTCCTGATAGTCGTTTCATCAAACTTTCTTTGAGGAAATTCCTGATTTGAACTTTCAAAACCCAAATCATTCAATGATAAAGTTTCTAATGGTTTGGTCTTCCAAAAAGCCTGTCCCAATGATTTTAAATTGCAGGAAAAATCGCTAAGATGTTTCGATGCCGAAATGACATTACTTTTATCTCTTAACTTGGAAAGGAATTTTTTCTTAAATGCTGTAAAAACAACATAAGGATTTCCATCTTCTTTCAAAATTTCATCCTTTTCAAAAATGATTTGATCTTTGCAAGTTTTAAAATTTCGCTGAAAGTGATTGCACAAATTATAAATCTTCTGATCCCTTGCAATGGCATACGACTCGTAATCACGATTGGCAACTACTTCAGCAATTGGATAGCTTTCCAAAATGGCTTGCCAGCATTCTTCAGGATTCCCAAGATATACCAGCAAATCTGAACCAACATTTTGAAGCTCTTTCTTAAGTCTCAATACTTGCTGGTAGATGAAATCAACTCTTGCATCTTTTGGGTTTTGCAGTTTGCTTAAGATCTGTGTGTCAAAAATGAATACCGGTACGACAGGACGTCCTTGGCTCAAAGCGTAATGCAAACCAGCATTATCCACCAACCGCAGATCCCTGCGAAACCAAAAGGCAGTAAATTGCATCCTGCATTAACATGTACTGGGCTGAATCGTTCAAAAAATATGTTAATCAGCAAGGACCCTGGATTAATGCTGAACTTACGGACTTACATTTGTATCAAATCTATTGCATGAAGAATTTTTATTTTATCATTTGCCTTGTTCTCTCATTTCAAATCGGATGTAAATCGGATAAAAATTATACCAAACAAGTCAGCGAGTTGGAAGCCGCTTTTAAAAACACTCCAAATGATACCACTTATGATAAGTTGATAACCGCTTATCTTGAGGTCATGCAAGAGCATAAGGATGAGCCTAAAGTTCTGGAGGAAATTTTGGTTAAATGTGCGGATGCAAGTGCACAAATGAAAAACTGCAGACAAACGGTAATCTTTCTGAATAACCTGATCAAAAATCATTATGGACGCAAAGACACACCGGACAATGTAGTCAGAATGATTGAATGCCTGAGAAGCATAGGTAAAACAGAAGCTGCGGATATCTTATCCATTTGTTTTGGTGAAGCTTTTCCAAGCGATCCAAGAAAAGTTGATATTTTATCTAAGCTCAGTCAGCAACAAACACCCGAAGATTACCTTGTAAATCTTGCAAAATCCATTTTTCCGGACACCTTGAATTCCTATGATAAAGACAAAGCATTCAATTATGTGGATGCCTGCGAGGCTTATGCCTTAGTTTTACCGAATAGCGACAAAGCACCAGAGTTTTTATTCAGCGCAGCACAAACATCTAAATTGCTTCAGACCTATGACAAATGCATCAGCCTTTTCGATTGGATTATAGAAAAATACCCAACACACAGCAAAGCAGAAAACTCTTCATTTATGAAAGGTTTTCTATTTGACAATGATCTGAAAGATACTGCAACTGCCCGTAAATTTTACCTTGAGTTTATTGATAAATATCCTAAAAGCGAATTTGTGGATGATGCTCAAATGCTCATCAAGAATTTAGGAAAATCAGAAGAAGAGATATTGAAAGAGTTGCAAAAGAACAATCAATAAATTACGTGGAACAAACGAATCTGACTGTTGGAAATTTAAATAAGTTTAGAATGCCAGGATTGCTTCAGTGGCTTCAACCAAGACTTTTGAAAATCTAACTTGGTTTGAACCAAGGTATCAAAAAACAAGGTATCTTCAGATATTATCCCATCTCTTAAAGCACCAGGTAAATCATTTCTTGATATTGAAATGATGTTCTCCTGATCGAGATAATAAAAAATATTTCTGTTGAAAAAATCCACATTCAATTCTGCCTCCAAAGACCTTATAAACCGAACGGATGAATCAATACTACAACCCCCGGGTTTATTGTAACCATCATCCACAACGAACACAACAAAATAATTATGCAATAGTCCTCCAGTAGCTTTTAATGCCTGCTGATGACTTGACCAATCTTTTGTAAAGTTTACAATTTTTTCTTGAATAGCGTTTACCAGATGCTCCGGTATTTTCTGATCAGCTCCATAGATCCAAACTCTTGAATTGTCCGGAAAAGACAATAAGTCCATCATGCGTTTTTAATATTTTGAAGAATCAATTCCGCTAGGTCATACACCATCACTTCATCTTGTTTGTCTTTTTCTTTAACGCCATCTTGCAACATGGTGATGCAAAACGGACAATTGGCTACCAGTGTTTTTGCTCCTGTTTTCAAGGCTTCCTCAACTCTCTCTGCATTTATTCGTCTATCTCCCGGTTCTTCTTCTTTGAACATTTGGGCTCCACCCGCTCCGCAACACAATCCATTTTGTTTTGAACGTTTCATTTCTATCAATTCAAGTTGCAACGCATCCATCACAGATCTGGGAGCTTCATAAATGCCATTGATTCGCCCCAGATAACAGGAATCATGATATGTCACTTGATGTTCATTTCCCTTAGTAATTTTAATTTTCTTTTCTTTTATCAGCTCATCGAGGAATTCTGAATAATGGATGACTTCATAATGACCACCTAACTCAGGATACTCATTTTTCAGTGTATTAAAACAATGCGGACAAGTACAAACGATTTTTTTAACCTGGTATTGATTTAAGGTTTCAATATTCTGAATAGCCAGCATTTGATACAAGAACTCATTGCCTGCTCGTCTTGCAGGATCTCCTGTACATTTTTCTTCTTCACCCAAGATTGCATAAGAATGACCAATGGCATTTAGGATTTCACAAAATGCTCGCGTAATTTTTTTTGCACGTGAATCATAATTTCCGGCGCATCCAACCCAGAATAAAATATCCGGGGATTTTCCTTCTGCATGAAGTTCACTGAGTATAGGTACTTTCATACGTTGTTAATTCTGTATCCATTGTGTTCGCGGTTCACTCATAGCCCATGCAGCCTGGTTATTCTCAAGACTGTTAAACATCGCAAGCCATTCCTGTGGGCCCGCACTATTCATTAAAATATCATATCTTCTCAATTCTAGAATTGGTTGTAAAGGATTTATGAGTACGGGGCAAGCTTCAACACAGGCATTGCAAGAGGTACATGCATAGATTTCTTCCTTACTGATTTTATCAAACAAAGAGTTTCCATCTGTAATTTCAGTGGTATTTTGTTCACCAATTTTTGAATACGAATCCGATCTGATGATTTCTTCTGCCCTGTCGCGGATGTCCATAACAATTTTTCTTGGGCTTAATTTTTTACCTGTAAGATTTGCAGGACATACTGCTGTACATCGTCCACATTCAGTGCAAGAAAAAGCCTGAAGAATTGTCGTCCAATGCAAATCATTGACATCCTTTGCACCAAAACTCTCCAAAGCCGGCACATGTTCTTTTTGCTCCAGGCCCAGCATATTGCGAACTTCGTTTTCAATTGCAGGAATGTTAGACATTTCGCCTCTAGGATTTAAATCAGAGTAATAACTATTCGGAAATGCCAGAAAAATATGAAGGTGTTTAGAATAAGGCAAATAAACAATAAATCCAAGTATCACCAGATAATGACTCCACCAAAATAAACGCTCCCCAAAGATAGTCCAGTCCAAAGGCATTAAATTAAATAAAGGTTGAGTAGTGAGAGATGAAATCCAAAATCGACCTGCCCTATGATATTCTTCAGGATTGGATATTTGCAATGCCTGGTATGCACCATTCATCATCAGGATACTAATCACCAGGATGATTTCTCCTATCAATATAAGATTCGCATCTATAAACGGCCATCCTTTTAATTCAGACATTATAAATCTGGGCAACCTGATTAAGTTTCTACGGGCAAGAAAAATAAACGTAGCCACCAAGGCCAAGACAGATAATATTTCTATCAGGTTAATAATGAATGGATAGAGTGCACCGATATTACCGGCAAACAATCGGTGTTTGCCAAGTACACCGTCTGCAAAAATTTCTATGGCCTCAATTTGAGTAAGTATAAATGCGAGATAGATGAATAAATGAAATATTCCGGCAATCGGCCGGTTAAACATTTTTCGTTGACCCAGTGCGAAAAACAACATGTTTTTCCATCGAAGAGAACTCTTATCATTTATTGGATCTTGTCTCCCTAAATTGATGGCCTGATAAATAGCTTTATACCTTTTAAAAGCAAAGAAGAATGCCGCAAAACTGACCAATAAAAAAACTAAAATGGAAATGATCATAAATTAACAGGCTTCATTCAATAAAAATTCAGGACTTT
>JBGAWX010000195.1:0-6936 GCA_044227375.1 Saprospiraceae bacterium
ATTTTATAAATATATATGTAACACATTGTTTTTTAGTGATTTAATTCAAAATAATTTTTGATTTTTTGAAACTATTTTTAGAAAAATCTAGCCGTTTACACTGAAATTGCCATCAATACTTCTTTAAATCTTAACAATTTTTTTGAGGGTTTTAAACTATAGCACAAATCTCATTCAATCTTGATAATTCCAGAATTTAGTATTGAAAATCTAAATTTTCATCTTGCAAAAGATAGATAGAGCACAACAATGAGTTTTTTAACTTTTCGGAACAAACGCCAAGAAGTGTTACAGGTAAATCATTAAAAGACTTCAATTATTGAATTGCAGGGTTGTTTTGTACGGAAATCAATTGCGCTGGTGCATTATTATTTGCTACGAGTATGAATGGATTTCCAGCATAATTCTTTTTAAGTAAGGCTATATTCTTCACATCTCCTGAAATGTATAAGCCTGATTTGTCCGGGCTCACTTCGTCAAACCAGCCTTGTTTATTTCCTTTAAGGAATAAACCTACGCCTGCATCGGCATTACCGGTTTCCACTTCAGACACATTTAAATTACCAGCAATTACCAGATCCTTGATCTGATCATTATCTAAATCTTCGTAAACAATTCCATTTACAGGAGAAATCTGCGCCCGATTGGGAAGAGGTTTTAATTCAAAAGTTCCATTATTATTTATCAGGACTACACTTTGAAACGTTTTCGCCTCATAATGCAATGCATTGTTCAGCAGATCACCATAGACTTCCTGAAGGGTAGATTTTCCATATTGATCATAGGTTTTGAATTTGTCCAGAATCATCGGCATTTGCTCGCTTGAACATTGACGACCTCTCACTGGAAACAAATTGCCATCTTTTTTATACCAACCTAAAACAATATCTGATTTTTTGTTATTGTCAAAATCCCCGGCAAACACTTGAAACGGCTTCGATTTGCTTGTGCGATATTTATAGTTAGTGCCAAGATTACCAACTATAAAATCCATGTCCCCATCTTTATCGATGTCTGCTGCAATGATACGATTCCACCATCCCGTTGTTTCATCAAGCTGCATTTGTTTTGTCTGATTGACTAATTTTCCATTTTGCTGAATGAACGGACTGATATTCATCCACTCTCCAACCACAATAAGGTCTAACTTTTTATCTCCATTAATATCTGCCCAACTAGCATCAGTTACCATACCAATATCAGTCAAACCAGCAGACCATTTGTTTGTGGCATCTGTAAATACCCCTTTTTGGTTTTCAAGCAAATAAGATTTACCTGGGAAAGGATATTTCCCTGGAACCAGTCGGCCACCTACAAATAAATCCATATCGCCATCTCCATCATAATCCCCTGCAACGACACATGCGCCACTGGTGCTCACTGCAGGCAATGCATTAACTCTGGTAAAATTGCCACTTCCATCATTTTCATAAAGCCTATGTTGATACATAGCCGCTTCGTCCCATTCATTCCCACCACTTGCTACGTAAAGATCAAGATCTCCATCACCATCTTTATCAAAAAATAGTGCTCCAACATCTTCATATTTTTTATCATTTTCAAATGCCTGAGTTTTATGTTCCGAAAACAAACCAGAAGCATTCTGCATAAATAAGGCCCCTGATTGGCCTGTTGCACCACCTATATAAAAATCGTCAGCTCCATCTGCGTTGACATCACCTACTGCGATTGCAGGACCAAACTGAGACATTTTATGGGGTAGTAAAATCTGACGCTTATGATAGTCATCATAGTCGTCTTCCACATGAATAAAATTCACATTGAATTGATTACTCTTGTCAGCAAATAAAACAGGTTTCTTTTCCTTAGATTTATCGATCTTATTCGATTGTGAATAATGCAAGGTAAGAATTTGATCCGCTGGGATATTTTCTAATATTTGTTGTTTTCCATCAGCCCAGGTTACTTTTAATTTCTTCACATTAGCAACATCGCCCAATCCGAAATACACATTATCATCCACCACAGATTGATATCCTCTTGTAGTTGTCAATTCGAACACTTGCATTCCATGCTCTGTTTCAATTTCCACTTGTGAATTGAGTTTCAAAGCATAATTGGAAACATCCAATTTTATTTTCAGAAAATGGTTTGTGGAGCGTTCAATTGCATTATTGCGATAAACCAACGCCTTTTCATCAATCATATTTACGACAAGATCTGGATCCCCATCATTGTCCAGATCGCCGTATGCTGCACCAGAGGCAAAACCCTTATAATCCAGATGTGCTTCAACGGATTTATCTGTGAAGGTGAGGTCACCATTATTCTCATAATAAAATTTAGCAACCTTTGTGGATTGCATATTTGTATTTTGTTGCCTGAGGAATCTGTTTATGGATTCTGACGACTCCCCCTTCGTCCTCATTTCATTTGCATGTTTAATCATGGGTTTGAAAAAATCCTTATTCAGGAAATCGCGGTAATACCCATTAGATATATATACATCTTTTTTCCCGTCCAGGTTGAAATCATTTAACAACACACTCCAACTCCAGTCCGTATTGTGAATGCCACTCATCTGACCGATTTCGCTAAATGACTTATTTCCGTTATTCAATTGAAGCATATTTCTCATGTATGAATAATGATAACCCGCTTGGACATACATCCAAAAACGTTCAATATCCATACTGGCCATATTTACTTTCTCGCGGTAATTGTCTTCTGCAAGCATATCAAGGACCAGAAAATCCAATAGACCATCATTATTAATATCCGCTGCATCTATCCCCATACTGCTGTGCGACGTATGTTTGACAGCTGTATACAAAATATTTTTGAACGTACCATTCCCCTGGTTTTCAAAAAAGTAATCGGGCTGTTCATGATCTACAGATATATAAATATCTGGTAAACCATCTCCCGTCAAATCCGATGTGACTATACCTAAAGTCCATCCATAACTTAAAACACCAGTAGATTCCGTAACATCAGTAAACTTATTTTGACCATCATTTCTATACAACTTATTGCTAAATTCCAGAGTTGGATCTGTAAAATGCTTATAATGATAATTAGAACCGGCCATTCTATCCGGCGGATGATTTCCAACAATTAAATCTAAATCCCCATCCTGATCCATATCAAAAAAACTTGCGGTAATGCTATAGCCGTTATCATTGATCTTCATTTCTGCAGCTTTTTCCGTGAAGGTTAAATTCCCATTATTCATAAAACACAGGTTTTCTCTTTTTTTCGGATCCCCTGGAAAATAAGATCTGCAGACATAGATGTCTAAATAGCCGTCATTATTGATATCTGCAACAGCCACACCAGTTGACCATCCTCCATATTTAGACAATCCTGATTTTTCTGTAATGTCTTCGAATTGTAAATTTCCTTTATTCAAATACAACTTGTTTGGCACCATATTTCCGGTAAGTAATATGTCTGACAAACCATCATTATTGATATCACAGATTGCAACACCTCCACCATTGAAGACATTGATATACTCAATTGGATTCGGTAATTCTTCCGGTTTAAGATTATTTGCGAAATGGACTCCGGTTTTATCTGCGGTCAACAATTCAAATGCAGGTAATTCGGGATTTGCGGAAGGTCTTTTGGTCAATGATTGATTGCATGAAAAAGGCAATATCAATATACAACATAACAATAACCCTAAGAATTTTATATTCATAATTGATTTCTCTAAAATCAGCTTCATACCATTAAATTTAAATAATCTTAAAAAATATTCCGGAAGAAATATAATGCATTGTTATTTATTCCAACTAATATGCAAGGTTTGCCATTGACGTCAATTGATTTAATATCTTTTACATCATAAGGCACAAAAATGCCTGAATCCTTTGGTTTAAGTGTTTTACTCAAGAGATTTTTTTCAGATCCTTTAAAGAAACAACCAACAGATGCATCAGCACGGGTAGTTTCGATTTCTGCATTAAATAAGTTACCAGCGATTAGCAGGTCATCAAATCCATCTTTATCGAAATCCTTCACAACAATTCCCTGCACCGTTGAAAACTGAGCTTCTTTTGGTAATGGAACGACTTTAAATTTTCCTCCATCATTCTGAAGGACTACACTTTCAAACAAATGGGCTTTATATGCAAGTCCTTTTTCCAAACCATTGCCATAAATATCTTTCAAATTGGCATTTGCGAAAGAATTATAATCGGGAAATTTAGTGGCAATAGATGGTACTTGTTCAGAAGAGCATTGTCTTCCGCGAATCGGAACCATATCACTACCATTATATTTTGCTAAAACAATATCATAAGATCCATTCAAATCATAATCATCGCAGTATACCATAAATGGTTTTTCCACACTCGCGTGAAACTTGTAATTGTCACCAAGATTGCCTACGATGAAATCCGAATCTCCATCTTTATCATAATCAACTGCAATGATTCTGTTCCACCAACCTTCTGTATTCTGCAAATTCAAATCTTCATTTTTGACTTTAGACAATTGTCCGTTTTTATTTTCAAATACTGTAATTGGCATCCACTCTCCAACAATAACTAAATCAGGTTTTGAATCGCCTGTTACATGAGTCCAAACAGCAGATGTAACCATTCCAACCAATCTCAGGTCTTTTGATTTTTCGTCGGTTACGTCTTTAAATTTTCCACCCCCGATATTTTCCAACAAATAACTTTTTGGTGGATATGGATATTTATCTGGTATGGTGCGTCCGCCCCTGAACAAATCCAAATCACCATCACCGTCAAAATCTTCAGCGACAACACATGAACCACTGGATCTTATAATCGGCAAGTTGGAAAGATCTTTAGAAAAATTTCCCAATCCATCATTTATATATAGCCTGTCCTGGTAAATCGGCATGCTTTCATCCATCTCGGTACCTCCTGAAACCACATATAAATCAGGGTCCCCATCACCATCTGCATCAAAAAATAAACTTTGCATGTCTTCATAATCTTTGTCCTTTTCAAAGATTGGAACATTCTTTGCACGAAATGTACCGGAGTCGGTTTGCATGTACAATTGTGCAGCTTTAAAATGTGGTGCGCCAACATAAAAATCTTCACGACCGTCTTTATTTACATCTGCAACAGAAATAAACGGACCCAACCTGCTCAATTGGTGCGGCAATAACTTTTGATTTTTATAATCGTTGAATGGATTTTCCAAATGATAATATGGCGGCAGGATGCTGGCCAAGGTATTTTCTGTGAACATTGGTTTTATTGCATTCGGTGCTTCGGCTTCAATAGATTTGTTGTAATCTACATCGATGGTTTGATTGGCTTTAACATTCGTTAAAATGGTCTTTCTGTAATTTGGCCACTGCACTTCCACGCGATCTACAATTTCAATATTAGATAAACCAAAATGCGCAACAGGTTCTGAAGACGATAGATATCCTCTTATAGTTTTTAGCTCGACATATTGTTGTTCCTTACCATAAAAAACAGAAACTTTTGCTCCGATTCCGAACGTATTGTATGGATACCCTTTGCAATTTACTTTTAAATAATTCTGTGTTCCGTTTACATTGTTTTTATAAACATACGCAGGATCGTCGATATTATTCACTACCAAATCTACATCGCCATCATTATCAAGATCTCCGAAAGCAGCACCATTGGCAAAACTTGTTTTAGTAATGCCCCATTCCTTCATCATTTTTTTGAATGTGAGATCTTTGTTATTTTTAAAAATGTAACTCACGAGTTTAACTGAAGGAAGAATTCCAAGTACTTGTTCGGGACTGTCCACCACATTGTTGTGTGCTTTCAAAAATTCTTTCATCTTTTTATTGGTATCCCGGTCATAGACATCCCTGCGATATCCATTCGAAATGAATATATCTTTAAAACCATCATTATCGACATCCTGTATCAATGCACTCCATGACCAATCTGTTTTTTCTACTCCGGCTAATTGCGCTATATCAGTAAAAAAGCCATTTCCATGGTTGTATTGCAATACATTGTGCATGTACTGATCCTGAAATCCCATGGCTTTCAATTTTTCGAAATACTCTGGCTGCATCGCAGGCATTGTAGTCTTTGATCGTTTATAATCTTCGGGGCGCATCTCTACTACGAGAATCTCATCAAATGCATCATTATTTATATCTCCAAAATCAACACCCATTGAATAGTAGGGCACATGGTTGGTAAGTGCTTTTATACTTTGTTTGAAAGTGCCATCTCCATAATTGATATACAAATAATCGTTTTCAATAAAATCATTTGCAACATAGAAGTCCTGGGTTCCATCTTTATTAATATCGCCGGCTACCGCTGAAAGCCCGTAGCCATAACTTGGATACAACCCCACTTCTTTACTCACATCAGTAAAAGTACCGTTTCCATTATTTTTGAAAAATTTATTTGTGGTGTTCGGATCATAAGTTCCTTTTGCCATTAAATCTTTGACCAGCTTTATGGTATCCTCTCCAACCCCCCATCGTTCAGGTCGGTTGGTCACAAACAAATCTAAATCTCCATCGAAATCATAATCGAAAAATGTTGCTGTGATAGAATATCCGGGATCTGCGATTCCATATTTTTCAGCCTCATCAACGAAACTCAGATTTTTTTGATTGATCAATAATAAGTTTCGATTTTTTTCAGGAATGTTGAGATACCCTCCACGACAGATATAAAGATCCATGTATCCATCATTGTTTATATCGACCGTTGCAACACCACTATGCCAACCATCATACTTTCGTATTCCGGCTTTTTCAGATACGTCCTCAAATTTTAAATTTCCAAGATTGCGATACAGTCTGTCCCCCACCTGATTCCCTGTGAAATAAATATCCTGCAATCCATCATTATCAAAATCTGCAAACAGAGGGGACCAACTCCAATCGGTAGCGGATACACCACTTAACAAACTGGTTTCAGTAAAGCTTTCTCCGTTCCCATTATTTCTTTGCAAAGAATTCTTTGAGTATTGGTA
>JBGAWX010000196.1:0-6762 GCA_044227375.1 Saprospiraceae bacterium
CGCATTAGATCATTATCAGCATGCTCTCAAAATTTGCGAATCCATTGGAGATAAATATGGAATAGCCAAGCGGAATTCCAGCATTGCCAGTATTCTTGCACATCAGGGCAAATATGAAGAGGCCATAGAAAAGCAAATCAACGTCCTGCTTACCTGGGAAGAAATGAAGAATAAAAGGGATCTTGCATCTAGTCATGTTGAAATTGGCATGAGTTATTATTATCAAGGAAATCATACATTGGCACTTGATCATTTATTCGCTGGATTGAAGTTACATGATGAATTAAAAAATAAGCGGGGATTGAGCTCCTGCTTATTGAGCATCGGCTTAATTTATAACAGCCAAGCAAAATACAAGGAGGCATTAACTAAATACTCGGAAGCAATGAAAATCTGCGAAGAAATCGGAGATAAAGCATGTATTTCGAGTTGCGCCATAAATGTAGCCATGGTTCACAAAAACCAGGGTCATTACCCGGAAGCTTTGGAGAATTTAATTCTCAGCCTTCGCATCGCAGAAGAATTAAATGATTTAAGACTAATGGCGAATTCGTATTCTTCATTAGCTGGATACTTTAATTCGCAGGGGAGTTTTAAGGAAGCTATTTCCTATTCGGAGAAAGCATTAAAACTAAACAAGGAAATAGCTGATCCGATTGGACTATTAAATAGTTATATTGGAATTGGAGATTTGTATTATGCCAAAGATGATTACGATAAAGCCTACGAAAACTATTCCCAGGCATTACAGATCAGTGATCGAATCGATTATCCTAAAGGCAAAGCCGATAGTCATACCGGGTTAGGAAATATTAAATATGTAACGTCTCAATTTAAAAATGCTATCGTAAATTATAACATAGCCTTGGACATTTATAAAAAACTTAATGACAAAAATAACATGGCGAACATGTATAATAACATCTGTGGGGCATATTTTGAATTAAAGGATTTTCCACAAGCTAAAAAATTTATTCAGGAAGGGCTTTCCCTCTCCATTGAAATTGGAAGTATTTGGAGGATTAAAGAAAGTTATGACATGTTATTCAACCTGGACAGTGCAACTGGAAATTGGGAAAATGCTTTTCGAAATAATCAATTATTCCAAATGTATCGCGATAGCATGGACAATGAAGAGAATAATAGAAAAATTTTGCAGTCACTGATGCGATATGAATTTGCCAAAAAGGAAGATTCGTTGAGATTTCAACAACAGTTAACCGAAGCAAAATTGAGAGAACTATCTCTATTAACTCAACAACGTGAACAATCCTTAGAGCTAAAAGAAAAAGAACTTCTTCTATCTAACACTGAAAAAGAACTTCAACGATCTGAAAATGAAAAACAACAGGCTAATTTGCAAGTCCAAATTGAAGAAACCGGAAAAAAACAAGCCCAACTTAATTATCTTTCCAGGGAATCCGTTCTTCTTAACTTAGCCCTTCAAAAAGAAAAACTTCTTAAAAACTTTACCCTAGTTGGGTTAGGATTATTTGTGATGTTATCTTTTTTTATTTATTCTAATTATAGAACTCGCCAAAAACTTAAACTTCAAACGCTTCGTGATAAAATTGCAAGTGATCTCCATGACGACGTCGGAAGTACCTTAAGTAGTATATCTATATTTTCCCAAATGGCACAAGCACAATCCAAAGAAGTCATTCCCCTTCTCGAAACCATTGGTGAAAGTTCTCGAAAGATGCTTGATGCAATGGCCGATATCGTATGGACTATCAATCCGGAAAATGATCAGTTTGAAAAGATCATTTTACGGATGAGGAGTTTTGCTTATGAATTACTTGGAGCCAAAGGAATTGATTTTGAATTTCTTGCAGATGAAGAAATTTCAAAAATAAAATTGCCTATGGATGTACGCAAAAATCTTTATTTAATATTTAAAGAAGCAACTAATAATTTGGTGAAATATGCGAATGCCAATAAAGCTATGTTTGCAATTAAAGGTGGGAAGGATAATCTGATTATGATGATCCGAGATAATGGAAAAGGATTTGATGCAAATCTAATTGTACAAGGAAATGGAATACGAAATATGAAAAGGCGTGCTGAAGAAATCGGAGGAATGCTAATTATTGAAACATTTCCAGGTCAGGGTACGACTATTCAATTGAAGATAGCCGTGTAATAAAATTAAAAATTAATAATTAAAAATGAAAAATGAGGAGATGAATAGTTACCAACAATTAAGCAAAATAGCAATCCAACAATAAAACTATTTATCATGAACATCAAAGTAACAATTTTTGAGGATAATCACAGCCTGCGGGTTGGATTATATCAATTAATAAATGGCAGCGAAGGATTCCAGTGTGTTGGAGCTTTTGAAGATTGTTCCAACCTATTGAAGAACATAAAGGATACGAAACCGGATGTTGTGTTAATGGATATTGGAATGCCGGGAATTGATGGCATAGAAGGAGTCAGGATATTGCGGGAGAAGTATCCGGAAATGAAGATTCTGATGCAAACGATTTTTGAAGAGAATGAAAAAATATTTCAATCCATCCTGGCCGGTGCATCCGGTTATATTTTAAAAAATACCTCCCCTTCCAGAATTTTGGATTTCATTAAAGAGACTTATGAAGGTGGCGCGCCCATGAGTCCTTCAGTCGCCACCAAGGTATTAAAAATGTTTGCCCAACAAACCACAAACACGACGGATCATTCTTTCAAACTTTCAGAACGGGAAAAAGAAATCCTTTCCTGTCTTGTAAAAGGAATGAGTTATAAATTGATTGCAGATGCATGTTTCATCAGCATAGATACTGTAAGAGGACATATCCGGAATATCTACGAAGAACTACATGTGCATTCTAAAGGTGAAGCGGTGGCGAAGGCAATTAAGAATAATATTGTTTGAAGAAGGCTGTAGGAGGAAGAATGAAAGAATGAAGGAATGAAGGAATGAAACAGTAGAAATTATATTTTAAGCGACTTAGAGTTACGATAGACTTTTATATTTAAGCATTTCATCTATTTCCAATGCCTGCTGTAAAAGACTTCTGATTTTATGTTCATTGATTTCAGAAATGGAGTAAAAGGTTTTAATGTACACGTACTTTCGATTGCCTTTGAGCAAGTAGCCATCATCAGGCAATAGATATCCTTTGGCAAATCCCAATTCGACTCCTTCTTTTGTTTTCTTTCCCCAGGGTACAGCGCCGGGCCAAATCAGACAGATGTGTTTGTTGCCAAAATAGAAAGGTACATTGAAAGAAAGTTTTTCTTTACAGCGTGGCAATTCTTCAAGAATGAGCTCTCGTAATTTTTCAGTAATGGTTCTTTGATGATCCGGAAGAAAATCCAAAAGCTCCTGAACAGTCTTAAAGCTTACATCCTGGAATTTCATGAGTAAGTTTAGGATTGCTTGATAAAACTAGCAATTCTAATGGTGTTTCCAGACCTGACTTGTAGGTAATACAAGCCGTTTTGCAGAGATCCTATTTGTATTCCCTGGCGCAGTTTGTCTGGCATGGTAGATTTCATGATCGTTTGTCCAAGTTGATTAAGAATGACAAATTCTGATACGTTAGTCTCATCGAAATCATTTACCTGAATCATATCATTTGCAGGATTTGGAAATACATGAATATCATTTGTAATTATTTGGTCACTCACTGACACAATAGTTTTAAATACATCATTTAAAGGAAAGGTCATGATCGATTTGCCGAATGTTGCTGCAATCAACGTCTTCTCAGATTCATTAATTTCCAAATCAAATACTTCAAGGAACGGCATGTTCTCTCCTACTCTTTTCCAACTTGTGCCTGCATCCAGACTGGCATATACTCCAATGTGATTTCCAATAAACAAAACGGAATCTCCATTTCCTGGATAAACCAAAATATCATACACCGGCAAAGCAGGGAGATCACCATCAATGCTTTGCCAGGAGGTGCCTCCATTTGTGGTTTTGTAAACGTATGCGTTAAAATCATTTCCGCGGTGTCCGCTGAGTGTTGCATAAAATGTGTTTGGATCACTGTATGATGTTTTAACAGAAGAGATGTATGCCGATGGTAAATTGGATGAACTGTTTTTCCAATTTGCATTAAAGTCTTTGGTGATCCATACATTTCCATTTATGGTTCCTGCAATGATGATGTTGCTGTCGAGAGGTGATTCATCAATTGAAGTAATGCTGGGACCGGATCGTGATGGATAACGTGGACTCCCCACCAGATTCGGACTTATCGCTTTCCAATTTGCCCCGGTGTCCAATGCATTATAATAAACTTGAGTTGAACCAGCCAGCAATTTTACCGAATTGTGTCTTGATGCCATATAAGGAAAATCCCAGTTCTTGGTGCCTCCTAATCCGTTTGTGAATCGATCCCAATTTCCATTATTGTATTGTTGGATTGCACCATTTTGATATTCCGCATAATAGATCAATGGATCATTTTTTTTGAATACCATTTGAAATCCATCGCCACCATAAATGCGATCCCAGTTGTCAATGATTATTTTATTGCCTCCGGTGGATCCGTTGTCTTGCAATCCTCCATAGTACAATTTTGGTTCATTTGGATTGAATGCTACTCGATACACCTGATTGGTTGGAATATTTTCCATGTCTTTCCAGGTGTCGTTGCTTTCAATATGTTTATACATTCCACCATCAGTTCCGAGTAGAAAATCTCCGTTATTCAAAAACACCAAATCGTGTTTGACTGCATGGACATCATAGGTATTCCATGGTGGCACGGCGAGTATCCAATTTGCACCGCCATCATAGGATCTGAATAAATCAATACCCATGATTAGTATGTCATAAGGATCTTTAGGATTCACGGCCATGCTGTTAAAGTACCAACCAAAACCACCCATACAATCACAGTCTAAACCTGATCCTGCTTCAAGTGCGGGCATTTCTGTCCAATGTTCTCCTGCGTCGGTGGACTGAAAAATTCCATAGAGATTATTTGTCAATTGTGATCCACATCGGTATGTACGGACATATCGCGCATACATAAGATCCGGTTCACTTTCGGCAATTGCAATGGCAATTCTTCCATTTAAACTATCACTTGGCAAGCCGTTTGTCAATTTTTTCCAATTCGCACCTCCATTGACAGATTTATAAATTTGTCCATCGGGGCCGTTGACCACACCCCTGGAATTTGTACCTAATTTATTCCAAGATACTGCAAATAATATATTTGGATTTACAGGATGCATTGCAATGTCTGTAATTCCTGTGGAGTCATTGATGTATAAAATTTTATTCCAGTTGATTCCGCCATCTATCGATTTATACAATCCGCGATGTTCATTTTTTTCATAACTATAACCCAGTGAAGCGGCATAAACCGTTTGCGGATTTTTATAATCCACAATAATTTTTGAAAGCACCCTGGTTTCAGTAAGTCCTATTTGTTTCCATGTTTCTCCATTGTCAATACTTTTATAAATGCCATTGCCTTGGCCGCAATAGAAACCTCCGTTGAGATCTCCTGTTGCAATGTATATCTTTTTAGAGTCGACAGGATCAATGGCTATATCGCTGATGTACAAAGTAGATTCATTATCAAAAACCGGGGTCCATGTTTGACCGCCGTCTAATGTTCTGTAAGCTCCGCCATGTGAGAATCCAATAAAAATAATGTTTTCATTTTTGGGATTCACTGCAATGCTGTTGACACGCCCTCCGAGATTTCCTGGGCCCTGTGTAGTCCACAATCCAGGAATTGAATTCGGTGAGTTGCGATACGCAAGGTGTTGTTTTTTATAGCTTGAAATTTCTTCTTCTCTTTGTTGCATAAACTCTTCAGTCGGAATTCCGACTTTATCGAGTAAATACAAATCATCTGGAGGGATTTGCGCACTCCATTCTGAAAGCTGATTTGTATCGGACAAAGTATTATTAAAAATGCATAATGATGCAATCGCTCCTGACACCATCACAACAAGGATTCTTTTCATATTATAACTGATTTAAAAAGTCTTTGGAATATTTTGCTTCTGATGGTTTTATTCTTCCGCTGATTACCAAGCGGAATTCTCTTCGAACCTGTGCTTCATCAAATCTTTTTTTCTCAATTTCGGTTTCCGGAATTACCTGGGGTACAGTTCTTGGTTTTGAAGTGCGTTCATCCAAAGCGACAAAAGTAAAGTAGGCCTGATTGGATTTATGGGTCTCGCTTTGCAAAACTCCGCGTGTGAATACTTCAATGTAAATTTCTACAGATGTATTAAATGCCCGTGTTACACTTGCCTTAATGTTCACTACATCCCCAAGCTTTATCGGTTCATGAAACGTAAGATGATCTACAGATACAGTAACTACATGGGCTTCACAATGCTTGGCAGCGCATATCGCAGAGGCGATATCCATCCAACGCATCAGGTTGCCGCCCATTAAATTGCCCAGTACATTGGTGTCGTTGGGCAATACCAATTCATTCATTTCTGTATAGGATTCACTTACTTTTTTAGTTTTTTCAATCATGGGATCAGATTTAATTCAAAATTATTTATAAAATGCTTGACAAATTTTTCTTTGACTTCACTCATAGGAACCTCTCTGTTCAATTCTTTCGAAAGGGAAGTTACTTGTTTTTCCTTAGGATCAATTCCACATGGAATGATGTAATTAAAATAGTCGAGGTTGGTATTTACATTGAATGCAAGTCCGTGAAGACTTACCCATCTGCTCAAGTGCACACCGATGGCACAAATTTTTCTCGGCGTTTTTTGATCTTTATCTATCCAAACGCCGGTAAGTCCGGGGATTTGACC
>JBGAWX010000197.1:0-6752 GCA_044227375.1 Saprospiraceae bacterium
GAATGTCTCAGGCTTACCATTCTGCAAATGTTTCATAAAGTGGTCGATAATCTAACGGAGCCTGAGTATCATTCCTTCTTTGATTTGCAAAAGACGATTTTAGGATACATTAATATTTTTGGAAATTCAGCATTTAATCTGGAAACAGAAAGTATGTGTATGAATTATGTAAAAAAACTGCTCGCATTTTATAAGGACAAACGAAGTAAAGAATATCAGGAAGTGAAAAAAGCAGTCAGTTCAACATTCACCGAAATGGAATTCCTGACCGAGAAAGAACTCATCGACTTATTTAAAATTAAAAGGAAAAAGAAAGAAGCTACTGCTTCCTGAAAATGAGGGGTTCATCCACGCCAGGGAAGAATCATCTTATTAATGTTTCAGTGAATATCTAATTCACTTATTATTAATACAATAAAATTCAAAATACGCAATCCTGCTGGATTGACCAGGCTTTGATTATTTTTGAAGTTTAACAAGCAGCCCTTTTACTTTTGGCCCAGCAGATAAACATACTATATCTTCTACTTTGTCATCTCAACCGACACCTTTGGATTGAAATTCCCGGTCTGGGTGTATTCAATGGGACCAAAACTTCGGCACATCTCCATCATATAGAGAAGAAAATTTACCCGGGGAGATTATCGATTGAATTTGATTCGGCAAACACTTTCAGAACGGAAACCATGATTCAAAATATGGTTGCCGAAACAGGTTATGACTTGGATTTACTTGAAGAGCATCTTGCCGGGCTTTGTCAATCAATAAGCGAGTCACTTAAAAAAAACAATTCGTATGAGTTCATTCCATTCGGAACAATAAGTGATTTTGGAGGAAAGATTCTCTTTCAACAAAGTGAACAAAATATTCACCAGGAATTTTATTGGATGGAAGCATTGGATATCACACCGGTTGAACAGGCTCAATTGAAGTCAGTCATTCCAATCGAACCGGTTCCAATACGAAAAACCAAATCGCAAAGAGAGTTTTATTTTTTATTAATTGCTCTTGGCATTCTGTGGTCTGTTTTTTTAGGATTATTGCTTTGTCCTCCGAATTCAAGAATAAAGCAAACTCAGAATGGGAATGCATCAAATGACACAACTGCAATCATTCCAACAGTGGATTCTTCCAGCAATTTAGTTGACACCTTGCAGGAGGATTCTCTTGTTAATCAGATTAAGGACTCAGTAATTAATGAAAAAGATTCAACGGATCAGTTTAAAAATGTTGTTGTAATTGATTCCGGCAATGTGAAGACACTGGACAAGGAAATCAAATACAAAGAATGTGTGATTATCGTGGGTTCCTTTAAGAGGCTCGCCAATGCAGAACGATTGTCTTTGAAAGTAAAAAAGAGCGGGTTTGAGCTGTTTCGGGGAGAGTATGGCAGTTTTCATAGAGTGGGTATTAAATTCAATTGCTTTGAGCATGATCTTCAGGAGATGTTATTAAAATTAAAAGAAAAATTTCACCCGGATGCATGGGTACTCATGTATTAATTAATTGCTATGAAGAATCTGGAAATATTATCAAACATTCAAAACCGGAAAAACAAAAATTTTTTTCTGATTGCAGGACCCTGTGTTGTTGAATCCAAAGATTTGTGTGAAGAAATTGCAGGAAAGGTTAAGGAAATTACCGGACAATTTTCTATTCCATATATTTTCAAAGCTTCATATAAAAAAGCAAACCGATCTAAACTGGATTCGTTTTCTGGCATTGGGGATGTATTGAGTGCAGATATATTAAAAGGCATTTCAACTCAATTTCAGTTGCCTGTTACATCAGATATTCATTCAGATGAAGAAGCGGCCTGGGCTGCAAATTTTCTTGATGTATTGCAAATTCCTGCTTTCTTATGCAGGCAAACCTCTTTATTGGTCTCTGCTGCAAAAACAGGTAAAGTAGTCAATGTAAAAAAGGGACAATTCATGAGTCCTGAAGGCATGAAGCACGCGGTAGATAAAATCAGGCAATTCGGAAATGAAAGCGTTTGGTTGACAGAAAGAGGGACCACATTCGGCTACCAGGATCTCGTTGTGGATTATCGTGGCATTCCAATCATGAAAACTTTTGATGTTCCGGTAATCATGGATTGTACTCATTCGCTTCAACAACCCAATCAAATCAGTGGAGTTACCGGAGGTCGACCGGAATTGATTGAAACTATAGCCAAAGCTGCAATAGCTGTTGGAGCAGATGGTTTGTTTATTGAAACACATCCCAATCCTGACGCTGCCTTATCCGATGGAGCAAATATGTTGAAATTGAATTTGCTTGAAGCCCTCCTGGAAAAATTGTGTAAGATTCGCAGTGCAATCCAATGACACTATGTTTGTAGATTACAGGTTGAATCCATCTGATCTTGATTCCGATGATGCGCATCGTTTGGCAATTCTGGATCAACTCAATTTTGATCATTCCAAAAAGATATTCTATAAAATTGTCAGACGGAATATTGATGCACGCGGAAAGAACATAGTTTATGTTTTGCGTGCGGAAGTTTCAGAAGCGCATCCAATTCATTCTGTTGAAGAAATATTTCAATATAAAAATGTATCGGATCGACCTGAAGTGCATATCATAGGTGCCGGTCCCTGCGGTTATTTTGCAGCTTTGCAACTTATTGAATTGGGTCTTAAGCCTATAGTCATTGAAAGAGGAAAGGATGTCAGATCAAGAAGAAGAGATTTGCGGGATATCCAGCAATTCGGAAAAGTAAATCCCGATTCAAATTATTGCTTTGGTGAAGGCGGTGCAGGCACTTATTCTGATGGAAAGTTATATACCAGATCCAATAAACGCGGTGATGTAAGAAAAGTGTTGAACCTATTCAGAAGTCATGGCGCCGGCGATGATGTACTTGTAGATGTGCATCCGCATATCGGGAGTAACAAACTACCGGGAATTGTCAGCAATTTGAAAGATACGATTCAAAAGTATGGAGGCGAAGTTCATTTCAACACCAGGGTTGAGCACATCATCATTGAAAAAAATGCAGTGAGTGGATTCGAATCTTTGGATAAGACTTACACTTCAAGTCATTTGATTCTTGCCACCGGACATTCAGCCAGATCGATTTACGAAGACTTGCATAAAAATCAAGTGTATATTGAAAGTAAACCATTTGCATTAGGTGTTCGTATTGAACATCCTCAAACGATTATTGATGAAATACAATACAAGCAAAAAAAACGAAACCCAAAACTTCCTCCATCGAGTTACTCTTTATCATGTCAGGTTGATGAAAAAGGTGTGTTTTCATTTTGCATGTGCCCGGGTGGATTGATCATTCCGTCAGCCACTTCACCAGGCGAGATTGTTGTAAATGGAATGTCATTGTCTAGGCGCGATTCTCCTTTTGCCAATAGCGGAATGGTAACTTCAGTGGATGACAAGGATTTTAAAAAGTATGAAACTTTTGGTCCGTTGCGCGGAATGATGTTTCAACAGGATGTGGAAAAAAGAATGTTTGATTTGGGAGATGGGTCCCAAAAAGCTCCTGCACAGCGCTTGAAGGATTTTATTTCCGTAAAGCCAAGTGCGGATTTACCAGACACCTCATATCTTCCCGGTATCTTTCCTGTGTGTTTAAATCATCACTTCAATAAATCGATTGAAACCCGTTTACGAAAAGGACTCGATTATTTTTGTAAAAAAATGCCTTTGTATTATCACAAGGATGCCATTATCGTGGCAACAGAATCAAGAACCAGTGCCCCGGTCAAAATACCCAGAGATCCTGTTACTTTGATGCATCCTGGAGTTCGTGGATTGTATCCTGCAGGTGAAGGTGCTGGTTATGCTGGTGGAATTTTGTCGGCAGCGATGGACGGACAAAATGTAGCTAAAGCTCTATTTCATCAATTTGCAAATCAAAAGAATTGAGATGAATTATCCAGGAATAGGGAATTGGAATTTAGGATCTATATTTGTCTTTATTGATGTGCAAATTTTTATTATTTCTATCAAATCATTTATTTCAGAATCACAACACCCCAAGCTAATTTAATCATAATGGGTAGAAAAAGTAAATCAGTTCTTACTCCGGAAATATTGGAAAAAGCATATGTATTGATGTTTACGGCCAAGAGCATGACCGAACTGTATGAAGCCAATTTTAAATTTGTGTCGAAGTATGTTCATGCAACTTCAAGAGGACATGAAGCGGTTCAGATTGCATTGGGATTGCAGTTGAATCCGGAAGATTATTTATCAGCATACTACAGAGATGACAGCATTCTATTAGCTATTGGTATGCAGCCTTATGAATTGATGTTGCAGTTGATGGCGAAGCGGGATGATCCGTTTTCAGGAGGGAGATCCTATTATTGTCATCCGAGTTTAAAACGCGATGATAAACCAAAAATCCCACACCAGTCTTCTGCAACCGGCATGCAAGCCATTCCTACTACCGGCATCGCAATGGGGCTGCAATACAAAGAAATTGCAGGATTGGCTAACAAAAAGCAAAAACCAGTTGCAGTATGTTCTTTAGGTGATGCTTCGATTACTGAAGGTGAAGTTGCGGAAGCATTTCACATGGCTTCATTAAAGCAGTTGCCGATTTTATATTTTGTCCAGGATAATGAATGGGACATCAGTGCACATTCTTCGGAAATCAGAAAGGGCTCTGCATTTGACTATATTAAAGGATTTCCTGGAATTGAAGCTCAGAGTATAGATGGTGCCGATTTCGAAGAATGCTTTCAAGCTGTGCACGATGCATTGAAATACATCAGGGATCATCGCCGGCCATTTTTATTACATGCAAAAGTTCCTCTTTTGAATCATCATACAAGTGGAGTGCGCAAAGAATGGTATCGTGATGATCTTGAGGCGCAGTCTAAACTGGACCCATTTCCGAAGTTGGTTGAATTGATGCATCAGCATGGGTTTAGCGAAGTTTATTTAAAAAATTTGGAAAAACATGCATTCGAAATAGTTTCATCAGATTTTGAAAAGGCAAAACTTGCTGCAGATCCGGAACCACAAGAATTGTACCTGCATGATTTTGCACCCACAACAATCATACATGAAAGTGGAAACAGAGTGCCGGAGCATGGAGAAGAAAAAGTGATGGTGGATTGTGCATTATTTGCAATTGAAGAATTGATGCGCAAACATCCGGAATGTCTTTTGTACGGTCAGGATGTTGGAAAGCGATTGGGAGGCGTGTTCAGAGAAGCAGCGACATTAGCACAAAAATTCGGCGACCATCGGGTCTTTAATACTCCGATTCAGGAAGCCTTTATCGTGGGCAGTACAGTCGGAATGTCTGCTGTTGGATTAAAGCCAATTGTTGAAGTGCAATTTGCTGATTACATCTGGCCAGGATTGAATCAATTGTTTACAGAAGTAGCAAGATCATGTTATCTCACCAATGGCAAATATCCTGTGAGCATGATCTTGCGTGTTCCAATTGGTGCGTATGGTAGCGGTGGTCCTTATCATTCATCCAGTGTTGAATCTGTTGTGTGTAACATAAAAGGTATTAAAATAGTATATCCTTGCAATGGTGCAGATTTAAAGGGCTTATTGAAAGCCGCGTATTATGATCCGAATCCGGTGGTGATATTCGAACACAAAGGATTGTATTGGTCCAAGGTACCCGGAACTGAAGCCGCACGGGTAGTAATGCCAGATGAAGATTATATTGTTCCAATCGGATCAGCCAATGTCATTCAAGCTGCAGGAACATCTGAGCAGCACTCTACATTAACCATCATTACTTATGGAATGGGGGTGCATTGGGCTTTAAATGCATCCAGGGATTTTAAAGCACGGGTTGAGATTGTCGATCTAAGATCATTGGTACCACTAGATACGGATACCGTTTATGCTTCTGTAAAAAAACACAAACGTTGTCTGGTATTGACAGAGGAAACCATTGAAAACAGTTTTGCACAAACTTTGGCGGGTCGTATTGGTGAGCATTGTTTCGAATATCTCGACGCTCCAGTGAAGATTGTTGGAGCAAAAAATCTTCCAGCAATTCCCCTGAACAGTACTTTGGAAGCTGAGATGTTGCCAAATCTTGAAGAAATTAAATCCATTCTGGATTGGATTTTAAAATATTAAAGTTCCACATCGATACAGAAAAACACACCCTCACGATATCAACAAAGTTCAAAGAATTTATGGCAATCTGGTTTCTCGGGTCCAGCATACAATGGGAAATGTTGAAAGATCGTGTCTTATTAAAACACTCCAAGTATGAAGCATATCTTTTTTGTCATTAAAATCAATGGTGATAAATTGATTTTGAAGAGGCGATGTTATCCAGACTGTTTTAGGTTCTGTTGATGGATCATCCAATGCTTGTGCGTGAACCCAAATTGGAATTTCAAAATCAGGATTTGATTGAAATATTTGAATAAAACCACCAAAGGTTTCATAAGGGGATATGAATTCGGTTTCTACAAATGAGGATTGAATTTCTGTCTTTGAGTTAGCAACAAGCTGTTATATTTCAATGTAGTACGCTATGATGTCTTACTGGATTTCCTTTGTGATCAATTCAATTTGTATTCTTGCATTTATTGGGATTGGTGGAATCCATGATGGATCATAATCAGAATTACTTGGTTCTGTTCCGGAGTCCTTATCTTTCATGGTAATGAGTTGCCACATACTGTGGGAAAGTTCCTGCAACGCTAAGGAGTCACTACAACGTATTCGTAGGGTCACTGAATTGATGGAATCCTTGTCCGGAACCTTCACAATAATAGATTGATTATAAAACTGAT
>JBGAWX010000198.1:0-6746 GCA_044227375.1 Saprospiraceae bacterium
TCCAGATTTTGACTTTATAGAATAATAATAAAGTCCCTCAGGAATTTGATCCAAACAAATTTCATAACGTGAAAGACTTAAATCCAGATTCTTCATCAAAACCAAGTAACCATATAAATCATATATGTTGAAGACTAAATTATAATCATATGGATTTTCTACTTCCACATTTATTTTACTCATGGATGGATTTGGATAAACTGAGATGAAATAATAATCATTAGGCTCTAAAATTTTAGTTGGTAGATTTATCGAACTGTCACAAACGGGCTCAATATCTAATCTGTAATTTGGAAATTGTGGTAAACTGCCACCATGTGAACCAGGAAGTTTTAATGCATGTTGTAAAAACTGACATTCCTTGCCTTTACGATCTGGATATTTTATTACATGGAGATCATTGCAACCATTTAAGCTTGTTATATAAATTCGACAATCAGGTCCTAATTGTGAAATATTAAAATAATTATAAAATGGCGGATTAGGTGAACCCTTACCGTCAAAAATATCAATTAATATGACTGAAGAATTAATATCTGTACTTAATAAATCAAATTGATATAAATGCGAGTGAGAACTTACATATGCAAATCTCGAATTAGGAGATACTGCTATACTCCCGAACTGAGTTTCATGCTCTATCTTAATACTTCTATAATTACTAAGTTGTCCATTTTCTCTATCAAAATCCATTACACCAATGGTTTTGTACTTTGGAAAATATCTTAGATATTTACTACCATCAGGAGTAAACACAGCAGAACCTGCGCTGGTTGCATGATCGCCAAAGTCCTCTCCAATTTCTTGCTCTCCAATCTGATTAATACCCTTTGAATTTAATAGAAACTTAATATATCCATTTCCATACCCCTTTGGATTTATAATCCACCAATCAGAGACATTTTTATGTTTAACAGCTGTTAAATTTCCGCCTTCCAGTGTTGTATCATTATTAATTTCAATATTCTTTATATAAACATTCGAGTCTGGGGATATAAAAGAAGGAACCTCACCTTCCAGTCCCCTTTTAAAATCTACAACAGTGTAAAGCAATGATCCTATTTTTAATATATAATTAGGACCTGGAATTCTAACTATAGATTGATGAATTAAATAATAACGATTCTTATTATTCGGATCTGGAAGGCACAACATACTCTGAGGTCCCGCATTGTAATCACCAAATTTATCATTACAATAAGAATTAAACCCATTATTATAGTTTAAATTATCACTGTTTTTTATTTTCTTATTGTATCTATTTCTTATATGACATCCATTCGAATAGAACATCAACTCACCAATACTATTGCTCATTGATGCATTGCTTGAGGAAATTGACATTCCTTCTCCAAGATTATTAAAGGTAATATCATTACCACTAAATTCTATAACTACATTTTCCAGGTTCTCATTTCTAAAGACCCAGTTATAATCGTATAATTCTTGTGAAATTACATTTGATACCAATGCAAGGCTTGAATAAAAAAATATTAGAGCAATATTATTTTTCAATTATTGTAAGTTAATTAATAAAAGTTCTAAGAATTTCAATCATTTAAGAAGAAGGCATCAGTAAATGCAGAATGAGAGCAATCATTAAGCAAACTATCATGGTGGATTCTTCAAATTTTAATCAAATTTAACTTGATTGAATCAAATTCAATAGCAAATTTTAAGGTGAGGTAAACATCCATGGCCAAGAGATGCATTTAAAAAAACATAGACTGCATGTAACCGTGATAAAATATGCCCGATATTGCTTACGTGATCAAGCGGACCCAGTCCAAAATCCTTTCCCTTAATGATTTGGGCCTGGCGTCAACTCAGTCAATCTCAGTGCAACTATTTGCTATTGAAAACGAACTTAAACTTATCCATAATCTATTCGATTCAATCAGAATAAATTTTGATATTAATTATGATTTTCATTATAAGCACAAGATTTTAAACGGAATTTGAACGCCACACAGTCGCAGGCTCAGCCTGCGACTGCATTATGCATTAATATAATTCAATTTGATTTTTATCTCAATACTGTGAATTTCCGGTACACCACCCCATTCGAGGTTTTGATTTGTAAAATGTATTGTCCGGCATCAAGTTGGGATGTGTTTAGCAATTCATTGTACTTGCCTTTGGATACATACTGATTGAGAGTGGATGCTTGTACAAGCTTGCCATTATTTTCAAACACAATCATCTTCAATTCTGTATCTAACGGAATCCACAATTCAACATGCAAGATGTCGTTTACCGGATTTGGAAATAACGTGACACTCAACTCTTCAATGCCCAACTCAACATGAACCGAAATGATTTTACTGTAAGTATAGGTTCCATCTTTATTGACCTGCCTCAATCTATAATAATAGGTACCGGATTTTTCTACAGCTAAATCATCAAACTCATATTCGTATTTCTTCAAATTTGGAGTGGAATTGGTCTGAACATTTCCAATATCTTCAAATTGATTATCCGTTTCATACTTGCGCTCAACAACAAAATGATCATTGTCTTCTACAAATGCTGTTGACCAATTCAGTTCGGTGAATTTTCCATTGTACGTTCCGTTGAATTGCAACCACTCCATTGCAAGCGCTTGTGAAACTACACCAGCATCCATAGTCGGCCTCACTTCGCCCGGTAGTATGCTAAACATTTTTGTACTGCCAGAACCATAACTTCCATCGACATCGCTATCCATATCATCATTACCAGCATGTGCTTTGGTAAATCCATACTTAGAATTCGGCACTTCGAATTTCAAATAAAAATCACCCTTCGTCATTCCATCCAATATAAACAATCCATCTGCACCGGTTAAGCTTTCACTAACTTTCTTTTTGTCCATATTGAATGCAGAAACTTTCACACCGGGCAAAGGAAGTTCACCATAATCCTGTATGCCATTAAAATTCTGATCTATCCAAACTTTATCTCCAACAAGTGATTTGGTTTGAAAACCTCCTGCTAAATTGTTAAGCAACTCGCCACCGGATAATGTAACGATCCGGGTAGTGTTGATTCCGTTTTCATGGGTAATGTCACAATCTTTGTTTGGATTTGTTCCTTTATAAGGAGGACTTGCACCCACGGTGTTGCCGGAGTTGGCATCCACGATAAACACTTTTAATCCATTGATTCCCTTTTCTTCAATATCAAATATTCCATCATAATCTTCATCATACCAAACATAACCTGAAATTTTTGCACAATCATAAAATCCTGCATCCATACTCAAATCCACTTCTCCTGCACCCAGGTAAATGTTTGCAGTGGTCCCCGGACCATGAGTATTGTCCACATCACTATCTTCGAAATCCACAGTTGCATTTGATGCGGTCGCTGTCCAGTTTGATGGCGCTTCATATTTGAGATAATAATTTCCAGGCATTAAATCTTTTAAGAGATAATTTCCATTTAGATCGGTATAAGTATTTTTCAAAGCGACATTGGTTACTGCATCGTAGATGGTTACTTTCACATTGAATATACCTTGTTCACCGACATCCTGAATTCCATTGCCATTCATGTCATTCCACACAAAATTTCCGGTTGAAGCCAATCGAACCAAACCTGCATCATAGGTGCTGTCCTTTTCATACAGATCCAGAGTGGTACATGGTCCTACACCCATTGCATTTGCATCATTGTCCAAATTATCATTAACGCCCATATTTGGAAATGTAAATGCATACACCGGAATATACGAGCCGGGTTTAAATACCACATAGTAATCCAATGGTGTTTCGAGATAATTAAATAAATATCCACCAGAACTGTCTGTTGTATCTTTTTTAATCAGAGTGCCATCGCAAGTATACAACCATGCTTCAACACCAATCATTCCAGGTTCTCCAGAATCCTGCAATCCATTTCCATTCAAATCATCCCAAACGGTACCTTTCAATTGGCCGGCTGGAATTTCAATAAATGTCGGATCATCCACTGTACCCTGGTCGCCGGGTTCTCCTGCATTATTCCCACCGGTATTTGGATCATCGGTATCGTTGATTCCGCCATCCGATAAATCCATGGCATCATCAGGATCATCATCCGGTGAAGAAGTTGAATCGTCATTACCCGGCACATCACCAAATGCGATGGCCTGATTGTGATAGACGTATTTCGAAGGTTTGAAAACTACTTCAAAACTTATTTTAATCAACTCATTTACTTTTAAAGTTCCGCCAGAATTTACATTTAATAAATTCAAAACAGATTGACCATTAAATGCAGGATTCAGGGTAAGAGGATTCATACTGTTCATTACCATCATCAGATTCTGTACAGCATAATCGCCGGGATTCAATGGTATTGGTGAAAGATAATTTCCAAATTCATCAGTCAAGTTGTCCTGCAATTGAATATCACCAAGAGTAATGTTTCCTATATTCCTGACTTTAATTTCGAATTTTGAAGTATAGGTTCCATTGTGATTATCGACTACGCCCAAACATTTTTTAGCGACGCCAATTCTTGGATGCTGAATTAAGTCTGTTATTGTTGGATCATCAGGATCTCCGTCTGTATCGGGATCATCATTGGTCCAATCGCCCGGATCATCACTCGTATCCGTAACAGGATTTCCTTTGGGATCAGTACCTGTTGTTGTTGCCACATTAATTACACGTCCTGTATCTATATCCGTTTGAGTTATTGCATAAATGCCTGTAAACACAATACTATTACATGCACCTACAGACAATACGGGAATAGGACCACCAAGAATTGTGACTAATGGATCCGATACCATTACATTAGTCAGCGTCACATTACCCGTGTTACAAACTTTAAAATTATAAGCAATCGGTTCTCCCACATTCGCATAACCATCGTTGTTGGTATCATTCCAAGTACCGGATTTCTCCAAAGTAATTTTTGGCGACTGCGAAATATTTGTCCTTTCATCATCCAAATCGGTTACATTTTGATTTTGAGGATCCTTTCCAACAGTTGTAGCGGTATTGTCTTTGTATCCTGTATCAATATCTGCCTGAGTTAGTGTATACACTCCGGTGAACGCGATGCTGTTTGATGCTCCCGGTGCTAAAGCAATTGGTCCACCGATCACTGTGACTATCGGATCCGTTACTGTTATATTCGTTAAGGTCACATTACCGGTATTCGTCACCGTAAAAGCATAATTGATTTTATCACCAACATTGGCTATACCATTTGGTGCTATGAAATTCATATTCAATGTTCCTGTTTTTACCAAATCTATTGATGCATTCTTTGGTATCCATGTGGTTTCATCATCAGTATCACTGACGCTTTGGTTTTGAGGATCTTTACCTGTAGTTGTTGCCGTATTGTCTTTTTGACCAGCATCTATATCCAACTGCGTCAAAGTATAGACTCCTGTAAAAGCAACACTGTTCGATGCACCGGGCGCCAACGTGATTGGTCCTCCGATTACACTTACTATTGGATCCGTAACAAAAATATTTGTAAGGGTAACATTTCCCGTATTGGTTACTGTAAATGCATAATTGATTTGATCACCTGGATTCGCGATGCCATTTGGAGCAATGACATTAGTGTTCAATGTTCCGGTCTTCACCAAATTAATTGACGCGCTTTTGGGAATGCTTGTGGTTTCGTCATCAGAATCCGTTACATCCTGATTTTGAGGATCCTTTCCATTCACAGTAGCAACATTGTATTTAAATCCTGCATCAATGTCCGCTTGCGTCAATGTATATACACCGGTGAACGCTATGCTATTGGATGCTCCGGGTGCTAAAGTAATTGGTCCGCCAACAACGGTTATAATTGGATCTGTCACAGTAATGTTTGTCAATGTGACGTTTCCGGTATTGGTAACTGTAAAAGCATAATGAATTTGATCACCTGCATTGGCAATACCATTTGGTGCAATAACATTCGTGTTTAAAGTACCGGTTTTTACCAGATCTATTGTAGCACTTTTCGGAATGTTTGTTGTTTCATCGTCCCAATCTGTGACATTTTGATTCTGCGGATCTTTACCAATTGTCGTTGCAGTATTGTCTTTGTAACCTGCGTCGATATCACCTTGTGTTAAGGTATATACTCCGGTAAATGCTATGCTATTGGATGCACCGGGTGCTAATGTGATTGGTCCGCCAATCACTGTCACGATTGGATCCGTTACCGTTATGTTTGTCAGTGTGACATTTCCGGTATTCGTTACAGTAAATGCATAATGGATTTGATCGCCTACATTCGCAATTCCATTTGGAGCAATGACATTCATATTCAATGTTCCGGTTTTTACTAAATCGATCGAAGCATTTTTTGGAATGAATGTGGTTTCATCGTCCGTATCGCTTACATTTTGATTCTGCGGATCTCTTCCGGTAGTTGTTGCTGTGTTGTCTTTAAAGCCTGCATCGATATCCGCTTGCGTTAAAGTGTACACACCCGTGAAGGCCACACTGTTTGATGCACCTGGTGCCAAAGTAATCGGTCCACCTGCAACAGTAACTATTGGATCCGTAACTGTAATGTTCGTAAGTGTCACATTCCCTGTATTGGTTACTGTGAATGAATAATTGATTTGATCACCAACATTTGCAATTCCATTGGGTGCAACTGCATTCATATTGAGCGATCCTGTCTTTACTAAATCTATCGAAGCATTCTTTGGAATCACGGTGGTTTCATCATCAGAATCAGTTACAATTTGATTTTGTGGATCCCTTCCCGTTGTTATAGCCGTATTGTCTTTGAATCCTGCATCGATATCAGTTTGTGTG
>JBGAWX010000199.1:0-6588 GCA_044227375.1 Saprospiraceae bacterium
ATTAAAATCATGATAGATTATGGTGAACAAAACATCAAATTTATCATTTCAGATGATGGTACCGGATTTGATACCAGCATTATGAATTCTAATGAAAATAATGGCTCAGGATTGCGACATTTAAAAAATAGAGTAACTATCTTAGGCGGTCAATTATTTCTTGAATCTGCCAAAGAAACCGGAACTAAATATGAAATCATTTGCCCTAAATCGAGTATATGCAGTACAAAGTAGCCATTGTAGATGATCATATCCTCATGGCGGATGCTATTGCCAACATGATAGGACAGAATCCTAAATTCACTATCAGTTTTAAAGCAAAAAACGGAAAAGAAGTCCAGGCCAAATTGGGTTCTCTGGATAAACCTGATCTTATCTTAATGGATATCAATATGCCCATAATCAATGGTATCGAATGTACCGAATGGCTTTCCCAGCATTATCCTGACGTCAAGGTCCTCGCATTGACCATGAACGATGATGATCTTTCCATTATAAGAATGTTTCGCGCTGGAGCAAAGGGCTATTTATTGAAAGATGTAAACTCTGATGAACTGTTCTATGCCATGGAATCTGTCCTGACAAAAGGATTTTATTACTCGGATTTTGTGGCTCCCATCATGTTGAATTCTTTACTAAATAAGAAAAAAGAAACAGATTTACCCAGTGCTACAGAATTAAAAGACAAAGAACTGGAGTTTCTTCAATTGGTTTGTACAGAACTTACTTACAAACAAATAGCCGACAAAATGAACCTCAGTCCTAAAACCATTGATGGCTATCGTGATCATTTATTTCATAAATGCGATGTAAAGTCCCGTGTAGGTCTCGTACTTTATGCAGTAAGAAAAAATATTGTAAAACTTTAAATCAAAATCTATTTGCAAGCCATTGACCACCCTGACCCTTCCTGTTCTTATAAGACTATTACACTTTATTTACTTCTCCTCCCTTCGGTCCAAAAAAGATAACCCAGGTTGAAAAATCTGCGGAAAAATTTTCAAATCCATGTTCGACACCTGCAGGCACAAATATGAAATCGCCCGGTTGAAATTGTGTTCTCTTCCCATCATTAATAAAATTTCCCTGACCTGAAATAATAAAATAGATCTCATCCCGATCATGGGGTTTTTGTAAATCGCTGTACACAGGCTTATAGATCTCAAGCGAAAGATCTCCATGCTTGAATAACTCCTTGAATAGTTTTCCTGATTCTTCAAGACTTCTCAGTGCAGCTTTAGTAGTAATATGCATGTGCTATTTTTTAGAATTAGAATAATGAATCCTGCAAAGATAGCTGTGAAAATTATTAAAATTGTATTGAATTAAACCTGCTCATTTAATTGCCCACTAAGTGCCGGAAAAAAGCATGAGAAGACTACAAGTAAAATCAGTACTCAAATTTTTATTGAAACTGTTGCTGATAAAGTCCGGCCATCCGAAGGCCAAATCCCAGGACCAGGATAAAATTGCGGCCTCTTTGTAAAATATTTTTTATCTAAAACATTATTTGCATTCAATTGCAATTTGAGATTTTTCAAGATTTCCAACGAAATATTAATGTCAATCACATGATAGGCTGGCACGAGCCCTGTAGATCCGCTGGGGTTTGGTAAAACTGAATTCAATGCATCCGCATAACTATCAGAAGTATAACTGCTCAATGCTGTGATGCTGATATTAGGAATCCGAATTGTTATTCCATTTCTCGAAATCCATTCGGGTACACTTTCTACTTTGTTTCCATCAATATTTATATTAGAATTTCCGGAACGTATTTCTGCATTGTGATATTTAGCATCCATGTATGAAGTTGAGGTAAAAACAGTAAGAATAGCCTTTTGGCCAAAATAAAAATCATTCTGAATAAATACTTCCAATCCTTTTGTTTTCGAATTTCCAATATTGGTTCTGTATATAATCAAATTACCGTTGGCATCATTCTGTGCCAGGGTCCCTAGCCGATTATTATACTGCAAAATAAATCCGGTAACATCCCATTTAAGAAATTCCCAACTTCCTCTAAACCCAGCTTCAAGATTATATCCATCGGCATCTTTTAAATTCTTATCAGAAATTTCGTAAATGGATTGTGGGATGATGTCCTTCATAATCACAGGACGATAGGCTTGTGACCAACCTGCATAAACGCTGTTTGTTTTATTGAACTTATATTCGGCATTGACGCCAAATAAAGGGAATGAATGATTAATTTTATTTGGAAAATCATCTTCTGGGTAATAATTCACTTTTCCGGTCAAGTCTGTTTTTCCATTTTCAAAGCGAAGACCTGTGTTCAGTGAAAATCCGGGAAACAGTACCCAGTTGTTTTCCGCAAAAACTGCAATATTAGATGTCTTATAATGCATATCCCTTCCCCAACCCGGCGTCACAAGAGTTAAATCAAAATCACTACCCGTTGTTCCTTTCCCCAATTGTTGCCTGTGCAAATCATTATTCATATATTGAACACCTGCAACCAACGTACTTTTGAATTTCAGAAATGAATAGGTGTGCATTGCCCTGAGTTCCCAATTGTAGCTGTTGAAATTATCAATGTCGACTTGTCTGTTGTTGTACTGCAAGGTTGACGTGACAATGGTATCAGCAACTGTTGTGGGCTTATCAAACATTACACTATTTCTGTATCCTAAAATCGCAGAGGCTATAAATCTCAGTTTGGTGTTATCACTTAATGCCCAATCCAATTTAAATGAAGGCACATGAATGTCCGGATTATAGTAATTGCGGGATCGGGTAGAAGTTTTTGGATCTACCTGAAACATAGCATCACTAAGCGGACCCGCCAGGTGAATGACATAATTAGAATGAGACCAATCCAATTTAATGTGAAAATTATCAGCAGCATCATAATACAATGCTATGTTTTCAGCATCATATTTAGAATCGCTGTTATGCCTGTATCCCGATACTTCTTTCTTTGAAAAGTAGGTGGTATAACGGAATTTACCTAAAGTTCCAGAAAGTGAATTATAAGTACTCACCAAATCATAAGAACCAACAGTGCTGATTGATTCGAAGGATAGTTGATTCTCTTTATCAGGTACTTTACTTTTATAATTTAACATTCCACCAAATTGTGCACCATATTGCAAAGAACCTGTACCTCTTACTAATTCAATTCGTTCCACGGCTTCCATGGGAATGTTATAATGACTTGCGGGATAACCGTACATGTCAGAATTGGTATTGACCTCATCTTTTCTGATATTAAATTCCCAGCCACGATGAGGATCTAATCCTCTTGTTGAAATGTTCATTTGATTGCCGGTACCATCCATATCATAAACAAAGACCCCGGGAATTTTTGAAAATATCTGTCTGCCATATTTTTCGGAAAGGGCAACATCCTTTTTTGAAAGTTCTATGACTTCATTTTTTTTTCCTGAAAAAATGAATGTATTCTGAATAGGTGCCAATCGCTTGATGTCCTGAAAATTCCTGACATCTTTTACAATGATTTCTTCCAAATCAATTTTATGCAATGAGTCTGGTTCAGACTGAGATAATAAATTGTTTAATGATATTATTAAAATCGAAACGCTTATTAACCATTTCATAGAAATCAAATTTTTGGCAGAAAAAAATTCACAAAGGGCAACCCTCAGAAACTGCAAATTTAATTAAGAAGTGTTAAAAGAATGTTAGCTCTGTTTTAGAATAAACTTAGAATTGAAGAAGAACATCTAATCCTATTTGAATTCCTCAAATCGGATGATGAAAATTTTTGCAAATTAATTTAATTTTTAATTCATTTAATTATTTAAAATCAATAGGATGCCATCATTCAAAAATAACATGGTTCTCGGCAATTACAGGTTTTGTAAATGGCTGTAATTTTCCCAATCTCAAAAACACGGGGAATTCCATTCTCTTAGTGCTGTCTTTACCCCAGGCCTTAATAAGCTTTGCTTCTACCTTTTGAATTGGATCCTGTTTTTGCGATTTTTTATAATGCTGTACCGCAGACCATGTTTGAAGATATCCTAGTAATTGCTCCAATTTCCAATTTACTTCAATGGAAAATCCTGGAATTCCAATTTCATGAAATGGGAATGGAATCGTTTTATATTGTTCATCAATATACTTTCTTTCTGGATCCCAATATTTGCCAAGAATTACTTTATACAAATCCAATAGAACTGCATCAACAGCTTCATCCGAACGTATTAATCCATAGCCCATAATTGCAAGCAATCCTTTAGGTTTTAACGTGCGCTTCACTTGAGAATAAAAACGATCAAAATCAAACCAATGCACTGCCTGTCCAACCGTAATTAAATCAAAAGAACGGTCCGGAAAAGAACAAGATTCAACCGCTTCGACATTATAAGTTATTCGGTCATCCCAATATGCATTATCAATTTGTTCTTGACTTATATCTGTTGCATATACACGTTGAAAATGATTGGCTAGTGCCATGGCTACCTGCCCGTTACCGGTACCGCAATCCCAGGCTGAGACTTTATGATCACAAAGATTCATAATAAATTCATACAAAGCAGTTGGGTACTCAGGTCTATAAACGGCATAATTTTCAGCCACACTTGAAAAATTGTCTTTCATTTTTGAATATTGAATGGATTAATACAAATTAAACATTGCACTCATATTTTAATAACGAGATGAAACTATGAACACAATTATTAATGTTAGTAGCTAATTTCAAATATGAAATCGTCTATTAATTTTACAAGATAAGAAAATAAACAGACTTTCTTTCTATTAATTCAAGTGTTTACATTTCATTCGCAAACTATTGCTCACCACGCTAACGCTGCTCAATGCCATTGCAGCTCCTGCAATCACAGGATTCAACATAAATCCATTGAAAGGAAATAAGATTCCTGCAGCCACAGGTATTCCAAGTATGTTATATGCAAATGCCCAAAATAAATTTTGTCTGATGGTTATATAATTTAATTTTGACAACCGTATCGCAGTGGATATTTTCATGAGATCAGAAGATATGATGGTCATGTTTGACGATTCTTTTGCGATATCAGATCCCTTCCCCATAGCAAAACTCACATTAGCCTGGGCTAATGCGGCACTGTCATTGATTCCATCACCAACCATTCCAACGCGTTTGCCTTTTGCCTGAAGTCCCTTGATAAAATTGATCTTGTCCATTGGCAAAAGATTTGATTTGTAATTAGAGATTCCGGTGGATTTTGCCACTATCGCTGCAGTATCTTCCGAATCCCCGGTCAACATATAGACTTCAATCCCGAGCTTTTTTATTTCTTGTATAGCATTGGAAGAATTTGATTTTATTTTGTCAGTGATTGCGAATAAACCCAGTACTCTCTGATCATTCGCAAACCAAATCAAGGTTTTTCCTTCTTTTGAAAATTTAATAGACTCCTTCTTTATTTCTTCACCAGGGTTAATTTTAAATTGGGTCAATAATTTAGCGCTTCCTATAAAATAAAGTGATCCATTAACGGAAGCCTTGACACCTAAACCCGGGATGTTTTCAAATGAGTCAATCTGTTTTGATGGCATTTGAGAAAATGATTCCGTTATTGCAATGGCCAATGGATGCTCTGAGCGCTTTTCAATATTGTACATAACGGTTTTAAGAAAAGGATCTTCGGTGTACCAGATACTGTCTGTAAGCACTGGTCTCCCCTCCGTAATGGTTCCTGTCTTATCAAAAACCATTACATTAAGTTTATGTGCTGATTCAAGACTTTCTGCATCCCTAATTAATATTCCATTTTCTGCAGCCTTGCCAATGCCTACCATAATTGCAGTGGGGGTAGCCAGACCCAAAGCACAAGGACAGGCAATTACCAGAACAGTAACAAATGCAAGCAGCCCGTTTGAGAAACCATTTACTCCTCCGAACATTATCCAAACACAAAAAGACAATATTGCAATGGCCATTACCACTGGAACAAAAATTCCTGAAATTTTATCGGCAAGTTTTTGAACCGGTGCTTTACTTCCTTGCGCTTGTTGTACAAGTTTTATAATTTGCGCAAGCATGGTTTCGTTTCCTATTTTTTCAGCTTGATATTTAATACTTCCTTTTTGATTTATCGTGCCTGCATATACCTTACTTCCGGTTTCTTTATAAACCGGTATGGCTTCACCGGTCATCATGCTTTCATCTATGTATGAATTCCCGAAAACAACCAAACCATCAACTGCTATTTTTTCACCAGGCCTCGCTAACAGAATATCTCCTTTGAGAATATTATGAATACTCACTTCCTCAATACTGCCGTCTGAATGTTCCAACATTACAACAGCAGGTTGTAAATTCATCAATTTCTTTATCGCGAATGCTGTATTGCTTTTTGCTTTTTCTTCGAGATACTTTCCTAAAAGTAAAAAACAAATCACCACAGCGGCTGCTTCAAAGTAAACATGTGCATGAAGTCCTCTTGACTGCCAAAACTGTGGATATATCGTATTGAATACACTGAAAACATAAGATGTCCCAGTACTTAAGGCAACCAATGTATCCATATTTGCTGTACGATGTTTGAGCAATTTCCAGGCATTAATAAAATAATCTCTTCCAAACCAGATTAACACAGGAGTTGACAGAATCCA
>JBGAWX010000019.1:0-21704 GCA_044227375.1 Saprospiraceae bacterium
CTATAATTACAGGACTGCTTTAAATGCATTATCTTAGATGATCAAATCCATCATATTATGAAAAATCACATCGGTATTTTTATGACTATAGTTCTATTTACCTGTACATTATCCGCCCAGGTAATAGAAAATAAACTCCAGATGAGTTTAGGAATTCAGAACAGTCTTTCAGTTAATATTCCTGATGCTGAATCCAACACGATAGAAAAACTCTGGAAAAAATACACCAAAGATTATGGCAAGCTGACTAAAAATAAAAAGGCAGAAGAGATGATTCTTGTAGACGCCACCATCCCTTCCATTAATGGAACGAACAAAATGGATGTTTACACAATCATTGAAGATCACAACATTACTGCTTTTTTTGACTTAAAAAACGGATTTCTCAATTCTACGGATCACCCCAATGAGTTCAAAGGTGCCAGTGAATTCATCCAGCAATTTTCATATGAGGTACAGCGGGAAATGGTAAAAGAGGAATTGGAAGACCAGCAGGATGAATTAAAAAAACTCAATCGAAAAATGGCCGATCTACTCAAAGACAATAAAGAGTATCACCAGGATATCGAAGATGCCAAAGCAAAAATCAAAAAAGCAGAAAATAATATCATTACCAACCTTAAAGATCAGGACTTGACAAAAGCTTCAATAGAAAGCCAGACCAAGGTGGTGGAGACTGTACAAACGAAATTGAATAACATCGGCAAAAAAGCGCAATAATATTTCGGTTATTCTATACTTACATTTATCATAAAAATCTCTCTTTAATATCGGATTGCCTCTTCTTTTTTGAGCTTTCCATACTCATTTCTGCGCAGTTTCAAACCAATATTGTAAATAAAAAAGTTATTATTTTTTTTTAACATATATTCAGTTAAAATTCCAAACTGCCTTAGAAATTCTTTAGCCTTTCTCCACGGTATAATTTCTCATCGATGAAAAATATATTAAAGCTTTTGCTAATAAGTCATTGATAAACAAAAGTAAAGTACCTGAGAAAAAACATATTAGTTAATTATTTAATATGTATATTTGTAGCTAAAGACTGCAAATCGAGTTTTGAACAACTTTTAAACAGGTTTTTAACCCTTTTTCAACAATTCTTGTATTCATATAAAACTTTTTTACTATTTGTTCTATTCTATTTTTGCAGTCTCCTTGCAACCAAACTTAATTGACTAAATCATGGCGGAACCGCTAAAAGACTCATTAGCCATTAGCCCGGGAAGTTTTCGAAGAAAAAACACCGATGTTTCCGCTTTGACCTATGAGCGTATTCAACCTCAGGCAGTGGAGCTTGAACAGGCTGTACTCGGTGCTGTAATGCTCGATAAAGATGCCATTTCAATCGTATTGGATATTCTAAAACCGGAAAGCTTTTATAAACCTGCCCACCAGAAGATTTATGAAGGAATGATCCGATTGTTTGAAACCAACCAACCCATTGACACACTTACCGTCAGGGAAATCCTGCACAAGACCAAAGTCCTTGAGGAAGTTGGTGGCCTGGCCTATATCCTTGAATTGGCCAACCAGGTGGCTTCATCTGCAAACCTGGAATTTCACGCGAGGATCGTTGCACAAAAATTCGTTCAGCGCGAGCTTATCAAAATATCGACTGGCACTATCCAGGATTGTTTCGAAGACAACAAAGACGTATTTGATTTACTCGACACCGCCGAACAAAGTTTGTATGAAATCACTGACAATTATTTGCGTCGTGGATATGAATCCGTTGGTTCATTGGTGCGTATGGCTCAACAAAGACTCGAAACCATGTCCCACCTGGATTCTGGCATGTCGGGTATTGCAAGTGGTTTTCCGGAGCTGGATGAAATTACTTCAGGTTGGCAAAAATCAAACTTAATCATCATTGCAGCCAGACCGGGTATGGGTAAAACTTCATTCACTCTGGCCCTGGCCAAGAATGCTGCAATGGATTTTAATACTCCGGTTGCACTATTCTCACTCGAGATGAACAATCTTGAATTGGTGAACAGATTAATATCAATGGAAGCAGAGATTGAAGGAAGTAAAATGCGAAATGCCAAACTCGATGAAGATGACTGGAATAAACTCAATCATGCAATAAATAAACTGAGCGAAGCTCCAATTTACATCGATGATACCCCTTCATTAAACGTATTTGAACTTCGAGCAAAATGCCGTAGACTTCATCAGCAATATAAAATCGGATTGGTCATCATTGACTACTTGCAATTGATGACACTGGGATCTGTAGATAAAAAAGGAAATCGAGAACAAGAGATCTCCACCATTTCAAGGGCATTAAAAAGTCTTGCAAAAGAAATTAATATTCCGGTTATTGCTTTGTCACAATTAAATCGTGCCGCAGAAACACAGAGCAAAGACAATAAACGACCCCAATTGTCCAACCTTAGGGAATCCGGAGCTATAGAGCAAGATGCAGATATGGTCATGTTCATTTACAGACCTGAATACTATGAGCTTGAAAACACTTTTGAAATGCCAAAAGGATATACTGAACTCATCATTGCAAAGCACAGAAATGGTGCAACCGGTACTGTCGGAATGAAATTTATTGATAAGTATGCCCAATTTGTTCCGCTTCAACAAAACTTCGATCCATTTGGAAGTATGGCTGCTGCTCCTAATGTGATCATCAAACAATCCAAAATGAATGAAGAAGAAGACATTCCATTCTAAACCCAAAGTTGAATCTCTTCATAATCCGACAGAAGCACTACGACTCAATAAATTCATTGCACATTGCGGCATCTGCTCCAGAAGGGAAGCTGCCGAATTGGTAAAAAACGGACACATCCTTTTAAATGGAAAAATATTTACCAATCCGGCTTATGAAGTACAGGAATATGATGTGGTCATCTACAAAGAAAAAATTCTCCGGCTTCATTCAAAAGGAATCTATTTGCTTTTAAATAAACCAAAAAATGTGATCACTACTCTGGATGATGAACGCGGTCGCAAAACCGTTTTTGATCTAATCCGGAGCGAAATCAATGCACGGGTTTATCCTGTTGGAAGGCTGGACCGGAATACCACAGGGTTATTGCTATTAACAAATGACGGCGATTTGGCACAAAAGCTCTCCCACCCAAGTCACAAAATAAAAAAGATCTATCACGTCACTTTAAACAAGCCCGTTACAAAAAGAGATCTTGAACTCATCCTCAATGGTGTTGAACTGGAAGACGGAAAAGCGGAAGTCGATGGAGTAGATTATGCCAACAATAAAAAAAATGAAATCGGAATTGAAATCCATGTAGGTAAAAACAGAATAGTCCGAAGAATTTTTGAACATCTTGGATATGAAGTCGAAAAGTTGGATCGTGTTTATTATGCAGGACTAACTAAAAAAAATATACCACGGGGAAAATTCAGACATCTTACAGATAAGGAAGTCATTCAGCTAAAACATTTGAAACATTAATTGTTTCAGACGAAAGCACTTGATTGATAAATTATCATTCCAGCACCATGTGCTTTAGAATTTTCCAATAAATTTTTTCCATTAATTAAGAAACACATCAAACTGAACTGTAAGGTAATGTTCGGAAACAGAACCAGGTATTACTCTTACATTAAGTGCCAATCGCAACACGAATTCAGGTTGACTTACAATTTCTTTTACATCGGCAAGTCCCGGATTAAAGATCAGTTCATCTTTACTACCAACCGGGTCATAAACTTCAGCAATAGGCAAATTTTCTGATAGTTTATTTACGGGATACACACTGGCATGTGCTTCCGAAATGAGTTCATAACTAATTGCATTATCAAAAACCGGAGTCAATATTATAGATCTCGGTTTTACTGCTTTGATATCATTTGCATTGAGATTATTTTCCTGCAAAAATTGAATCCAGGAGGATGCAATTCGTTGCTCAAAAACATGAGTAAACAAAGGATTTGCATCTGCCGGAATTTCAAGTCCCATCCTGAATTCTCTTTGAAACTGACCATCTTCCTGTTTAACACAAGAAAATAATCCGCAGAGGATCGAAACTATAAAAAAAGATTTCATCAGCATTTGCCAAAGATAAGGAAGTTTAGTTTTCAAATTCTCAAATTTGATTAATAGAGAAAAAAAGTCGATAATGAATCCATTGAAACGTATCCATTAAATTAATATTTCTCAAATTAAATGAAATGATGACCAATACAGAATTCAGTTTCTCGACCAGCTCATGAAATGAAATCATTTAGCACAATCAAAAACCAGTTTTATGATTCCAAAGCCTATAATAAGGCACAACCAATAATCCCCCTTTGTTGTTAATCCAGAATCACTTAATATTGCGGAAAATTTCAATTATACTCTATGCATCGGGAACCATTTGATATAGAAATGCTAAGAAGTCATTTTACAAGCTTGTCACAGAAGGTCAGCGAAGTAAAAAAGAAACTGGGAAGGCCTCTGACCCTATCCGAAAAAATTCTTTATACACATCTTCATAAAGAATCAGGTCTTCAAAATTATCAGAGAGGAAAAGATTATGTATTTTTTGCACCAGATCGTGTCGCAATGCAAGATGCTACTGCTCAAATGGCATTGCTGCAATTTATGACTTGTGGAAAAAATAAAACAGCAGTACCCACTACAGTGCATTGCGATCATTTGATATTGGCAGAGAAAGGAGCGCAAAAGGATCTAACTACGGCAAATGCCGAAAATGCAGAAGTCTATGATTTTTTAAAATCCATTTCCAACAAATACGGAATCGGATTCTGGAAACCCGGTTCCGGTATTATTCATCAAATCGTATTGGAAAATTATGCGTTTCCTGGAGGCATGATGATCGGGACAGATTCTCATACTCCGAATGCAGGTGGTTTGGGAATGATTGCCATCGGTGTGGGTGGAGCAGATGCTGTGGATGTCATGACCGGAATGCCCTGGGAGCTCAAAATGCCAAAAATAATCGGCGTCCATTTAAAAGGCAAACTTTCAGGTTGGACTTCTTCCAAAGATGTAATTCTCAAAGTTGCCGGCATTCTCACTGTAAAAGGAGGCACGGGTGCCGTTGTAGAATATTTTGGCGAAGGTGCCCGCTCATTATCTTGTACAGGTAAAGGAACGATCTGCAATATGGGAGCCGAAATTGGTGCAACCACTTCCACATTTGGCTATGATGAATCCATGAGCAGGTATCTTAAATATACCGGTCGCGAAGAGATCGCTGATATGTGTGATCGCGTTGCAAGTGATTTAACCGGAGATCCTGAATGTTATGCAGATCCTAAAAATTATTTTGACCAGGTCATTGAAATCGATTTGAATACCCTGGAACCACACATCAATGGACCTTACACTCCGGATTTAGCCTGGCCGATTTCACAATTTGCAAAAGCAGTAAAAGAAAATAATTATCCTGATAAACTCGAAGTCGGATTAATCGGATCTTGTACCAATTCATCTTATGAAGATCTTTCTCGTGCTGCTTCTTTGGCACAACAAGCCACTTCAAAAAAATTAAAAGTCAAATCTGAATTTACAGTGACCCCGGGTTCTGAACAGATACGCTTTACAGTGGAACGGGATTCCATATTGGAACAATTTGAAAAAATCGGTGGAGTCATATTGGCCAATGCTTGCGGTCCTTGTATCGGTCAGTGGAAACGACATATGGATGATCCCAACAGAAAAAATTCAATCATTACTTCGTTCAATAGAAATTTTTCAAAACGGAATGATGGAAATTCAAGCACTCATGCATTTGTTGCATCTCCTGAAATTGTAACCGCATTAGTCATCGCAGGAAATTTATCATTTAATCCTCTTACTGATCAATTGATGAATGAAGACGGTGAATTTGTAAAACTCGATCCTCCGACAGGAATTGAATTGCCCATCTTTGGATTTGAAGTCAAAGATCCGGGATATGAGGCTCCATCAGCAGATCATACCAAAGCAGAAGTCATCGTACATGCAGATAGCAAACGCCTTCAATTGCTGACTCCTTTTACACCAATAAGAGAAGGCGATTTAAAGAATATGAGAATCCTGATTAAAGCAAAAGGAAAATGTACTACAGATCATATTTCTATGGCAGGTCCATGGTTGGAGTTCAGAGGACATTTGGAAAACATTTCCAACAACTGTTTTATCGGTGCGATTAATGCATTCAATGGTGAAAGCAACAAAGTGCTCAATCTGATCAGCAATGAATATACCACAGTCCCGGATTCTGCGAGAAAATATAAAGCCAATGGAATATCCACTGTAGTATTCGGAGAAGAAAATTATGGTGAAGGTTCTTCACGAGAACATGCTGCAATGGAACCGAGATATTTAGGGGTTAAAGCCGTGGTGGTAAAATCTTTTGCACGCATTCATGAAACCAATTTAAAAAAGCAGGGAATGCTTGCATTGACATTCTCTAATCCTGAAGATTATGATAAAATCAGGCAAGATGATTCAATTAATATTATCGGTCTGAATACAATGTCTCCGGGTAGTAAATTTACTATTGAACTATTGCATGCTGATGGAAGCAAAGAATCGTTTGAAACATTGCATTCATACAATCAGCAACAAATTGAATGGGTGAAAGAAGGATCAGCCCTCAATAAAATAAGGAGAGAACTTTTAGTTTAAGTGCTCAATTGTTTTACCTACAGTTAGGAAAGGTAGTAATTGATAAACAGCCAAATTAATTATTCATTTTTAATTCTAAATTCAAATCCCATGTTTCAGGAATTTAAAAAATTTGCAATACAAGGAAATCTTGTAGACATTGCAATCGGCTTAGTAATGGCCACTGCTTTTGGTACTGTAACAACAGCATTTGTAGATGGCTTTTTCTTGCCTCTCGTTGGACAGGTTTTTCAGGTTGGTGATATGGCACAGGCTAAATGGGTTTTATCTCCTGCAGAATTTGGACCGGATGGTAAGATCACAACCCCCGAATCCGCAATCCTGTATGGAAAATTGATTTCGTCCGTCATTAATTTTATCATTATTGCTTTTGTAATGTTCCTGATCATTAAGATAATGAACAGACTGAAACATGAAGAACCCGCAGCACCGGCTGCTCCAACTCAGGAACAACTGTTGACTGAAATCCGGGACTTGCTCAATAAGAAATAATTATGTGTTTTTGATTGATTTCAGAAATTTTGATATTCACCGGTTAACTTTTGATACATTCCTAGATGCTGTTTAAATCTGTTCCAATCATTGAAATCATCCGTGAAACCAAGGATGCCATTACCATTTGTTTCGATCCGTCTGAAACACCTGAAGAGTTCCTGCATTTTATACCGGGTCAGCATCTCACTCTAAAAGTCTATATTAACTTTAAAGAGTACCGGAGATCATATTCCATCTGTTCTTCACAGCATGAAAATATCTTGAAAGTTACTGTAAAAAAAGTTGAGAAAGGTATCGTTTCAAATCACCTGGTAAAAAATCTTAAAACCGGAAACCGGATTGAGATTTCAAAACCGGAAGGACATTTCAATATCAATCCATCCTCAGATAATAGGCAACACTATTTTTTCTTTGCCGCGGGTAGTGGAATCACCCCCATTTTTTCAATGATCCAATCGCTCTTGGAACATGAGCCTAAATCCAATTTGTATTTACTCTATGGAAGCCGGAGTGAAGAGGATATTATATTTCATAAAAAACTTGATGCCCTAGCTTCTAAATTTGAAGGACAATTTCATGTACAGTATACTCTTTCAAAAGCAAAGAGTAAGGGCCTGTCCTTTCTATCTTCTTCAAAAAATGCTTGGCAAGGTTGGAAAGGACGTATTGACGAATCCATGGTCAATCGATTTCTTGAACTTTATCCTGTGAAAAATCAAACCACATCGTATTACATCTGTGGACCCGGAGGACTGATCGAAAATGTAAAAAGCAGTTTGATCAATTTAAACATTGATCCGAAATCAATTCATGCAGAGTATTTTACTGCACCTGATCATGTTGAATCTTCTCCTGATGCCATATCCAATGCTGAAATCACACTGATCGTTCACCTCAATGATAAAAGACATGAATTCAAAATGCCAGCTAATAAAAAGGTTTTGGATTTTTTGATGGACAAAGGATTGGATCCTCCTTATTCATGTTCCAGCGGTGCTTGTTCAACATGTATGGCTAAAATTATCCAGGGAGATGTAAAAATGGATCTGGTACTTGCATTAGAACCTGAAGAAATCGCACAGGGATATATTCTTACCTGCCAATCCCGACCATTGAGTTCCGTACTTGAAATAAAATACTAACTTTCATTTCAGCAATTTCCAGTTTTTATAACCAAACAAAAGTTGACCATTGAGCAAATTTTGCTCTATCCAACTCAACATTCTTTCCAATTGAATTGCTTAATAAATTCTTTCATTACTGCAGGATGCGTCTCATTGAAGACAGGAATCAGACTCATGTTGCCATAATCAAAGTAATGTTCCCTTGCACTAAATTTTTTTTCTACACTTAATTCATCATAATAATAGCTTGCCATTTTCTTGTCCTTAGTTTGCATCATTTCCGGAGGTCGAACCCATCCATAATGATAAATACAAGCATCAATCTGTTTTACCTGAAGCCTTCTCGTTTTCTTTTTCGTCCTGAAATCCAATCCATCAAAATCCTCAATTACTTTAAATGACTGCGCATCTCCATAGGAATGAATGTCATTTCTGTTTCTTATTATCCGTATTTCTTTTGGATACCATACATGGGATTTCATATAATGCGAGTAGTCTCCCCAAAAATGTTTGTAGTCAAATAAAAATCCCTCCACTTCAGATTGTCCGAGATATTTTTCACAATTCTCGTACACAATATCCAAATACTTTTCATGAAGCACCTCATCAGATTGCAGGTAAAATAACCAATCTCCTCTGCATAATTTTTTCGCGAAATCCGTTTGTTGTGCATAAATCGTACCCTGTAAATATTTTTCCGTATCCCAAGATGTCTTATGGATTTTAATTTTATCTGAAGAAATGCTTTTAACCATTGATTCTGTCTGATCACCAGGATCATTATTGCCCATTGCAATCACAAATTCATCAACTATGGGCAGGATGGATTGAATGGACTCTATAAATGGATAATACAAACTGCTTGTATTCCGCATGAATGTAAATCCGCTGATTTTCATATTAGGAGATTAGGTTGTAGGCTGCCCCGTAGGGGTCCCTTCGGGATAGGCTGTAGGCTGTAGGCTGTAGGCTGTAAAAAAAATTGAAATTTGAATTGTTCAATGAAATACAAAATAATATTACTCCAATTTTTGCAAGCATCCAATTCGCAATTTGTACCTCGATACATCGTAACTTAATTCGTAATTCGTAATTTTCAATTTAACATCAGCCCTTCCAAATCCATCTTGCAATTTCCCTGATGCTTGCTTTCTTACCATACATCAGAATTCCTGTTCTGTATATTCTTCCTGCAAACCAGATCATAAAATAGCTAAACAGGAACAATAAAATTAATGAAGAAATAATTTGCCACCAGGGAGGATCAAAAGCCAACAGTCCCGGCATCACAATCGGACTAAATAATGGGAACAGTGAAGCAAATACTGCAAGCGTACTGTCAGGCAACCGGATGGCCTGCATCATGATGTAAAATCCAAGCAGAATCGGAATGGTTACAAATATGGTCAGAGATTGCGCATCATTAATATCATCCCCCGTTGCAGCACCAATTGCAGCAAACAAAGATGCATAAATAAAATATCCACCAACGAAATACAATACAAACAAACTTGCAATCTTCCACCAGTTCAATGTTCCAATCTCGCGAATAATATTGACCAGTTCATCACTATCAACAGGCTGTTGCTGCGACATAGTTTGACCTACTTGTTGCATTTGCTCAAGATCAATACCGGCAATTGAAATTCCAATCACATAAATGATCGGAATCAGAATCAACCAAATCAGTATTTGTGTTAACCCCACCAATCCCCCACCAATCACTTTTCCCAACATCAATTCAACAGGACGGGTTGATGAAATAATAATTTCCACAACACGGTTTACTTTTTCATCAGCCACTGATCGCATCACAGAAGCACCATAAAGAAAAATGATAAAAAAGATGAGATACCCCATGGCCCCTCCGATAAATGTGGCGATCTTGCTGGTATAGGCTGAGCGATCTTTCTCCGTCGAGGATATGGGTTCAGGATCAATTGAAATATCGGTCTCGAGTTTATCCAATTGTTCTTTTTGTAACGACAAAGATTTTATTTTATAATCCCTCACTCCATCTTCAAGATAATTTTCAAGACTGGATTCAATTTCAATATCCATGGGTTTGTCAGAATAATAATAAATGGTGTACGCTTTGACATCAACTCCAGCAAACTTTGGAAGAACGAGAATTCCATCGATCTCACTCCTGAGATATTGCGCCTTTAAACTATCCAGTGTACTTTCTGATTTAATAAAGTTAAATTTTTTGGTGGATTGCGGAAGTTCGAAATTCATTTCACTTTTATCCTGCAACGCGATGCGGTAGGTTTGTGAGCCCTGATAACTGAAGATCACCCCAATCACAATAAAAAAAACCAGAAAGCCAAGCGGGGTTAATAAAGTTGTAAAAATAAAACTCTTATTTTTAACTTTGGTGAAATACTCTCTGCTGATGATCAATCCAAGTTTACTCATGGCTATCTTCATTTACCGTTTTAATAAAAATTTCATTGAATGTGGGAAGAAGTTCGTTAAATGACTTGATCCTGATATTATGGGATAATAACCAATTTAAAATATCATTATTCTGTTGACCTGATTTCAATCTGATGTGGTAATGTTTTTCATTTCTAGGAATCACATCAAACAGTTCCTGCATGGATTGAGGAATGCTGGTTTCTGTTTTTACTTCATACAGATTCTCCTTATAGTGATCCCTCACTTCATTGACTTCTCCATTCAACACCACTTTACCTTTATTGATTAAAACAATGTGTTCACACATCTCTTCGACTTGTTCCATCCTATGTGTCGAAAATAAAATGCTGGCTCCTTCTTGCTTTAATCGCTGAATTTCTTCTTTGATCAGATTGGTATTGATGGGATCGAGACCTGAAAAGGGTTCGTCCAGAATAATCAGTTTTGGTTGATGGCTAACTGTTGCAATAAACTGGACTTTCTGCGACATTCCTTTGGACAGCTCATTCACTTTTTTGTTCCACCAGGATTCGATTTGAAACTTTTTCATCCAGAAAACAACATTCTTTTCAGCTTCTTCTTTACTCAACCCTTTCAGTCGCGTCAGGAACACCAATTGTTCGCCAACCTTCATCTTTTTATACAAACCTCTTTCTTCCGGCATGTAGCCAACAGAAGGATTTTTTATTTTATAGATATTTTGTCCGTGCAATAAAATATTCCCGGAATCTGCCTGTGTAATTCCTGTAATAATCCGAATAAGCGAAGTTTTACCCGCTCCATTTGGTCCCAACAATCCGACGATACTGGATTCGGCTACCGAAAAACTGACATGGTCAACAGCTTTTACGGTATTGTATTCTTTGACAACTTGATTGAGTTCTAACAAATTAGACATCTTCTTTTAAATTGAAGACGCTAAAGTAAAGAGATTAGGATAAGGCTAATATTATTTCTATAAAAACTGCAGAAAAAACGACAGAGCAGCCACTCGTCTAAGTCTATTGAATTTCAAGAATAAAGATTACTCCCTTGGAGTAGAAAGGTCAGGGCAACGAAGTTTACCAAAATAGTAAACCAGGTTTATCCCAAGGCTAAGGAATGCGTCATTTTCTTTGTGGTCTCCACGCTGTGTTCCTGTAATGCCGATTTTTTGTTGATCAATATTTGCTATTGAACGATCTGCTAATTCTACTGCAATGTCACCCCGGTTGATTCTCAATTCAGTATAATCAGGATAAAAACCACTGACATCATCCAGAAAATCTGTGTTGGTGCGGCGATATCCCAAATCGATATTCAGACTCCAGCTGTAACTCACATCAAATTTTACTCCGCCACCAATTAACCAGGCTGTAGAAATTTCATTGTACTCTTGTCCGGGCAACTGACCTTCAGTACCCAATTCTCTTAAAGAATACGTTTCACCATTGTATTCTGCCTGAGGACTAAAGTGAAATACACTGAATCCTGCAAACATATAAGGAGTAATATAATTATCCCTTGAACCATGCTTCAATGTGAAAAAATTGAATTCTAAAGAAGGGGCAATCTCAATAATATTTGAATAAAAACTCAGATTTCTGCGAAGGTCAAATGCATTAGTCGACTTGGAATCATTTCCGCGAATGCGAAGGTAATTTAATTGCATCCTGGCTGACAAACGTGTGTCAAAATTATATCTTCCAATCAATCCACCTGCAAGCCCGGGTTCATTAATGCGGTACAGATTATTCAAATCTCCGAAATATTGCGCAGCACCAGCCCATGCTCCTATTTCAAAACCTCTTTGACTCAACAAACTCAAGGGCAACAACAAAAACATACCCAGGATCTTCAGTAATTGTATCATGATCTAATATTGAATTTATCAGGACTTAGCTTAGGGACGTATTCAGGACAAACGAAATTTTTTATTTTTTATTCTATTGATAAGTTTGAACATAGGCTTTAGGCTGTAAACTGTAAACTGTAAAAAAAATATTACTTGATGTTTTATTATCTTGTTAATTGTCATGTTAAAAATTCTCAATTCTCAATTCTCAATTCTCAATTCTCAATTCTCAATTCTCAATTCTCAATTTTTAATTTTTCATTTTTCATTTACTTCAATCCCACCTGTGCAGAAATTTCCAGCATGCGCTCTATGCTTTTTCGTGCTGCTTTAATAATGTCATCAGGAATCGTAACTTCGGGCAATTCGTACTTCATACAGAGGTATAATTTTTCTAGAGTATTTCTTTTCATGTGTGGACATTCATTGCAGGCACACATATTGTTGGGTGGTGCAGGAATAAATGTTTTACCGGGACATTTCAATTGCATTTGATGTAATATTCCACTTTCTGTGGCAACGATAAAAGACTGGGCTGCATCTTTTTCAACAAACTTCAATAATCCACTTGTAGAACCAATATACTCCGCCATTTCCAATACAGGATCTTCGCATTCGGGATGGGCAATAATTTTTGCTTCAGGGTGCCGGATCTTGAGTTTCGTGATTTTCTCCTTTGAAAATATTTCATGCACCATGCATGCTCCATTCCACAAAATCATTTTTCTTCCGGTTACTTTTTCTATATACGCTCCCAGATTTTTATCCGGAGCAAAGATGATTCCTCTATCTTTTGGAATGCTATTCACCACATGAACTGCATTGGATGATGTGCAACAAATATCGGTAAGGGCTTTTAATTCTGCAGTGCAATTCACATAACTCACTACTACATGATCCGGATACTTTTCCCTGAATTTCGCGAAGACAGGTGCCGGACACGAATCCGATAATGAACAACCAGCTTTTAAATCAGGCAGCACCACCTTTTTTTGAGGAGATAAAATTTTTGCAGTCTCCGCCATAAAATGAACGCCGGCAAACGCAATCATGTCTGCTTTGGTTCTGGCCGCCTCCTGTGACAACTGCAAACTGTCGCCAACAAAATCAGCGATGTCCTGAATGTCTGGATCCTGATAATAATGTGCGAGGACTACTGCATTCTTATCCACTTTGAGTTTGCGGATTTCTTCAAACATGTCCAATGATGGATCCATGTCCATATCGAGATATCCATTTACGGCTAACTGGCCTTCACGTTTTAATTCTTCCGCGCTAAGCATCATGATTGCAATATTCAATTACTGAATGATCATTTGTTCATTATTAAAGATGTTCCATCCATTTCAACCGGAACCGGAAGCGCCATCAATTTAAGTATTGTCGGTGCGATGTCTGCCAGTTTTCCATTTTTCAACGAAATGCTCTTATCACCAGATACCAGAATACATGGAACAGGATTCATAGTATGCGCAGTGTTTGGAGTTCCATCTTCATTTATCATATAATCCCCATTGCCATGATCTGCAACAATCACGTTGCAATACCCTTTGTCCAAAGCAATGGGTATAATTCTAGACAAACACCTGTCCACTGTTTCAACTGCTTTTATTTCTGCTTGAAAGGATCCGGTATGACCAACCATATCCGCATTCGCAAAATTTAAACAGATAAAATCGGGCAGCGCATGTTCCATTTCATAAATTACTTTCTCTGCAACCTGTTCAGCACTCATTTCAGGTTGTAAATCATAAGTAGCTACTTTAGGAGATGGTACAAGTACTCTGGTTTCACCGCTGAAGGCTTTTTCCCTACCGCCTGAAAAAAAATAACTTACATGAGGATATTTTTCTGTTTCTGCTATCCGGAGTTGTGTGTTTCCATAACGCGATAACATTTCGCCCAAAGTGTTTTTTAAATCCTGCTTCTCAAATACGACATGCACATTTTTAAAACTATTGTCATATCGCGCCAGAGTAGTATAATACAAGGATAGAGGTTTCATCTCCAAGATTGAAGAATTTTCCTGGCTTAATACCTGTGTCAGTTGCCGCAATCGATCTGTTCTGAAATTAAAACAAAGCACAGCGTCTCCATTGTGGATGATTCCTTCATTTGCCGGATTCACTTTATACGCTTCTAAAAATTCATCGGTAATGTTCATCCGATAACTTTTATCAATTGCTTCAAGTGCATGATTTACGATCGATCCTTTTCCATGTACAAAAAGATCATAAGCTTTTTGAATTCGTTCCCACCGTTTATCCCTGTCCATTGCGTAATATCTTCCGATGATGCTGGAGATTTTGGCTTTTTTGTTTTTCAAAAACGATTCAAGATCTGACACAAAGTTCTTTCCGGAATGAGGATCGGTATCTCTTCCATCGGTAATGACATGTATAAAGATATTTGCCAATCCCAATTCTTCAAGAACAGTGACCAAAGCTTTTAAATGATCCAAGTGACTATGCACACCTCCATCAGAAACCAAACCAATAAGATGGCAGGGTTTATTATTTTTTAAACAATATGCCGCAAGGTCAATCAGAGCGGGAGTATCTATTAATTTTTGTTCTTCAATCACTTTATTGATTCTCACTAAATCCTGATAAACCACTCTGCCTGCTCCCAAGTTGAGATGGCCAACTTCTGAATTGCCCATCTGTCCTCCGGGAAGTCCGACATTCAATCCGTGAGTTAATAATTGACTATGAGGATATTCCTTTAAGAGTGAATCGAAGTAAGGCGTATTGGCATGAGCAATGGCATCTGAATCCGGATTCTGTCCGAGACCCCAGCCATCCAAAACGATTAAGAAACTTCTTTTAAACACAAAAAACCAAACAATACATTAGACCGCAAAGTTGGCACTTTCAAAATTAATTACAAGAATTGGAGTGTATTTTTAATTTCCCCATCAGAAAGCAAAGAATTCCGCTGATTTTAAACTCCTAAATGGCTGAATTAACTTAATTTTAAGGCCTGAATTAAATCGATTTGCGCTATAACACGTCTAATCAATTAAAAACCATGAGACTTTCTGCGTTTATTTTTCTTTTCTCTTTGGCCAATGCACTCTATAGCCAATCTAAAAACCCGGTATTTGAAGCTATTCGAAAATCCGATTTCAATGCCTTATCTGAAATGTTTGACAAAAGTATCGAGTATTGTTTTGACGATCAGATTGAATTTTTGGATAAACCCACCGCTTTAAAAGCGGTCAGAGCTTTTCTCGAACGAAATGTTCCTAAATCGATTACCCCAATGCACCAGGGCTCTTCAAAATTTGAAGATTCGAATTTTGCAATCGCCACTATGGAATGCAGCAATGGAAGAAAATACCGCATCTATGTTTATGCCGAAAATTCCGGTGGCAAATTATTGGTTCAGGAATTGAGAATTGATATACAGAAGTAGGCTTTAGGTTTTAATAGGAATCGTTACAGGTATTAAGTTTCAAATCATCTAAATTTTTTGTGCGTTAATTGGGATGTATATATTCCTCAATCCAATGTTTTGTATTATTTGTAAGATCATTAACCCACCCCAATATTAAGCTTATAATTAAATAATCGAATTCTGTAGAGACTAAACTAAAAGACCTGGCATTAATAAATGTCAGGTCTTTTAGTAATTTGATTAATATACTTTAATGAATGACCATTCAAAAGATATAGCCCATAGCTCGTAATCTTCTTTAAGGTTTCTTCAACTTGTTTGCAAAATCGCCACCCTTAAACACACTCATCTTATTCAGATCAATATGTTTTCTCAATGCTGAAGTGATTTGTTCTGGAGTTAAGGCATTGATCTTGTTTTCAAAATCCTCAGTAAATTTCATAGTCCGGCCAATATTCAACATCAAATTCAATGATCCGCTAAGTTGTCCATCTTGTGAACGGGCGACTTTACGGGATTGGAGATAACCAGATTTTGCATCTTTAATTTCTTCCGCAGTAAATCCATCTTTTAACATCTTCTCAATTTCTTCTTTGTAGGCTGCTTCAAGTCGGTCTCTGTTTTCAGGAGCATAAATCGCGTAGATCATAAATCCTCCACTTTTATCTTGTGAATCTGCATACAATTGAGAACCTACTCCATAACTGATGCCTTCTTTTTGCCGGATTCGTGTTGCAAGTCTGCTATTTAAAAATCCACCACCCAACATGTAATTCCCTAAAATCAATGCCGGATAATCCGGATCATCATCGCGTATATTGAGATTCATTCCAGCCAGAAACATGGCATTTGCTTTATCAGGAGTTTCAATATTTTCATTCACCGCAGGTGGTGACATGTAGAGGTCCTCGATTCTTTTATAAGGGCTTGCACTCTTCCAGGATCCAAGATCTTTGCTGATGATTGATTTGACTTCTTTTTCATCGAAATCTCCAACAACCGAAATCGTCGCGTGATCTGCTCCATAAAATTCCTGGTAAAACTTTTTGCAATCCTCAAGTTTCACATCTTTTGTAGATTGAATTTCTTCATCAATAGTTTGCACATATCGGATATCATCTTTTGGATACTGATTCAGATGGCGGGTAATGGCATTTCCCACCAATGCCTGAGGATCTGATTTTTGTTCTTCAATGCCTGCAAGTTCTTCATTTCTCAATTCTTCAAACTCTTTCTCTGGAAAAGCGGGTTGCTTTAAAATCTCAGTAACTAAATTCAACACGGGTTTTAAATTCTCCCTGGTCGTTTGAATATTTACAGATACAGAACCTCCTCCACCATAAAAGCCAACTCTCGCTTTCAATTTATCAAATTCATCTTTGATTTGCTGACGCGACTTTGTTGTTGTCCCTTTATCCAGCATGCTGGCCGTGAAGTTGCTGATGGTGCTCTTTCCTTTAAGATTCATTTCATTACCAAATCTCAGCGTAAGATTCGCATTGACCAGATTTCCTTTTGTTGATTTGGGTAATAGGACATACTTAATAGAATTGGGTTCCTGTCCGCGAAGTAATCTGCTTTCAATATTTGAAGGTGACGGATCAAATTCTTCTCCCTGTGCCATTATTTCATTTCCTTTATAATTTTTTACAAGGGCTTCAATATCCGGTGCTGCAGGTATTTCCGAACGATCCGGTTTTGCTTCAGGAATGAACATGCCAATGGTACGATTATCCGGTTTGAAATACGTTAATGCGACACGTTGAACATCTTCTGCAGTTACTTTGCTGATATTGTCTCTGTAAATAAATCCAAGTCTCCAATCTCCCATACCAATATATTCGCTAATGGCGCGTCCAACCTGTTCTGTGTTCTTGAAAAACAAATCAAAATCTTTCATTTGTTTATTGCGGGCACGATCGACTTCTTCCTTGGTTGGTGGATTTGCAACAATATCATCCAAGGTTTTGAGCATGATTTCTCTGGCTTCATCCAGTGAATTCTCTTTTCTAACCTGTGCGCCGAAATAAACAAATCCCGGTTCTTTTAAAGTAGCACACCATCCAAATTGACTCGATGCTTTTTTAGTTTCCACCAAAGCTTTATACAAACGGCCAGATGGTTCAATCGTCATGATGTCTGTTAGGATATCGATGGCTGCTGCATCAGGATGCGATCCCGGTGGAATATGATACATACATGCTAAAGCCTGCACATCACCTACCCTTTTCAATTTTACATTGCGCTCACCATCTTGAGTTGGTTCATCAGTATATGTTGGTATTAATTTGCGCTCCGGTTTTGGAATTTTTGAAAAATAATCATGCACCAACCAAATGGTTTTCTTCTCATCGATCTTACCTGCAACCATCAAGACGGCATTATCCGGTTGGTAATATTTTTTATAAAATGCCTGAAGTCTTTCGATAGGTACTTTTTCAATATCGGCTCTTGCTCCAATGGTCGATTTGCCATAGTTATGCCATAAAAATCCGGTAGATAATACTCGTTCCATCAATACGCCTGATGGGTCATTTTCCCCACTCTCAAATTCATTGCGGACCACAGACATTTCTGTATCCAAGTCTTTTTTATCGATTCTTGAGTTGACCATTCTGTCTGATTCTAGGTCCAGTGCCCAGTTCAGATTTTCATCTGTTGCTGCAAATGTTTCAAAATAATTGGTGCGGTCGTACCATGTAGTTCCGTTAGGTCTTGCCCCATGCTTGGATAATTCATTAGGAATGGAAGTCGCAAGCGGGCGTTTTTTGGTTCCTTTAAAAACCATGTGCTCCAGCAAATGAGCCATACCCGTCTCTCCGTAACCTTCATGCCGAGAACCTACTTTATAGGTAATGTTTACGGTAATGGTTTGCTTGGAATTATCCGGATATAACAACACCTGCATTCCATTTGCTAAAAAGTATTCCGTAATCCCTTCTACAGAAGCCCCTTTCGTAACTCCGGGAGGAAGGGTATTATAATTCGGTGTTGCACTGGTGGTTTTTGCAGAGGTGGCTTTAGCTTTTTTCTTCATGCCTTGCGCGTGCTGGATTCCAGGCATCATGAATAAGGCTAAAACTAAGATGGACAATAATTTACGCATAGATTATGGTTTAATTTTTAGATAAAAGTCTGGGAATTTTTATAAACTAATACACAAAGGTAATTATTTTCTACGAAACAATTCGTAGTTCAGATTGATTTGAAAATATTTTTTTGAGAAAGTCCAAGTCCAAAAAGAGCAAAATCATATTTAACAGGGTCAAGAGGATCTAAATCCGCACAAAATTGAGACAGTTCTAAAACGGCTTTCCAGTCGGATTGTTCACGTTTTAACATGCCTAATTGCCTGGCCACTTTTCCCACATGCACATCCAGGGGCAATAACAATTGAGCCGGTGTAATACGTTTCCAGATTCCAAAGTCTACGCCCTGCTCATCATTACGAACCATCCATCTTAAAAACATCAACAATCGTTTGCATCGTGAATTGTTTTCCGGAGTGGAGACGTGTTTTAAAGTACGACGGGACGGGTTGGCATATTTGATAAACACGTTTCTGAAATGAATTAAAGCATTAGTAATATTTTTATCATCATTCATTAATCCATCACTAAATGCAAACTCCAGGGACTCGTGTTCGGTATAATATCTTTGAAAGAATTCGAGAAAATAAATGGCATCTTCATTATTGAATGTGCGGTGTACAAATTTTTCAAACCTGGCTCTGTCTTTTTCATTATGATTTTTTATGAAATCATAGGGAGATCCATCCATTAACTCCCTTAGGCGATATCCACTTGACAAGATTGATTTGCGATTTCCCCAGGCTAAAAGCGCTATCCATAAGCCGATGACTTCCTTATCTTGTTTTAAAGCGAACTGATGTGGAATTGAAATGGGATCTTCCTGAATGAATGATTTGTGATTGTATTTTTCAACTTCCTTGTTTAAAAAATCCTTTAGAGAATCCAGTTTATTTTGATGCTTCATCGTGACGGGTGGCTAATAGATATGCAATTTTCAGGAAATAAATTAGCACTTACAACAAATATTTTCTGGAACTTTATAAAACAAATCTATTTTTTTAACATGCTAACTTTTTATAATGGTCTCCATCTTACTTACCTAACCAAAGTAACATCTCCTTTCTTTTCTATCACCGATCCGTCAATTCGAATCGCTTTCAGATAATACACAAATACTCCGGGATTTAGTTGCTCTCCATTCATACTACCATCCCATGCCGCCTGAAAATCATTGACCTGGAAATTGTGATTTTCAAAAACAAGTTCACCCCAGCGATTGTAAATGCTCATCACTTGAACTTCCTGAATACTTTCTCCTCCGAAAACAATAAATCGGTCATTGATCTGATCGCCATTGGGTGAAAACACATTTGGAATATAGATGTCTGTATTATTATCCACAATAATTTTGACCCTTGCGCGCAATTCGCAATCGTATTCATTGGTAAAGATTACTTCATACTCGATATTCCTCAATGGTTGCACTTCAGGATGCAAACAATCGGTGCAACTCAACCCTGTGTCCGGGATCCATTGAATGGCAGTTGGTACGAAATTGAGCTGAGGATCAAAAATGATTCGTTCACCCAATTTGATGTTGATTTCAGAAACAAGATTGCTTTGCAGTTCAAGAGGTTGAAATAATGTTACTGTATAAGTCTCCGAGCAACCCAATGAATCTTTCAGATATAAAGTATAATTGCCGGGAACGAGTTGATCAAATACATTTACATCAGAATAATTGCTTTGGTTAATCGCAAATTTGAAATCCGGAATTCCACGTTGAGGGATCACCGTAATTCTTCCATTGTCATCCTGAAAACACAATATTGAATCAATGGTCAAACTGGCGAATACGGTATCAATAAACAATTGAGTCTTAATGATGCTGTCGCAACCAAACGATGTAGTTAATGTATCAATATAAATTCCAGTCCGGTCATAACGATTTTGGTCCACAGTCACTGATTGTCCTTTGCATAAACTGTGATTCTGAATTTCTGAAAATACTGCATTGACGATGAGATGTGTACTGATGATGCTGTCGCAACTGCTTACTGTTTGAAGACTGTCGACATAATCTCCGGTCGCTGCATAGATATTATTTCCTACCTGAATGGTATTGCCCTGGCAGATGGATAAATTCTGATTTTTCCGATAGACCGGATTTACCACCAGGTTTGTAAAAACAATACTGTCGCAGGAATTGACGCTTTGCAGGGTATCAATATAATTTCCGCTTAACGCGTATTTTTTTGAACCTACTGCTATTTCTTCTCCATCACAAATCACCTGGGCATTATTCATCGAGTACTTGGGATGGACGATAAGATCCGTAATGATTACACTATCACAACAATAAATGTTCTTAAATGAATTGCTGTAAACGCCAGTTTTAGTGTATTGATCAGAACCCACCTGAACAAATTCTCCCTGGCATAATGCTACATTCATAGTATCTATGGAAGAAATCATTTCATCAATCACCTCAAAATCCAATGAATCCGAAACGCAACCAAACTCATCTCTGGCCACGATCTTGTGTTTACCCGGGGATAATTTTGTAAACAAGCCCTCCGAAGTCCATGATAAATTATCCAAAGAATAATAATAAAATGGTACGGAACCGCTTGCATTGACACTGATGTAAGGATCAGGAGTACAACAATTGAGTTTCAATTGAGATGAATCCGTTTGAATCAATATTTTATTGATGATCCTGTTAATCTGAACATTTCTGCTGATGCTGCATGATGTCTGATCTTTAATATCAATAGTGTAGTTTCCCGCAGGCAGTT
>JBGAWX010000001.1:0-42023 GCA_044227375.1 Saprospiraceae bacterium
CTACAGCCTACAGCCTACAGCCTACAGCCTACAGCCTACAGCCTACAGCCTACAGCCTACAGCCTACAGCCTATCCCTTTCAATTTTCATTCAGCAAAGCAAACATAAAAGCATATTCCATAGCAATTTCTTTTAATCGTTCAAATCGACCGGACGCACCGCCATGGCCTGCATCCAAATTCGTATAGAATAAAACCACATCGCTTTTATCTGTTCTCAATTTTCTAATCTTTGCTACCCACTTGGCCGGCTCCCAATACTGAACCTGGCTGTCCGAAAATCCTGTGGTCACTAAAAGATTTGTGTATTTTTTTGCAACGACATTGTCTACAGGAGAATACTTCTTCATGTATTCATACTCGTTTTTCTTTTCAGGATTTCCCCATTCAGTATATTCTCCGGTAGTCAATGGTATTTCCGGATCTGACATGGTCGTGATGACATCCACAAACGGTACGTGAGCCAAGAGTCCTTTAAACAATTCAGGTTTCAGATTATAAACGACTCCCATCAATAAACCCCCAGCAGAACCTCCACGTCCGAACAGACGATCAGCACCCGTATATTTCTGATTAATTAAAAATTCCGCACAATCAATGTAATCATTAAAGGTGTTCATTTTATTCATCATCTTTCCATCTTCATACCATTGCCAACCCTTTTCTTTACCACCCCGGATATGCGCAATAGCATAAATAAATCCCCGGTCCAGTAATGATAAAATATTGCTGCTGAATGCCGCATCCATACTGATACCATAACTTCCGTAACTGTATAAAACTGCAGGAGCAGTTCCATCCCGTGTAAACCCTTTTCTATATACTAATGTAACAGGAATTTCTACTCCATCCCTTGATTTGACATGAATGTACTCGGATTGATAATTTTCCTTATCAAAATTTCCTAAAACCGGATTCTCCTTCAACAACTTCAACTCTCTTGTGTGCATGGCATAATCATATGTTGTAATGGGTGTTGTCAATGAAGTATACACAATGCGCAAGGTGTCGCTTGACAGTTCATAGTTAGCGCCCAACCAACAGTCGTAACTTGCATCCCGGAATTCAATATAATGCCCATCATTCAGATTGCTCCAGGGTAGTATGTGAATTTGATTCAATCCACTCCTACGTTCTCTCAAAACCAGCCAATTTTGAAACACTTCCATTTCTTCCATCAAAACATCATCCTGATGAGGAATCCAATCCATCCAATGATCATACTGATAATTTTCCGCTTTAGTTTTTACGATTTTAAAATTCTTTGCCCGATCATTGGTAAGTATTAAAAATTCACCATTAAAATGTTCCATAGAATAATAAAATCCATCCTGCCTTTTCTTGACTAAAATTGGTTTGGAATGATAATCCTTTAAATCAATAAACTGGCACTCTACAGTTTCAGTATATCCTGATTGAATGAATAAATACTTTTCATCTTTTGAAGCATGTATGGAGACATAAGCGGTTTCATCTGTTTCTTCATAAACCAACGCATCCTTTTCAAATGGATGACCCAACACATGCAACCACACCTTATCCGTTCGCAATGTTTGAATATCTTTAGTGTCATAGAAAAATGCTTTGCCATCGGGTGTCCAGACAAAATCACCTGCGATGACAGGAGAATTTTGTTCCATGATCTCGCCGGACTCTAAATTTTTTACAAATGCGAGATGCAAATTCCGTCCGGTAGTATCCAGACCATACACGATGAGTTTATTGTCGGGGCTGATTTTTGGTGGTATGACATTACAAAATTTTCTGCCCTTTGCAAGTTCATTTACATTCAACATGATTTCTTCCTGTGATTCTTCCTTGCCTATTTTCTTCCTGCAATAAATTGCATATTCTTTACCAGTTTCATACCGGGTGTAATAAGAATAACCACGATACTCATACGGCACGGTATTATCATCTTGTTTAATCCGGCTTATCATTTCTTTGTACAACTTTTCTCTGAGTTCTTTTACCGGCGCCATCACGTGCTCGAGATACTCATTTTCTTTTTGCAAATAGGATTTGACTTCAGGATTATCCCGTTCATTAAGCCAATAATAATCATCCATCCTTACATCTTCATGAAGTATCAATTGTTTTGGCTTAACTGTTGCAACAGGTTCCGGATACTTCAAACTATTTTGCGTAATCGATCCGTCAAAATTAAAATCTAACTTTTCATTCATAATTTTTTCTTTGCAGGAAGTAAAGATCACACCATAAATAAACATCAATAAATGAATGATTTTCATTCAAAGTAATAAATTGGATGCAAAAGTATTAAAAAGCAGTCAAATCAGGACGTAAAGTCCAAACTGATAAATGAATTTGAGAAAGTCTAAGAATTAGATTTTTATGAATTTATAAAAACTTGGTTTGTGGTTACCATTGTATAAAATCAAAGTATAAACTCCGTTTATAAGGTTTTCAATTTTTACCACCTTGCTATTTGAAAGATTTGTAAATTCCTGAGTCATCATTCCCAGTGAATTCACAATTGCATATTTCAAATGAAGCCCGGCCTCGTTTGGTCTTCCAATAACATGCAATTCATCTGAACTAATTGTGGGTGTTATTTCCACTTTTTCCAATTCGCCATCAACTGTTGATGTAGCCAATGATCTCTTATCAAGTATCATTCTATATTGTTGATAAGAATGTTCGAATCCACCTGCAAATAGTCTGATAAAAAAATCACCTGAAGTTGAATTATTAATAAAGCTAATTCTTGCAGAGTCACGAACATGCATGCTTTGCAATTTAAGGTTTGGGCTTTTAATTATTGCTTCTTCGAAATGAATATCACTTGGGATTGAATCCAAACTGATATACAGCGTGTCAGATTTTTGAAGAAATATTTTATACAAATCGGTGTCTTGAAAACTAGCCAGTGCAGCATAAACTGTATCCTTTCCGGAAACTGGAGTTGCCGTTTGGTATGTATTATTGCATTCATACTCATCAGGAAATACGTTATGTAACTGCATTTGGTAATTAGTAAATTTGCCATTGCGATTGCAATCGTTGTTGGTCCGATCTTCAAGTTTCATGTAATAAATCCCTGTATCGCACAATGAATAATCAGTGCCATTGGCCAATCCACCGGGCCCGTAATAATAGCTTTGAAAGATTTCATTTTTGCCCTGGTTTAAAATGGTAATTCCATATTGAAAAAAAGTATCCGGACGTTGGAAATCAATATCAAAAATTCCTGTTTGCGCGATACGAAAAGTATACCAATCCAAATCTTTGCCGCTTGAAAATGCAGAAATGTTTTGTCTGTTTTCTATTGGATAGGCATGATCAGAATCTTGATTACATTCCGTTGAGTCTGCTGTAAATTTTACAATGAGTTGATATGGATCTTCAGTATATGGGGAAATGGTAGAATTTCTAGTTATTAAAATGTAATAAATACCCGGATCACAGATAAGTGTTTGAAGACATTCCATAGGTACTCCGGGATCATCACAACAGTTACCAGCAAATAATTGCCGTATGGAATCATAAATAAATACGCGAATTGACGTACCAAAAGGAACTAAGGGCAATTTTGTATCAAGGATACCTTTGGCCGGAACAATGACCTTATAGTAATCCACATCATAAAAAAAATTGGATTTAAATTCCGTACCTTGAAGATAAGCCGTTACTAAATTATCCAATGGAATATCCGTGGCGGTTTCAAATGTATTATTGTATTCAAATGGGTCATCCGTATTTCTTGAAATTGAGAGTGTATAATTGTCAACACTTATGGTTCCCTGGGTAAGCTGTAAATTAATATATTGTTTCCCTGTATCCGTAAGAAAAAAAACAAATTTTCTTAAGTAACCCTGTTGATAAATGCTTTGAAGACTATATCCATAATTGCAGTTGGGAAAATTTTGAACCGTCAGCTTGATTTGCAAAGTGCTATCCGGGTGCTGAACTTCTACGACGTACAACCCGACCTGCGCAATGGTAAATGAAAAATAATCTTTATCATTCGGCAAGGAAAAATTGCCGGTTATTGAAGTGCCAAGATTAACAGGATTAGCAGTCAAGCAGTCTCCATTTGGTTCAACTTCAGCAAAAAGAGATCTAGTAGATAATAAAAACAGGATGATAATGCTAAGAGGCGATTTCATAATATAGGGTTTAGTCAGCGAATATAAGCATCTTCAACTGAACTTCATTATTTATGGCTTTTTTAAATTTTTTGGTTTCTTAAACCTTACAGTCTTCTCCAAATGCTTACTGCATTTTCCCTACCTTTGTACCTCATTCCACACTCAAGACCATGTCCTCATTTGTTCACCTTCATTGTCATACCCAGTTTTCACTATTAGACGGAGCTACTGATATTGCTTCGATGATGAAGAAAGCAGCGGCTGATGGCCAAAAAGCAGTCGCCCTTACAGATCATGGAAACATGTTCGGTTGTTTCAGTTTTGTAAAAGAAGCAAAGGCAAATGGAATCAAACCTATTTTAGGTTGCGAGTTTTATCTGGTCCCTGATCGGCATAAGCACAGTTTTCTAAAAAGCGGTGGAGAAAAAGATGAACGTTACCATCAACTCTTACTTGCCAAAAACCAAATCGGTTACGAGAACCTTTCCAAACTTTGCTCGCTGGGTTACATCGAAGGTTTATATGGAAAATTTCCACGTATTGACAAGGAGTTGCTTTTAAAATATCATGAAGGCATCATAGCGACCAGCTGTTGCATTGGTGCTGAACTCCCTCAAACGATTGTAAAAGGTGATCATGCAGGTGCAGAAAAAAAACTGAAATGGTGGCTGGATCTTTTTGGTGAAGATTACTATATCGAAATTCAAAGACACAGAGGTTGTGAAGACATTGATGGTTCCGGAGTAAGCCAGGAGCATATCAACAAGATTCTTTTAGGATTTGCTGCAAAACACAATGTAAAAGTAATCGTCACCAACGACGTCCATTACCTTGAAGAGGAAGATTATCAACCACACGATGTGTTGTTGTGCATCAATACCAATTCCAATGTAGAAGAGGTTGACCGTTTCAGTTTTCCCAGTTCGGATTTTTATTTTAAAACAACCAGGGAAATGCAAAAGCATTTTTCTGATATTCCCTTCGCAGTGGAGCAAACTGTAGAAATTGCAGAGCGATGTTTCACACCCAATCTCGAACGGGATGTTCTGCTTCCCAACTTTCCGATTCCTTCCAACTTTAAAAATCAGAATGCATATCTCGAACACCTCGTTTATGAAGGTGCGAAGAAACGATATGGACATTTGGACCAGGTATTGCAGCAACGGATCGAATTTGAACTTTCAGTAATTGAAAAAATGAAATTTGCAGGATATTTCCTTATTGTGCAGGATTTCATTCATGCTGCAAGAGAATTGGGAGTAAGTGTTGGACCCGGAAGAGGATCTGCAGCAGGATCTGCTGTTGCATATTGTTTATACATCACGGACATCGATCCCATAAAATACAATTTACTTTTCGAGCGATTTTTAAATCCAGAACGAATCTCATGGCCTGATATTGATATCGACTTTGATGATAAGGGGCGACAAAAAGTGATTGACTATGTTGTACAGAAATATGGTCGCAATCAGGTTGCACAAATAGTAACTTTTGGAACCATGGCAGCGAAATCTTCCATTCGAGATGTTGCACGTGTTAAACAATTGGATCTTGGTTCGTCTGACCGACTTGCAAAATTGGTTCCTGCACGTCCCGGTGTTAATCTCAAAACAATACTCGATGAGAAAATTCCAATTGGTGAAGAGTTTACACCGGATGAAAAAAAGAAAATACAGGATCTCCGTCATGTACTGAAAGTTCCGGGTCTTGAATCCGATGTCTTGCGCATGGCCATGAAACTCGAAGGTTCAGTAAGAAATACAGGAGTACATGCTGCTGGGATCATTATTGCTCCAGATGAAATTACCCGATTCATTCCTGTGTGCACTGCAAAAGATACCGATTTGCTGGTGACTCAAATAGAAGGCAATGTGATTGAATATACAGGATTGCTCAAGATGGACTTTTTGGGATTGAGCACTTTAACCATTATAGACAATACGATTCAAAATATTGTAAAACGATTTGGCGAGGATAAACGAATCAAACTCGAAGACATTCCTTTAGATGATCCGCAAACTCTGGAAATTTTTCAAAAAGGGCAAACCATCGGATTGTTTCAGTTTGAAAGTGAAGGCATGCGTTCCAATCTGAAGAATTTAAAACCTTCAGGTATCGAAGATATTATTGCCATGAACGCCTTGTTTAGACCCGGACCAATGGCATTCATAGATGAATTCATAGCCAGAAAAAATAAAAAAGTTCCTGTAGAATATCCGCATATCTGGTTGAAAGAAATTCTCGAACCAACATACGGCATCATGGTTTACCAGGAGCAAATCATGCAAGCCGCACAAATCATGGCCGATTATTCCCTTGGTGAAGCCGATGTGTTGAGAAGAGCCATGGGTAAAAAGAAAAAGGAAGAAATGGACAAACAAAGCAGTTTGTTTGTAGAACGTGCTGGTAAAAAAGGAATCGAAGAAAAAAAGGCCAAAGATATTTTTGATGTAATGGCAAAATTTGCAGCGTATGGATTCAACAGGTCCCATGCTGCAGCATATTCTATTCTCGCTTTTCAAACTGCCTATCTAAAAGCCCATTATCCTGCTGAATTTATGGCTGCGGTACTCACTGCAAATAAAAACAATGTTACCGATCTTAGCATTTATCTCAATGAATGTCAACAGATGAAGCTGACTGTCCTGGGTCCGGACATTAATGAATCTGAATTAGAGTTTACAGTAAATGCTAAAGGTCAGATTCGTTTTGGTTTGTCTGCCATGAAAGGAGTTGGTGAAGGACCGGTTACTGAAATTCTTAAAGAACGAAATGAGAACGGGATGTTCAAAGATTTTGTGGATATGATTAAGCGATTGAATTCCAGAGTCTTTAATAAAAAAGTGATTGAGAGTTGTGTATATGGTGGTGCTTTTGACTGCTTTCCAAATTTGCATCGCGCTCAGTATTTTGCACCCGTTGATAAATATCCAACGTATATTGAATGCATGATCCGCTGGGGTAATCAATATCAACTCTCCATAGAAAACCAACAAGCATCTTTGTTTGGTGAATCCAATCAAGATGACATTGAAGCCCCAAAAGCATCCGTTTGTGCACCCTGGAACAGTCTTGAAAAACTTGCTCATGAAGTTGAAATTGCAGGTATCTATTTGAGTGCACATCCTTTGGACGATTACAAACTCGAACTGAAGTATGCCGCCACGGTAAGCATTGATAAACTTGAAAAATTTAAAGAAGACGACATCTCCGGTGTCCGGCACCGCTTGTGCGGAATCATCACCGATGTACAGCATCGCACCAATCAAAAAGGAGAGGGATTTGGCATAATTAAACTACAGGATTACTTTGGAAGCATTACCATCAGACTATTCAAAGAACAATACCTGCAATACAAAGGACTTTTGAACAATGGTGTTGCGGTCATGGTCGAAGGATCCTATGAAAAATCAACCTGGAAACAGAATGAAGATGAATGGGTATTTAAAGTTACAAATATGATCTTGTTGTCTTCAGCTCTAGAACATATCGTAAAAAAGTTTATGGTCTATGTGCGACTGGATTCCATTTCAGATGAATTAATTCAAAAAATTGATGCCCTAGTCAAGAAAAACAAAGGCAATCTTTTACTAAAATTACAGTTGGTAGATATCGCCAATGAACAACAACTTGCAATGGTTGCCACAAAAAAAGTAAGTGTCAGCAGTGAACTGTTGATGGAGCTGGAAGAACTTGGATTAAATTATAAGCTCAATTAAACCGATGAAAATCAAATCTGCATTCATCATCATTTCTCAATTGGTGTTTTCTTCTCTGCTGTTTTCACAGGCATTTGATGAATTTACCATAGATAAGGAAGTCATCATCTTTGCAAAAAAGGAATTCAAGGAGTTAAAAAATTTTGACCTCGGAATCGAATGTCCTGAAGAAGAAAATCAATGGTATCTCGATTCCCTTGAATATTCACCTTGGTTTGTTGGAGATTTTAATGGAGATGAAATCCCTGATTTGTTTATGACCGGTCAGGAAAAAAAAGAACAGGCAAATTATATTATCCTTGGTAAAGATGATCTCGACGAAGAATCTAATTTTTCATTAATACCGGTTTATGCTCCAAAGAACAGGGGTAATTTATTGATTCCATTTATTGAAGACAGCCGGAAAGGTCCAATGATAATCTTCAAACATTTTGAAACCACCGTCCGGACGGAAACCAGAAATGGAATGGAGGTTCGGGTGCCCCGGACTTATCAGGATTATTATAAAATGGGCTTGATTAAAAAAGATACCCTGGTCTATAAGTTTGGTGGAATATTAGAATATAATCCCAGGCCGGTTACTAAAGAAATTCGCTTTATTCAAATCCATTCCTTTTGTCAGTTTGGTGGATGCCCTGATTACCGTATGAAAATAGATAGTGCGAGGAATATGATTTTATCAAATATCAAAAATACAGACCAGGATATCGGAAAATATACTTCCTTTTGTGCTGAAAATAAGTTTAAACAGATCTTCGATTTGGCGAACTACATCAGAATGAATAAATCCAGTCAGAAATTCGGAGAAGAAAGTGCTGATCACGTCTTTACTGTGATCATTACATATCAGGATAATTCTGCCGTTACCTGGTATGATTACGAACAAGGTGCATCTTTAGCCATAAGCCAACTTTACGAATTGATACATCAGGTCAAGTCATCTGCAAGCTGGGAGTTTAAAGAAGCAGATCCGGAATAAATTCTTTCACTATTTGTCAGTATTGCAAAACGGAGTTTTGCGGACACTCAGTCGTAGGCATAGCCTACGCCTAGCTCTTTAATAAATCAGCTCAATAGAAATTATTGTTGGGCGTAGGCTACGCCTACGTCCGTGCGTCTGGCAAACTCCGTTTGCCGAATGAAGATGCTTTGAAAACAAATTTTTACGATAAATTTTTCTTCATGCTATTACTATTTTCTATTTTGCTTTTAAATTCTTTACACTATGAGCACCGGATATCAAATCGATAATCAGGAGGGATTTTATTTCCTGACATTTCAAGTTGTTCACTGGGTCCACATTTTTTCCAGAAAGATTTACAGAGATCTTGTTATTAAAAGTTTGGATTATTGCCGAAAAAATAAAGGATTGCAAATATGGGCTTATGTGATAATGACAAATCATATACATGCCATCATGAGTGCAAAAGATAACAATCTCTCTAATTTAGTAAGAGACTTTAAGCGTTATACTGCAACTCATATCCTAAAAGAAATTCAAAATATATCGGAAAGCAGAAGGGACTGGATGACGAAAAGATTTGAATTTGCTGCACGTAGTCATCGACGCAACTCAGAAATGCAATTTTGGACTCATGAAAATCACGCTAGAGAATTAGTTTCCATGGAATTTTTATGCCAGAAATTAGCTTACATTCATGAAAATCCTATACGCGCTGGATGGGTAGAAAATGCTGAAGATTGGATATACAGTAGTGAAAGAAATTACATTGGTAAAGACTCCATTTTGGAAATTGATTTATTGGATTTGGGCAATGATTATAAAACCAGTTTATAATCACGCAAAACGGATTTTTGCTGACGCTCAGACGTAGGCGTAGCCTACGCCTATCTTTTTTATCAAATCAATTCAATAGAATGAATTGCTGGGTGTATAGCGTACCGACCGCATGCAAAGAATCCGCAATGCAAAACGGAGTTTTGCAGACACCCAGACGTAGGCTCAGCCTACGCCTATCTTTTTAAAAATCTATTAGAAAGAATTAGTTGATGGGCATATGGTATACTGACGACCGCGTAACAGATTCCACAACGCAAAACGGAGTTTTGCGGACACTCAGACGTAGGCGTAGCCTACGCCTAGCTTTTTAATATATCCATTAGATAGATTGAATTGCTGGGCGCATGGCGAACTGACATTCGCTTAATAGAATCCACTATGCAAAACGGAGTTTTGCGGATGCTCAGACGTAGGCGCAGCCTACGCCTAACACCATAAAATCCATTCAATAGAAATTGTTGCTGGGCGTAGGCTTTGCCTACGTCCGTGTGTCTGGCAAACTCCGTTTGCCGAATGAAGTTGCTTTGTAAACAAATTTTGGAAAGAACATCCAAATTACTTTTTTTGTCTTTCCTTATCCTGATTTATAATAAAAGGAATTTGCTCCGGGTGCAAATTCTTTCCGATAATTTTACGCTCCTTATTCAAAACATAGATCTCAGGAGTAATGTCCACAAAATATTTTGCATAAATGCTTTTATTGGTGGGATCGAAAACGTTGATCCAGGATTCAGTATGATTCTTGGCTACAAAATCCCGCCACTCCTGCTCTTTAGCATTCAATACAATGGCGAACACTTCCACACTCTTCGACTTCCATTCCTTATAAAACTGTAATAATTCCGGTGTTTCTTTTTGGCAATGATCGCAATCCGGATCATACATGAATATTACAATGTAATCTTCCTTGAGCTCATAAATGGATTTGGTATTGCCATACAAATCTGTCGATACCACATCAGGAGCCTGACGATTCAACAGACTGGCTTTCATCTCAAATACTTTTTTCTGTACCGCAGCAAAATCTTTTTCAGTCATCCAATACGCCAATTCTTTAGTAAAATATTTATCCAGGATGTGTACAAAGACCGCTTCACCATCCATAATTTTGGTTTGAGTAGGTTGGTAATTCAAGGCAATCCAATTGCTGACAAACTGAAACATTTCTTTATTGACCAATGATTTCTGAATTACTATATCAGCCTGGCGGATGATGGAGTCGGGTTGCTGCGGGGTCAATTCTGTAATAAACCGTTTTAGCTTATTAATGATAACCGGTGTATGCAATAACCTGACATCACTAAAATCCACATTTTCCCAAAAAGCATCCCTGAATAATGCGATTTGCTTCATCGTGTCCACATCACCATTTGCTTTTTTTACGTCGACGAGATCCGGATTTTGACCAGCTCTTTTAAATTTTACAAAAAATGAATTGGGATACTTCTTTTGAAAAGATTCCAACTGTTTTTTCTTTTCATTTTGCATCCGCTTGATCTCCTTATCATACCATTCCTTGACCTCTTTATCTTGCGGTTTGGCATTCTTAATGGTGTTGAGAGAATCGGTCTCTTTGTCAAGTCGAAGCTGCAATTTTAAGGATTCATACAAGAGCTGGTTATCAATTGATGATTCCACATTCATGGTACCAATAATATCTGCTTTATTAGACTTCAAGCTGAAATGCTGATCCTGGTCAAGAATCATGTGTAGATTTCCATTGTCCGGAAAAATCACATAGAAATAACCCGATTTATATGGACTCTTTCTTTTGAATTCGAAACGCCCCAATGAATCGACCCTGGCAGAGTCCTCCATATAATTGCGCTCACCAAAAAAACCAATGAGTTTGGCAACACCACCTTTGTAGCCCTCTACCTGAATTTTAATTTCACAACTGTCTGCTTGGGCTTTTAAAAAATTAAAGGAAAATAGTACGCAAACTAAAAATAGATACTTCATAGAATTGAATCTCAAATTTAATTGAATCGCAAAGTAAATTTATAATAACCAATTAATAGAATAGATTACCGGAGTTAACGCATAATTTATCAAAAATTTAAGTAAAATTCCGGATTCATCATTCATTGGAGGTGAAGGCATTCAGACAAAATCTCAGAATGTCGAATTTTATTAAAATCCTATTGAATCATGATTCCAATTCTAAAGTCCCTACTTACGGTTATTGGAATCAAAAAACATGACCTGTCTCCCGAGATGCCAACTGCAAATAACCATCCGGCAAGAAAGGAGCAGGGTAATGTCTTAAAATTTCAAATCCTTGTTTCAGAGGAGAACATATTAAATAATGATATATATTTACAACTTTACTATCTTCGCACGGATTACATAAAACCAATTTTATTAAAGCCGAATTTTACTCAAGAGGAAAAGTATTATTGAGTTCGGAGTATCTGGTTCTTTTTGGCGCAACAGCATTAGCCCTTCCCTGCAAACTGGGCCAAAGAATGAAGGTACAGGAACTCAATGGATCAGAGATCCTATGGAATTCCTACGGACCAGATGGCAAAAAATGGTTTTCCGCAGAAATCGATTTGATGGGTTTCAATATAGAGGAAACCACCGATGAACAAACAGGTAAGTATCTCCGGAAAATGCTCAAAGCCTGTTGTCAGAACAATTCCGAATTTCTTTCTCACTGGAAAAAATATAAAGTAGATCACTACCTCGAGTTCCCCATGGAATGGGGCCTGGGCTCAAGTTCTACATTGATACACAACATGGCATCCTGGGCTGATGTGAGTCCATATCATTTATATTTTGATATTGAAGAAGGATCCGGCTATGACGTAGCAGCGGCAGGTGCAGAAGGTCCGATATTGTATACTCTTGGAGATGGTACGATTGATCTGGAAGAGATCGACTTTCTACCCAAATTCATTGATAAACTTTACTTCCTGCCCCTTGGCAAAAAGGTAAAGACCAAAGAAGCCATTCAATCTCTTAAAACTACGAAACCAGATAAACGAACCATTGAACATGCTACCGATCTTACCAAAAAATTGATAAATATTACCACCCTCGATGCTTTTGAAGCATGGATCAAAGAACACGAGGAATTGATAAAAAAATTTACAGGACTGGAAAGAATAAAAGACCGGCTCTTCCCGGACTACCCAGGAGAAATTAAATCCCTGGGTGCCTGGGGTGGTGATATGGTTCTGATTACTGCCAGATCAGGCCAAAAAGAAGCTGAAACCTACTTTCACTCCAAAGGATTTGAAAAATTAATTCCATATCAGGAGCTCATCCTTTAATCTTTATTCTACCACTTTTGTTCTGATCTCATCCCAACAATATTGTTGGATCCATTCTATTAAAATTTTATGCCCCCGGTCACCTGGTATCCTATTCAGCTCAAAAAAATTCTGAAAGAAACAAAAACTACCTGGCGATTTATTTTCGATATCCAAACTGAAGACCCCTTTGATTACAAACCCGGCCAGTTTCTGACTTGCGATCTTCCAACAGGAGAAAAAAGAGCACAACGTTGGAGGAGCTACAGCATCGCCAATTCAAATCAATTGAATAATGAAATCGAATTCTGCATTTCCTACAAAAAAGATGGACTGGCATCCGAATATTTTTTTAATCAGATAAAAATTGGAGATGCTTTCAAATGCAAAGGTCCGGAAGGCAATTTTATCTTACCGGATCCTAAATTGCAAAATCTTTTTTTAATATGCACAGGAACCGGATTGGCGCCTTTTCGTCCCATGTTACAGGAAATGCAAATAAATGGTCATGGGTTTCAATCGGTGAATTTGATCTTTGGCACGCGGAATATTGAAGATTTGATTTATAAGGAAGACATTTCTTCATGGAATCGAGACCATGAATAAATCTTCTTGTCTGTTTATGCTTTGTGGCTGGTCTGAGATGATTGATCAGGCTGTGTTGACTTTATTTTCTGAATTGGAATTCTCCAGAGAACAGATAAAATTTGAATTGTACGGGTGAATAGACGACTTTGAACTATGACATCGGAACTAAAAATCAGAAGATAGGTTCTTTAAACCTTTGTACAATTCATATGCATACCAGAACAAATTATTCTGAAGATTTCGGATATAACAGATCAACAATTGCGTCATCTAATTTTTCGAATTTAAATGTGAATCCATGATTCAATAAAACCTGAGGCATAACATAATCTGAACTTATAAGCGGTTCGGACAATTCTCCGAAAATTATTTTTAAAGCAAACTCCGGAACTTTAAATTGCAATACTTTTCGTTTTAAATGATTATTTATTGCATCAATAAATTCTTTATTCGCTACTGGATTTGGGGCTGTAAGATTAATCACTCCGCCAATTTTATTCTTAATAACGAAAGAAATCGCCCTGTTATAATCATGATGATGAATCCAGGAATAGAACTGTTTTCCGTTTCCGAAAGATACCAGAAAACCCAATGGAATGGTTTGCAATATTTTTGACCAAATGCCACCTTCCGGATTAAGATACAATCCCGTCCTGATAATAGTAAGACAATCCGTGAACTCTTTTAAAGTATGAGCTTCTGATTCCCAAATACTGCAAACCTCCGAAAGAAATCCTAAATGGTTTGAAATCGAATTCTCATTCAATACTTCAGATCCCCGATCACCATAAAAACCAATTGCCGATGCTTGAATGATATGCGGAATGCGAAGCTGATTCAATTTCAAATGCTTGTATATTGTTCGAATTGAATTGATTCTTGAGTTGATAATATCCTGCTTTCTTTTTTTCGTCCACCGACCATCTGCCAAACTAGTGCCCGCCAATTGAATCAGCACATCCGCGTTTTTTAATGATGCAATATCCAGTTCTGATTTCTCAGGATTCCAATAATAAGTTTTGTTATTTTTAATTGTGCTCCGTCTGCTCAACCAACTTACCTCATCTCCTTCCTTTGCAAGAAATGAACTGATGCTTTTCCCAATTAACCCGCTACCTCCTGCTATAATGATATTTTTCATAGGGCTTATGTATCTTTACCTCTGTTATAATACAGTCTTTTGCCTAAATTCGAATCCAATGAAAACCTTAACAAATAAATACTTGAATAAGATGTCAAATACTGTGAAAATATCTTTTGGTATTTTCTGCATTATATTAATCTATTTTTCTTCCTGTAAACCGGACAAAAAAGATGAGGGATTTACACTTCGCATCCGATTAAAAGAAGATGTGGATTGCCTCCATCCTATTTTATCAAGATCAGCATCTGCCAGCCAGATAGAACCCTTTATCATGTTGCCGATGTTCGAATTCAGCATGGATAGAATCGAGCTGTCTCCATTGTTGGTTTTAAAAATTCCGGAATTCACACGGAGTAATGATAGTGCTTCCGTATTCGAATGTGATCTGCGGCCGGAAGCTAAATGGGATGATGGCACGCCGATTTTAGCCGCTGATTATGAATTCACTGTTAAAGCTGCTTTAAATCCTTTCATCACAAATCCTACCTGGAAAAGCATTCTTAAAAATATTAAAGAAATCGAGATCGATTCAACCAATCCGCGACATCTAGCAATTCATGTTGTGAAAAATTATTTACTGAGTAAAGAAATTTGTGGCAACATCAATTTGTATCAGGCACATTACTATGATCCAAAAGGGATCATGAATAAATATCGGATTTATGATCTGCTGACAAAAGACAGCGCTTCCTGGACAGCAGAGCAAAAATTGGAATTGAAGCAATTTGCAACCGATTTTGAAAGTGCTGAAATGTGTAAAACTAAGATCTCCGGATCAGGACCTTATCGTTTAAAATCCTGGGATGCCGGCGCTAAAATAGTACTTGAAAAAAAGACCAATTGGTGGGGAAGTAAACTTGCAGATTCCATTCCGATGTTAAGCGCATATCCGGATCGCATTGAATATCTGATCATGCCTGATGAAGCAGCTACCATTCTTGCACTTAAAGATGGCAGTATTGATATTGCAACAGATATTTCTCCAAAACAATTTGATAATCTTGAAAAAGACACCAGCAGCAAAAACAAACTTCAGTTTTTCACTCCAACCATATTTCAATATACATATTTTGAATTAAACAATAGAAATCCTGCGCTTTCCCAAAAAGAAGTTCGCAAAGCATTAGCTCAGTTGATTGATGTTTCCGGATTTATTAAAAATGTAATGCAGGGGTTGGCAGAGCCCATAATAGGACCCTTTCATCCATCACGCAGTTATTACAACAAACAATTAAGTCCAATTCAATTTAACCCAACTTCTGCTGCAAATGAATTGAAAACAGCAGGCTGGAACGACAGCAATAGAGATGGAATTTTGGATAAAAAAATAAATGGCAAATCGGCTAAGCTGTCCTTTCATGTGATGGTGTCTGCAGAACTTGGGAAAAAACTGGCACTGCTCCTCCAGGAAGAGGCAAAAAAAATTGGTATAGAAATAATACCGGAAACAAAAGATTGGTCTCTTATCTTAAAAGATATGAATGAACTCAAATTCGATATCGCATTGTGTGTGCAAACCCAATCCCCTTCTCTTTATGATCCCTATCAAAGCTGGCACAGCAGCAACACAAAACCCGGCGGTTCAAACCGATGTGGATTTGCAACACCTGAAACGGATTCATTAATTCAGGTGATCCGAACCACTTCTGTGGACACTGATCGCAATAACGCATACTTAAGATTCCAGGAAATCCTTTATCAGGAACTGCCACAACTATTTTTATTTAGTCCTAAGCAACGGATCATTGCAAATTCAAGGATTAAAATGGACATCTCCAGCCGCAGACCCGGGTATTCAGAAAATATGATTCAGCTTGCCAGTGACAAAGCAAATAAGGTTTTGAATTAATTTGTCTAAGACTTTGCCGTTTACAATATGGTTCAAGCGGGACGTTTGAACCAACAATTGTCTATTCAAGCGTCCCGCTTGAACGAACCTTTTATTTCATTAAAATAAATAAAAACACAAAATAAAAGAACAATAAGAAATGAAATGATGTGTTGCGTCCAATATCCAAACCCAAAATTTGCATAAACTATGGGCAGCAGCCATACAACAAGAATGCAAAATACAAGGTAAGCAGCAATCTTAAAAAGTGGATAAGGAATTGGAAAGTTTTTTTGTCCCTGATAATAAGAAATGGTGCAAATGAAAAAATAGCTGATGAGATTGGAATATGCAGCAGCACTATTGCCCAATACTGGTACCAAAAAAATATTTAACGTAATCATCATCATCAAACCTGAAATGCTGATCGCAGCCATCAGATAATTTCGATCAGACAATTTATACCAACTCGAAATATTGGCATACAGTCCCGTGAAGATATTGGCCAATAATAGTATATTCACTAAGTAAATTTCCTCTCTGAAATTTTTTGCCAACAACAATGCGATGTCTTCTTTAAATAAACATGTTGCCAGGTAGATGATGCAACAACTTATGATGAAATACAACGAGACCTTGGCAAAAACCTGTTTCGAATTTTCCTGGCTTACATGGCGGAAGAAAAAAGGTTCGGCTGCATAGTTGAACGCCGTGACAAATAAATTCATGATGACTGCCAGTCTGAAGGCTGCATTATACTGACTGCTCTGATCGAGGTTTTCCAATACCGAACCCGGTAAAAAGTATTTTAAAATGCTTGTGCCCCCATATTGAATAAAAATGAATGAGAGCGTGACCAATATCAGTGGAAAAGAATAATTCAATATCCTTCCTGCTATACTCCAGTCGGCTTTTGCGAAAGACTCTTTGATTTCTCCAAATAAAAGAATAAAAGTAAAAATACTTGAAATCAGGTTTGCCAAAATGACGAGTGTCAAATGCTCGCCTGAATCACCATTGGAATATTTTAAAAACAAAATGACCAATGCAATATTTAAAATCAAACCTGAAGATTTTATCCAGGCATATTTTATCGCTTGTTTTTTAAACCGCAATTTTGAAAATGGGAGTGAACAGATTACATCGAATACGATAATCCATGCTGAATAATAAATCGCGGTGCGAAGTTGCGGATATTGTAAAAAATGTTCAATGGGATGAATAAACAACCAAACGAGCACAATGAAAATAAAAGAAGCAATAAATACCAATTGACTGGCCAGTGGATAAATTTTATTTTCAAATCGTTCATCAGAAACGAAACGGAAAAAAGTAGTTTCCATTCGCAAGGTGAGCATCCCAAGAAAAAGCGCGATGAAAAAATAGATTTCTGTATAGATGGAAAAATATTCCTTTTGATCTTCAAAAACCCGCGTCAGGTAAACAGTAATCAATAAAAAATTAATCAGACGGCCCAGTGAATAGCTGAGTCCATAAATCATGGTTTCTTTGGCGAGTGACCTTAAACTTGACACTCAACAAAGGTCATAAAAATCAATTGAATACATAGTAGTAAAAGCCATATTTATTGTTGTGATGACTATGATCTATTTTAGCGCCCTCGGAGACTTATATGGTGAATATTGAATTATTGAAAAAGATTTGCCTGACGCCCGGTGCACCTGGCTTTGAACACCCAATACGCAGCTTATTGATGAATGAACTCAAGGCATGTACCGACAGTCTGGAAATCGATGCCATGGGGAATCTTATCGCCTTTAAAAAAGGAACGCATACCTCAAAGCTCATGCTCACGGCACATATGGATGAAATTGCATTCATTGTTCAGCATATTGATGATGATGGTTTTATAAGATTCCTTCCTTTAGGCGGTTTTGATGCAAAAACACTCACCGCTCAACGGGTCATAATTCACGGAAAAAAAGAAGTCACGGGTGTCATGGGTTCCAAACCCATTCACCTAATGAATCCTGACGAACGAAATAAAGCTCCGCAGATCAAAGATTATTTTATAGATACCGGACTTCCGAAGCAGGAATTGGAATCCCTGATTTCTATCGGCAATCCCATCACACGAGAACGCGAACTGATCCGAATGGGCAAATGTTTCAATTCAAAATCTCTGGACAACCGCATTTCGGTTTATGTTTTATTGGAAGTCCTGAAATCCTTTGCGAATGAAAAACCCGAATTGGATATTTATGGCGTGTTTACTGTACAGGAAGAACTTGGATTGCGTGGCGCCAGATCTGCTGCGCACAGCATAGCACCGGATTTTGCATTCAACATTGACACTACCATTGCATTCGATGTTCCAGGCGCGCAAGCTCATGAAATGATTACCAGACTCGGACATGGAGTGGCCATTAAATTATACGACAGCAGTGTCATTCCCGATTCGAGAATGATTGCATTGCTCAAGGAATGTGCCGAGAATGAAAAAATAACCTGGCAACCGGAACTATTATCCGGTGGAGGTACCGATACCGCTTCAGTTCAAATGGCCGGAAATGGAGTGATTGCAGGCGCTATTTCCATTCCGACCAGACACATACACCAGGTCATTGAAATGGTCCATGAAGACGATGTGCTTTCGGCGATTAAATTATTACATGCTTCAATCAAACAAATAACAAAATTCAATTTTGAATTTAAGTAAACGTAAAATCAATTAAAATCAAGATTATGTGGAAAGAAATTGACAACAAATTAGAAGGCCGGTTTGAGTTCAGAGATTTTGGAGAAGCCTTTGCATTTATGACTGAAGTAGCATTTCAGTCTGAAAAACTGAATCATCATCCCGTTTGGAAAAACTCATGGAATATTGTTGAGATTACATTGACTACTCATGATGAAGGAGATACCATTACAGAAAAAGATCATAGACTGGCCGGCGAGATTGATAGACTTTATAAAAAATATGCAAAGTAGTCTTGGTTTTTCTTTAATACCCTACTTCTAAATTCTACATTCGTTAATCAGTGTTCGCTATTCATTTTTTTCAGGTTATCAATTCGTTTAGAGATTTAATAATGAACATCGATTAACGAATGATGAAATTAGAACTAATAAATCCTAAATAAATTCCAATGTCCTTTAAAATAGAAAGCAAACTCCCCGATGCCGGACTTTCTATTTTTGCAAAAATGACTGCTGCAGCAATACAGCACCAAGCGATCAATCTTGCGCAAGGATTTCCAAATTTTAGTCCACCTGTTGAATTGTTTCAATATCTTGATGAAGGGGTTAAGAATAATTATAATCAATATGCAGCCATGCCCGGCTTACCCGCATTGCGAAATGAAATAGCCAAGCGATTAACGAGTGATTATAATTATCATGCAAATCAGGATTCAGAAATCACAGTAACTGCGGGTGCAACACAGGCGATATACACCATCATTTCAGCATTTGCAAGGCCAGGAGACAAAGTGATCCTCTTTGAGCCAGCATATGATTCTTATGGACCCGCAGTTAGAGTAAATGGCGGGACTCCAATTTATCTAAGATTGGAATTGCCTGATTTCAAAATACCGTGGTCACAGTTGGAATCTATTTTGGATAAGGAAAAAATCAAAATGATTCTGATCAATAATCCTCACAATCCTGCCGGGAGAATCTTACACAAAGAGGACTTGGATCGCATGGAGAAACTTACCAAATCAAAAGATATTTTATTGATTTGGGATGAAGTATATGACTTGTTGGTTTTTGATGGAATCAAACATTCCAGTGCACTCGAGAATGCTTCATTAATGGAACATTCAGTAGTTGTTTTTTCAATGGGAAAAACTTTACACAATACCGGTTGGAAAATAGGTTATAGTATTGCTAAACCTGAAATCACAAATGAAATTAGAAAACTCCATCAGTTTACTGTATTCTCTGTGAATACTCCTGCACAATATGCTATTGCAAGATTCATGGAGGAACATAAAGAATTTTTCAAAACACTTCCATTATTCTATCAACAAAAACGCGATTTCTTTTTCGAACAAATGAAAAATACGGCATTTGATTTTTTACCCTGTGAAGGAAGCTATTTTGCATTAGCCTCTTACAGTAAGCTATCCACTAAAAGTGATTTGGATTTTTCAATGGAGCTGGTAGAAAAAAATAAAGTTGCTTTAATTCCCATCTCCGCATTTTATCACGATGGCTACGATCCAAAAATGTTGCGATTTTGTTTTGCAAAAACAGAGGAAACGATTTCTGAAGCCGCGAGAAGATTAGGCTGAAGAGGAAAATGAAAAAATTAAAGAATTAAAAATGAAGGAATGAGGATTTGAATAAAATCTATGCATTGTCTATTGAATTCCTTAATTCTTCTCTTCCTGTAGCCTATAGCCTACAGTCTATAGCCTATCCCGAAGGGACCCCTACGGGGCAGCCTTCTCCTCAATTCAACTTGAAACTTACCGGCAATACCAATTTGACATTAACCGGTTTGCCATGATGAATTCCAGCTTTCCATTTGGGCATGTTATGGATGACGCGGATCACTTCTTCATCACATCCTCCACCAATTCCTCTTAATACATTAACAGAATTCACTTCACCGTTTTTGCCGATGATAAATTCTACTACAACTTTTCCTTCGATGTGATTTTCTCTGGCAATTTGTGGATACCGGATTGATTTGGCGAGATATCTGGTCAAAGCAGAATGATCGTCACCAAATGAAGGCAATTCATCAACAATCATGAAGACTTCGTTGGATGTATTCTCAGCTCCACGATCATCTCCTGAAGAAACACCTGTTGATGTTCCACTATCTGATGATCCGTTGCCTCCCGTAATAGATTCATCAGATTTGATATTATCAATTGGGGTATTATTTAACTGTTCATCGGTCTTAACCGTCTCATCCTTAACAACCATTGGGTTGGTCATGGACTTTGGGATGTTCAACGATCTGCCAGGTTTCGGATCACTATTCCGATGTATTATAACAGGCTCAAGATTCGGAGTGACCACAAATTCATGAATCTTGTCTTCAAATAAATTGGCAGGCACAACTTCTTTGTGTCTGAAAGAATCAATGATTCCCGGTGATAAAAAGAGAGCAACAAAGAACAAGACTGCTATGAGCAATGCTTTTGACATGTTCTTGCTATAGTTCTTGCGTATGGCGTATGCACCATATACATGGTTACGATGTTCGAAAACCAGTTCATCCAAAGTGATTTCGCGGGAAAATAGATTTTTCATCGTTATGAAATTTAGGTAGGTGAAATAAATCCATAACGTTGGGAAAGCAGAAACGCTTCTTAAATTTAATTTAAAAAGCAAGTTTCATAGTCAGTAAAATTTAAGGGTAACCTTTTCTCAGTTTTAAATTGAATAGATCATATTGAATACTACACTAAGAAATCCATCATCACACCGTCATAATCTCCTTATCCTTACTCTCGACGATCTTGTCAATTTTGGATATATAGTCATTCACCTGATTCTGCACTTCTTGTTCCTTGCGTTTGGCGATATCTTCAGCCAGTCCATTCTTTTGTTCTTTTTTAATAGTTTCCAATATTTTATGACGGCTGGCGCGAACACTTACTTTGGCTTCTTCTCCATAGTGCTTTACCTGTTTTGTAAATTCTTTTCTTCGTTCTTCTGTTAGCGCTGGAATTCCAATGCGTATCATTTCACCATCATTTTGTGGTGTGATGCCAAGATTTGCTGCGAATATCGCTTGTTCAATATCTCCGATTATTTTTTTCTCCCAGGGTTGAATGGCAATGGTTCTTGAATCAGACAAACTTAAATTCGCTACCTGCGAAAGTGGCGTTGGTGAACCATAATAATTCACCATAATTCCATCGAGCATCGATGTGGAAGCTTTGCCGGTTCTCACTTTTTGCAATTCCTTTTGCAAATGCTCAATGGCTTTATCAAATTCTTCTTTTGTTTTTCGAAGTTGGAGTTCGAGTTCTGCTGACATTGGATTTAGTTTAGTATTGAAGTATTATTGATTAATTGCGACATAGGCTTTAGGCTTTAGGCTTTAGGCTTTAGGCTTTAGGAAAATTAATTTGGATTTCAAAATGTTCAAAAATTTCAAAATGAAAAATAACAAAATTTCTTTGAATTAATAAGTATGTTGTTTTAAAATATTCCAATTAAAAATTGTCAATTTTCCATTGTCAATTGTCAATTACCTTATCAATCCGTTTGTATCGTTATTTATTTTTCCCTAATCCCTATTTATTCCAATATACCGTAAAACTAAATAAATCAACATCACCAATGAAGATAAAGCAGCCACAACATAAGTAAGACCTGCCCATTTCAAAGCATCTTTTGCGCCCGTATATTCATCTCCACTGACTATGCCTCTTTCATTAATCCAAACCAACGCTCTTCTACTTGCATCAAATTCAACCGGTAAGGTGATAAAACTAAACAAAGTTGTTATACCAAATACAACAATAGTTATAAGTAATAAGGAAGGAAATGTATTGGCCAACATAAAGGCACCCAGCAGTAAAAACTGTTGCGCCATAGAAGCCACTTTCACTACGGGAACCAGCTTGGAACGCAATTGCAACATAGCATATGCCGTGTCATGTTGCACAGCATGTCCACATTCATGAGCTGCAACAGCCGCAGCAGCAATACTTCGCCCACTATAAACTTCAGGACTTAAATTCACGGTTTTATCCATCGGATTATAATGATCACTCAAAAAGCCTTGAGACTCCTGCACGACTACATCATGAATGCCATAGTAATTCAACATTTCCTGAGCAATTTCTTTCCCAGATTTATTGGATCGCAGACCCATCATGGAGTATGTTTTAAATTTAGATTGCAACCTTGATGAAATGATCATACCGATGACGGACATGACAATAGTTAGGATGTAATAAATCATGTAATCTGAATTGAGTATCATATTTTCATTTATTTTTTATGCGTATGTAAACATATGAAAGGGTAAAGAGATTCAATAGCTTCCTTAATTTTTTCTTAAAACGGATCGATGTAATTGATTTATAAGTTGTTGAAACCCTTAACGAATATAATCAAAACCGGTATACACTCTTAGGGCTTCCGGAATCCGGATTCCATCAGAAGTTTGATGATTTTCCAACAGCGCAGCCACAATTCTGGCCAAAGCCAAAGCACTTCCATTGAGTGTATGAGCCAGGACAGAGTCGCCCTTTTCATTTTTAAATCTCAACTTCATGCGGTTGGCCTGGAAGCTTTCAAAATTAGAAACCGAACTCACTTCCAGCCAACGCTTTTGTGCAGCTGAATACACTTCGAAATCAAATGTCATCGCTGATGTAAATCCCATATCGCCACCACACAATCTCAAAATTCTATAAGGCAATTCCAACTTGATTAATAAACCCTCAACATGATTCAACATGTCCTCCAAAACAGCATATGAATTTTTTGGATGTTCTATCCTGACCAACTCTACTTTGTCAAATTGATGGACCCGGTTCAATCCCTTGACATGTGCTCCATAAGACCCGGCTTCTCTTCTGAAACATGGTGTATACGCGCACATTTTAACAGAAAAATTTTCATCTTTAAGCAAAACATCCCTGTAGATATTGGTCACAGGTACTTCTGCAGTAGGTATTAAGTACAAATCATCTTTTTCTGCATAATACATTTGGCCTTCTTTATCCGGTAACTGGCCTGTGGCTTTCGCTGAATCCGCGTTGACCAACAATGGGGGTTGCATTTCTTCATAGCCTGCTTTTGCAGCTTCATCCAAAAAGAAATTGATCAATGCCCTTTGAAGTTTAGCACCCTTGTTTCTGTATAAAATAAAACCGGAACCGGAAATTTTCACTCCAAGTTCCATATCAAACAAGTCGTATTTTTTTGCCAGATCCCAATGTGGTAAAGAGCCTTCTGATAATTCAGGCAAGTTCTTTTCCCAATTCTTATATACTTCATTATCCTCTGCACCACGGCCCTGTGGAACCAAATGGTAAGGTATGTTTGGAAGTTGAATAAGAGCTTCTTCTATAAATACTTTGGCAGCGTTGAGTTCATCTTCTAATTGAATTGTTTTCTCCTTAATAGCAGACACTTCTATTTTTAATTGATCAGCTTCAGCACGATTGCCTGATTTATACAGATCCCCGATTTCTTTTGCCAGTTTATTGAGTTGAGATAAAAGATGATCCGACTGGGATTGGATTGATTTCCTGAGATCATCCTTTTCAATAATCTTTGGGACCAATGACATCAATTCATCTGGCAAATTGCGTTTTTTATATCCTTCCAGGACTCTGGCGGTTTCATTTCTAAGTATCCTGAGTTCTACCATTTTATGAAATATTCGGGCCGGCAATGTTACAGCAAGATGTGGAAATTTTTTTAAAAAAATATAAAATCGGATAAGTCTTTTGTATATTTGCAGGGCAAAACCGGAACTGGTAATCAGTTCTTTCGCATCTCCAGAGTTTACCCAGTTAATTTCATTCAAATTTCCAAGTAAAAAAACCTGATTTGTTTATCGATTAACTGAGCCTCTGAATATCGATTCGTTTTACAAGCCATATTATCCTTTCAAATCACTTGTTGAATATTACTTATCGTCCAATTTTTTTCTATGTACGACATACTGCAACTTAATGACATGCTGGTTCCTGAGCTTAGAGAAGTAGCTGAGAAACTCAATGTCGAAAATTCCAAAAAGCTGAGCAAGCAGGATTTAATTTATAAAATTCTGGATCAGCAAGCTTTGAATAAAAGTGCTGTTGGAACTTCCGATTCTGATGAAGGATCAACATCAATACCCGAACAAAACCCGGCGTACGAAATCCTGGAAGATGAACACAATGTCCGACATAGAAGAAGGCGTTTGGTCAAACCCGCTGAACCAATTCTCAAAGTTCCGGCAGAAGTCCCGCTGGAAGAGCCTTTGGAGGTTCTAAATGCTGAAGTGATAGAGCAAGCTGCAGTACCCAATGATGTGGAATACAAAAAAGAAGAACATCATTCCAGACCACCGGCAAGAGAGAAACGACACGTTGAACACAAGCAAAATAATTATCGCAAGAACTACAGACAAGAAGAATCCGCAGCTCAAAATGGACATACCGAAGAGAATGCTAAACCTGAATCCAGTGAAAGTGAAATGAGTCCTGAAATTCAAAAACGCCCGGAGCCATTATTTGTAGTTGAGCTCGAGGGGGTGGTTGAAGGAATGGGAGTCCTTGAAATGATGCCGGACGGATATGGATTTTTGAGAAGTTCGGATTACAATTACCTTTCTTCTCCGGATGATATTTATGTTTCCCCTTCTCAGATTAAATTGTTTGGCTTAAAAACCGGCGATACTGTCGTTGGAGCAATACGTCCTCCAAAAGAAGGTGAAAAATACTTTGCCCTATTAAAAGTTTCCAAGATCAATGGACTGGAACCCAATTTAATCAGGGACAGAGTTCCTTTCGATTATCTTACTCCGTTGTTTCCAAATGAAAAATTTAAATTGACTACAAGTCCTGCGGGAAGAGATTATGGAAACCGGATGATTGATTTGTTTACTCCAATCGGTAAGGGGCAAAGAGGTTTAATTGTTGCACAACCGAAAACGGGAAAAACATTTTTATTAAAAGATATTGCCAACGCTATTTCAGCAAATCACCCGGAGTGCTTTTTACTCATTTTGCTTGTTGATGAACGTCCTGAAGAGGTAACGGACATGAAGCGAAATGTAAATGCAGAAGTGATTTCATCGACATTTGATGAGCCTGCTGACAATCATGTCCGTGTTGCCAATATCGTGCTGGAAAAAGCAAAACGAATGGTTGAATGTGGCCATGATGTGGTCATTCTCTTAGATTCAATTACCCGTCTCGCCAGAGCTTATAATACGGTTGCTCCTTCTTCGGGCAAAGTATTGTCAGGTGGAGTTGAAGCCAATGCCTTGCAAAAACCAAAGAAATTCTTTGGAGCTGCCCGGAAAATTGAAAATGGAGGCTCATTGACCATTATCGCAACGGCACTCATTGATACGGGATCCAAAATGGACGGAGTCATTTTTGAAGAATTCAAAGGAACGGGCAATATGGAGCTTCAATTGGATAGAAACTTATCCAATAAGCGACTTTTCCCATCTATTGACCTAACCAAATCGAGCACCAGAAGGGAAGACCTTCTGTTGGATGATGCGATTATTCAGAGGATGTTTGTTCTGCGCAATCACCTGGCGGATATGAAACCCGAAGAGGCTATAGAATTTGTTAAAAAACATATGGTCGGTACTGCTACCAATGATGAATTCCTAATTTCTATGAATAGCTAGAAAACGGGTTCTCGTTTGGTTTTCTCCCAACATTTAAAGGAATTTCAAGAATTTTAGAACACTGCCATTATAAAAATAAAAAATAAGCTATCTTTGCAATCCCTTTTTAAATAAGGCATTGAAAATCATAATTTTATGAAACGTACATTTCAACCTTCCAGAAGAAAGAGATCCAACAAACACGGGTTCAGATCCCGCATGAAGTCTAAAAACGGAAGAAAAATCCTAGCTCGCAGAAGAGCCAGAGGAAGATTTAAACTCAGCGTTTCAGACGAGGGTGGGTTGAAATAATAATTCTCCAACGTGAGCCAAAATCTAGATTTTCCTGCAAGGCTCCGGATCAAATCCAGAAAAGAAATAGAAATTCTCGTCGAATCGAAGAATTCCTTCTTTCATCATCCTTTCTTATTAAAATATCATTTCGAAAAATTGCCGACAGGTCAATTGGCTTCTCCGCAATTTGCCATTTCTGTTCCAAAAAGGAATTTTCGTAAAGCCCATGATCGCAATCTCATCAAGCGGAGAGTTCGCGAGGTCTATCGATTGAATTGGAAAAATTACTTTCCGGAAACCTCTTCATACAAAGTTTCATTTCTGTTTATACTCGTTGCAAAAAAAATTCCGGATTACTCTGAATTGGAAAATGCAATGAAACAAACGTTTATTAAGCTGACTAAATTGAGCACATCCATTTAGCAATCCATTATCTTTTATCATCTGCCTGCTTTGGCAAACTTCTGTACATATTGAATGCCATTGACATCAGTAATTGTAATGATGTAAAGACCAGGGCCGACATTTGAAATATCAATCTCGTTTTCTGTGGTTTTATTGAATGTGTTTTTCAAAATCAATTTTCCAATTGAATTGTAGATTATAAAATCTTTCAATGGTCTTTCGGTATTTGAAACAACAATACGATCTGTTGCCGGATTTGGATGAATTGCAAATGAGGAAATTACATGTTCAATCTCAGCATTTGCGGTAACATCAATGCTGTCTTCATAGACCCAAACATTTCCATCGCGCGTTGCCATGAACACTTTATTTCCATCGACTGCAAGAGAACCTTGAGAGAGTCCATCGTTTTGCCCGGTGATGCCAGTATTAAATAATGACCAGTGAATTCCATCACGGGAAGTGTAGATTCCTATTTGCGTTGCGCCATTTGAGCTACCGGAATGAAAAAACATTTGCCCGTTAGTCGTTGTCACTATTTTAGAAACTTGTTGACCTGTTTGTACCAGATAATCCGGTAACCCTTTCAACTCCATTGTGGTCTTTCCTTTCATATCAGCAAACCCCATTCGATTTTTCCAACCGATTTGCCACATATTTACACCGGACCAAACCAGATTATTATCTTTTGTAAAACCTAGAGCAGCCGCATTTCCACTTATTGACAAAGGCATCATTGGACTGGTTGTATCTTTTTGTTGAGGATCATTTTGTTGACATGCAAAAAGATCAGCGGGATGCCAACTTACTCCTTCATCATCCGAATAAATTACACCGGCTGTTTCAGTACCTGCATAAATTCTTCCATTGTTATCAATGTTGATGGAAAAAATGGCTGCATCGTAATCCGTACCATTTAACAAGCTTGGATAATAACACGGATGTTGTGATTTGACAGATTTACTATCATCAATCACTTCATATGTATGGCCATCATCTGTTGATTTGTAAATATTGGCCCATCGGGTCCCGACATAGATGGTTCCATTCTTTGATGTGGCCACACAATGTCCTCCTAATGATGGCACCCCTGTTGATTTAGCAGTATCCCAACGAGAAGTCACACTGTTGAATACAAAAAGCCAGGGTTGAGTTACATCCGTACGGTAGATACCTGCAATAGCTTCGCTGTTTTTGTTGTATCCTAAAGCGACAATATTATTTTGAATGGTTGATGGTCTTGGTATTTGCGTCAAAGCAGTAAAGCTTCCTGTGGATTGTTGCGTATTGGCTTTATAAATATATCCAAGGTTGATTCCAGTCCCCAATAGTGTATAAAAAATGTCATGATTGGGAGCGACCACCATTCTGGGATAAACCCCGGAAGGTAATCCGCTTGCCCATAATTTCCATGATGGTGATTGTGCATGAATAAAATCAATATGACCGATCAGCAGAAACAAAATAATGAGTTTCTTTAAACTTATAATGCAACTGAATAGTAATGCCCTTTTCATCTTTTGTTTCAGATATAGAAGAAGTGGGCAGCACAAATAGGGATTTATTCAAGTAATTCACAAAAACTGTACGAATGAACAGGTGCTAAGAAACCATAGTTGCAGCCACTTTTATTTTATCCACCATAGTATACAGCCAGTTTTTTTCAATCAGCCGGTTGTCTGCTTTTATGGCAATCAGCCAGGTTTCTTTTTCCGATTTACTCAACTGTCTTGTTGCGAATAAGCGATTGGCTGTTTGTAAAAAATTGGAATAATATTCTCTATGGTATCCAAGCTTCTTGGATCGCTTAATTAAATTCTTGGTAGCCTGAATCTGATTGTGCATCAAATCGGGTTCGTGTATTTCGTAATAAATTTTTATCATCTCAACACGCGCATTCAATTCAATGAGCGGATCCTTGAAAACGGAAGTATTGAGCAGATAAAGTGCTTTGGAATATTCTCGCTGCTCTTTATATATTTTCGCCAGGTTGAACTGGTAAATGGTATTGCGATCATCCGACTTCACAAGACTTTTATATTCTTCAAGCAATCGGATCGCTAAATCCAAATCATTCATTCGTATGCAAAGTGCAATGATATTCTTATAAGTCAAAGAACTCATTACCCCATAATCCAATAACCAACCATGTTTAACACAATGCTGATATAATTCAAGTGTTTTTTGAAAATAAGAAGTGTGATTCTGGTTTATTTTCCGAATACAGTAATTCAAAGCGGTGAGATAAATCTGCCGTCCACGCTCAAAATCGAAATCACCTTCGAACTGCCTAATCATTTTTAAATACTCTTCAAAAAAATGATCTTCACCAGGAAGTTGATACATCTTCAAGGCAAGTAAATATATCTTCAACTCTGGAAATCGATCCCAATTTAATTCTTCCGCATATTTCACCCAGGACAACAACATTGGATATTCATTACTGGTATCACTAATTGCTTCATGTGACAATTGTTCCAGGTATATCCTCATTCGTTTGATCATCGCTGAAACTTCAAGGGTTTCCGAACTCTCTTTAAAATCGAAATTGCTAAACCGGTTTTTAAAAGATTTATAGGTGAGCAACTCCATGTCAAGCCTGCCATGATAATCATAAACATCCGGATCCCAGTTTCTCTTATCCTGAAATTGTTCTTTCAATGAGGATGCCTGATTTTCAAAAAGATTAATCAATTTGGATTTTCGCAAAAATCGAATGAAGGACAATTCTTTTTCCATAGACAATCCTTGTTGTTCTTCTATATAAATGAAATTTTTAAGCTGCTTCAATAAATCAGAGAACAACAGTCTGAGTTTGACATCAGTAAATTTTTCATTTGGATATAAGAAACCGAATAATTCAGGTTTAAGGTGTTGTATTTCTTTGTCCTTCAGGGTATCTATTTTCTCAATAGCTTTTACCAGCTTGACATTGGTATTGAAATAAGCAGAACTGAGATATTTGATAAAAGCCTGTTTTTGACGCTTATTTAATGTTAAATACAGCTCTATAAATTGAGGATTTTTCATAATATCTAATACATAATTTTATTTTATTATACTGTTATTCAGTATATTGTAATTTATTCACGCTTAAAATAGCCTACAAATTACAATTTTTTTATTTTCTACCCGAGTAAGTATAGGATACTTTTGTTCATTGATATAATTGGCCAAAACAATGAAAAGATTTATCAGACAAAGTGTTTTAGCCATGGTAATCCAAATAGGAGTGTTAACCGGAATTCATTCCATTTTCGCTCAGAATTCAGTTACCATGTATTTAATCGACAAAGGTTGGTCGGGAGATACCAATTATATCGAACTGAGATGCAGCCGATTTCAATTTATTTCTTCAATGCATTTCTCAATCCGCGAACAAAGTTTTAATGGAACATTTTTCTCTATCGATCAGATTGGCATTCCCAATTTTCAAGCGATCACTAATTATGTATTTGATGGTAGTGCTTTAAATATTACCTGGGATTCTCCTATCATCGGTTATCACAGCCCTGACGGCCAGGCTCTGTTTAGAATGAAATGGATTTCAAATCAAGCGGCCAAACCATGTTTTGAAATTTTTAATAATCCAAAGGCAATTCGATTCAGGAATTTATTATTTGATACTTCTGTAATAGTCAGCCATACTTCATGTGAGTCGTTAATTGCCATTCCAAGTTTTTTCAATGCCTATATCGATGCCAATCTCAATTGCAATTACGATCAGGAACCACTATTTACTACATATACAGTTATCGACAGCTTCAATCAAAACAAACATATTTACAAAAACCCTCAATCTTTAATTTATGGAAAAGCGGATTACGGAAGACATCATTTTATAATCATCCCGGAGTACCCGGTCTGGACCTCCTGCAACAAGGAACAAATCATCGATATTGATTCGAGCACCAAAGTCATCAATCTCGATTATGGCATTCAGGCTTTAATCTCATGCCCACAATTAGTAGTAGAAGTGCATGCTCCTGTTGTGAGGCGCTGTGTGGATTTCAAATACTTTATCAATTATTCCAACAGTGGAACGATTGCAGAAGACTCGGCAAAAGTCCTGATCAAACTGGATCCATTTATGAGTTTTATTGCTTCAAGCATTCCAGCTTCAAAGATTCAATTACCTTTTGTTGAATTTAACCTGGGAAGACTCGATGTTTTTCAAAAAGGTGAATTCAACATTACGGTCAATATTGATTGCAATTCTACAATTGTTGGTCAAACGCATTGTGTGACTGCACAAATGCTACCACACTATGATTGTATAAAATCTCCATTGTGGTCGGGTGCCAGTATAAAGCTCGATGCCAGTTGTGACACCGGTAAAGTAAAATTCCGAATTCAAAATGCAAGTGGAGAAAATATGCAGGATCCGATACAGTACTGGATTGTGGAAGATGATATTATGCCGGGATTAAAAAAAGATATTAAACTCAATGCCGGTCAATTTACCGATCTGGAATATCCTGCTAATGGAAAAAGCTATCGAATACTTGCCGATCAAGTAAAAAATCACCCAGGCCATTCCAATCCGACGGTAGCTATTGAAGCATGTGGCAGAGATAATTTCGGAAATTTCAGCACAGGATATTTTCTAATGTTTGCTGAAGATGAGGAAGATCCTGATATCGCAATTGATTGCCAGGCTTCACGAGGATCCTTTGATCCGAATGATAAAACCGGGCTTCCATTAGGATACAGAGCAGAACGATTCATTGAGCCGAATCGATCGATCGAATATAAAATCAGATTTCAGAATACAGGAAATGACACTGCATTCAAAGTGATTATTGTGGATACATTGAGTGAATGGATGGACTTAACAACGCTAGTCGTCTTAGGTGCATCTCATCAATTTAGTTTCAGTTTGGTAGATCGGGTCTTAAGTTTCCGCTTTGACCCGATTTACCTTCCTTACCAGGCAATCGATGATGCCGGTTCCAACGGTTATGTAATTTATTCCATTCAACCCAAAAAGGAAGCCCCATTGAAAACTGTCATTCATAATGATGCAGATATTTATTTTGATTTTAATAATCCAATTCGAACAAATACAACAACACATACACTGGCCACGGATTTTATTGTAGTATCTGTGGAACCAGCCGATCCTGACAACACTATTGTAAACATTTATCCAAATCCAGGGACAGACTATCTGATAATTCAATCCGATCGGATGTCCATGGAAAAGGATCTGGTGATCTATGATGTATATGGCCACAAAGTCATATCCCAACGATTGTACGGAAGGGTTTGTAAATTCTCTTTACAAGATGCCTTGTCAAAAGGTGTTTATTATTTACAACTTAGAGATTTACAAAACCATACCTACAATGCAAAAATTGTAGTAGGCACTAAAGAGTAATGGACAGCAAAGAACGCTTGCGCTGTTCCGGTTGACCTTGTGACGAGGAATGAAACCAAAATCCCGGTATTTTTTCTTGAAAAAGTATCGGGATTCATTTGAAGTAAGAAGGCTGCCCCGTAGGAGTCCCTACCCGACCGGTCAGGCGGGCCTTCGGGATAGGCTAAAGTTATTAAGGCTGTAGGAAGTATACTTTTTTTACTTACTTCCTGTGGACTATAAATACATAGACTAGAGACTACTAATTATAAACTGAATTATAATCCCTTTCACCGAACTCAGGGAATTCCTAATATTGTGAACGAAACCGGACCTTTCCAGCAAGGCCGGTTTTTTTATAACACGGATTGCGCAGATGTTTAAAGGATATTGGGTACACTATGTTTTCTCTTTGGAGTTGCAAGAGTGTTTTTCTTTAGATGTGTTTGCTTTGCTTACAATTGACTAAAGTCAATTGTAAGTTATAGTTTATAATTGCAGCTTGATTTTTCTGTTTTTACTCATAGCATTATTTTAACTTTTGACTAAAGTCAAGGTATCATTTCTATACCCAAAGCTTGTAAGGTACTTCGATCATAATACTTTCACCTGATTCTTGAACAAGTCATCCTTTTTTATAATTGACTAAAGTCAATTGTTATTGATAGATGGTTGTTAAAGATTGATTTATTCTTATTCTTTTAGTATGTTTTATGGTTTGACTAAAGTCAAATGAATAATTCCGTTTTCAAACTTGTAAAATTGATGTGATTATAATACTTCTACCTGATTTTTAAACAAGTCATCCATGGTTTCTCTTTGACGGATCAGATAATGTTTTCCTTCATGAACCATGACTTCACAAGGACGAAAACGTGAATTGTAGTTGGATGACATGGTAAAACAATAGGCCCCTGCATTTTTAAAACAAAGGATATCGCCAGGATGAATTTCGGATACCACACGATCACTAGCAAACGTATCCGTTTCACAGATGTATCCTACGATATTATAGACCCTTGGTTTTCCTTTTGGATTGCTGATGTTTACAATGTGGTGATACGAATTGTAAAACATTGGCCTGATCAGATGATTTAAACCGGAATCCACTCCTGCAAATACAGTAGATGGAGTTTGCTTGATCACATTGGTTTTAACAAAGAAAAATCCACATTCTGAAACCAGATACTTTCCTGGTTCAAAATACAATTTCAATTTCCTTCCATAGTCTTTGCAGAACTGATTGAACGATGCAGACAATACTTCTCCCAATTCTTCGATGTCTGTTTGAATGTCATCCGGCTTATAAGGTACTTTTAATCCACTTCCAAAATCTATAAATTCTAAATCACGAAATTTTTTGGCAGTGTCATACATGATTTCCGAGGCAAGATTAAAAACTCCTGCATCGAGAATATCGGAACCAGTATGCATATGCAGTCCATTCACTTTAAGTTTTAATGTTTCAACCAATCTCAATACCAAGGGCATCTGATAAATTGAAATGCCGAATTTGCTGTCGATATGACCTACGGATATTTTTTCATTGCCTCCAGCCATCACGTGTGGATTGATGCGGATGCCTATTTTTACGTTGGGATGATGGTGACCTATGTATTCAAGGGTTTCAATATGATCAATATTAATCTGTACCCCTAAGTTAATCGCCATCTCCACTTCATCCGGAGCAACACAATTCGGAGTATAGATGATTTCTTCTGGTTTGAATCCCGCTTTAATTGCTGTCCACACTTCCTGTATCGACACTGCATCCAAACCAACTCCCCATTGGTGAATGAGTTTCAGAATATTGATATTATTCAAAGCTTTACAAGCAAAGTGAATGCCCAAATCAGGAACATGAAATGCTGATTTTAGCCGATCAATTTGTCTTTTGATGATTGAAGTATCATAGACATACAACGGGGTATGATACGTTTCGACTAATTCTTTTACAGGAATCCCCTGAATGCTGTACTGATCTTGTTGAAGCTCCATAATTAATAAGGCTATAGACTTTTAGGCTGAAGGCTATAGGGATGTAAAAATAAACTTATTAAATATATTTCGCACAATTCGGATAGCCTTAGTATTACCTTGTGATTGAACTGAAAATTAAATTTCTATAATTCAGAGAACTTCAATAGCCTAATATGGTAATGCCTTCGTTTTACTCTTGGTCCATTTTTTCAATGCAGTATAGACGATTTGCTTTTCTGAATCCGGAAAATCTCTTATCCGGGTCCGGTGTCCTCCGTCATACTTAACCAATCTGATGGCATTGGTTTCCGGAGAAGGCTCAATCCCGCAAGACGTCCAGGTATCCAATCCACCATAGATGTATATGATATTTTTACTCTCATGAATTGCTTTGAGCTGCATTTCCTTAATATAATCCCCATGATAGGTCAGATCCGCATCCTTTGGACAAAATTCGAGATTGGAGAGATGGGGATAGACTAACAAATCACTGATTCCTGCTGTGTCAAATCCATAATACCCATATTCCGTCATGAACTGATAATACGCTGGTAAAAACTCAGCGCAGGATTTATTATCGTAATAATTAAAATCAACAACTTCTTCTATATGATCGAAGATGACTTGTGCATTAGCAGATTGATCAGGAATTTCAGCACAACCAAAACCCCATTGCCAAAAAGAAAACGGATATTCCATTGCAGTAAAATCAATGACTTTATCTTTGTCTATCTGAAAAATCACTTCATCTCTTTTCTCCAGTTCAGCCAGCATCACTTTCAATTCATTCCGGTGACTCAAAAGATTTCTTTGAAAATCCCTGACCTTTTGCCTGCATTCCGGAGTGCTTACTTTATTTCTATAATGCTCTATCGTTCTTTTATCTTCCTGTTCCAATACAAAAGGAGCAACGTAAGCAACAGCTGCTTTCACATCATTCGGGTAAGTTAAACTATAGAGTGCTGTTGTGGTGCCTCCCTTGGAGACTCCTGTCACCACCCAGGTTTTTTTGTAGATTTTTGCTAGCTTGGTTTTAATCATGTGCAGATCTTCCAAAGCCTGCTTGTGATTGAGCATTTTCCAATTGATCTTTTCCGGTTTTGAAATACCAAAAAATCTGTATTCCACAGAAAATTGATTTGCATCCAAAATCATAGAAGCTTCATAAATTCTGTCAATTACCGAGTAACCTTCTGTAACCAATACATTCGGATTTTTAAATGACTTGTGATACAATAGAATTTTTTGCGGGAATAAACCGGATTGATCATTCCAGTGATCCAACTTTTGGTTTATGGTTAATTCCAAGCAGAATTCATACCCATCTCTTGGTTCATTGGATTTAATGAGAACTCCGGGAAATTCTTTTTCGAGTAATGCTTTTAATTTTAATTCATCTGTTTTGCCCTTACCAAATGCAATTAAATTCAAAAAAACAAAACAAAAGATTGAAATGTATTTCATAGTCTAAAATGGCTTTTAATTAAAAAATACGATTACCGCAAAGTTCGTGAAGGATTATGTCAAAGTCCGCGAAGAAAAAGTTAAAATAAATTTCCGCAACTCACAAAGATATCTTGATTAAGCATTGCTTCTTGCCTATTGCTTCTTGCTCCTTGCTTCTTGCCTATTGCCCCTTGGCTATTCCCCTTGCCTATTGCTTCTTGCTCCTTTTCTCCCCAACACCATTTCCAAACTTCGCTTCAAATACGTCCGGTTCATATCCGAATCGGTTACGATATGCATTTGCAATTCCCGATTGATAAACTTGTTTGGCGGACTGCGAAATTAGATGCAAAGTAGATCCACCGAATCCACCACCCATCATTCTGGCTCCATAAGCAATTCCGTTATACTTTGCATAATCGACTAAAAAGTCCAACTCTCGACAGCTCACCTGAAATAGTTTTCTCAATCCTTCATGACCATCAAATAACAAGTTGCCCATAGAGCCAAAATCCGAACGTTTGATGGCATCTTCCATTCCAATGACTCTCATGTTCTCTTCAAAGATGTATTTCAACATGTTGAGTTTTGATCTTGTAATTTGTGCGCTGAGCTTGTGAATCTTTTCTTCATCCAATTGACTCAGTGAAGAAATTCCAGAAAAATATTGTTTTGCAGTTTGCAATAGTTCTTTGCATGAATTCGAACGGGAGTTGTATTCAGTATCAATTAATTTATGCGTAACTTTGGTATCCACAATCAACCAACATACATCTGTGAACGAAACCGGCAAGTAAATGTATTTCCAATTTGAGCAATCGATCATTAAGGCATGATCCTTTTTTCCATTCATGATACAAATCTGATCCATCATCCCTCCATCAAGACCGGAAGCTTTTTCTGCCTTAACTGCATATTGCGTTAATTTTTCTTTGTCGATGTTTAACTCTGCAAATTGATTGATTATTGAAATAAATCCGCAAGTTATTGCTGAAGAAGAAGACAATCCGGCCCCTGAAGGAAGATCCCCGCCAAATGCCATTTTAAAATATGGCCAGGAATATCCCTGCTGTTTTAAGAGATCCATTAATCCTTTAAAGTAGATTGCCCAATCCAGCCTGTTGTGTTCCTGAGTTGGAAACCAGTTGTTGCCCTGATTCAACGAAATGACTTCTGTCTCATGAGACGGTATGATTCCGAAATAAATGCATTTGTCAATTGTTGCGGGCATGCACAATCCCTGGTTGTAATCGGTATGTTCGCCGATGATGTTGATGCGACCGGGCGCTTTGAACATCAGGACATTTGTACTTGAAAGCGTGTCTCGAATTGAAGCAATATAAAATTCCGGATCGATCTGATTCATTTTGTAAAGTTATGAATGCGCATGAACACCACTTAAGAAATCGATCGAATCATTAATATTGATCGATACCATTAAGCCTTCCTCGCGCAAATAGAGCAGATAGCTATCTAGTTCTTCAAAATAAATTTACAGTGTTTCATTTTATCGGATTCCCGGATTTGCAAAATATACATGCCCCCAGGCAATTCACTTGCATCAAATTCTATTTGTTGTTTGCCGTGATGCAAAATAGCAGGATTTAGATTCAATGTCAAGTTGTTCAACATATTTGTTATAAGGATCCGAACTTTTGCGGAATTAGAAATGAAAACTTCAATCTTCAACCTACCATTCGCCGGATTCGGATAAACAGAAACTAACTCGTTCTCTTCATAATTGCTTTGGTCATTTGAAGTGTTTAATTTTGACAAGCCTTGTTTAAACACCCCGAGATCCGTTGCAGCATAGATTGTATCTCCCAAAATCAAAAGATCCTTTACTAAAAAAGGCAGGGTCGCATTACCCAATCGCAATCCGTTATTGTTTGCTTTAAAGGTGATGCCATAATCATCAGAACTATAAACACCACCATACGTCGTTCCATAAAACACCTGATTTCCATATATCGCGATCGAATGCACGTCTCCATTTAAATTGGTATTTGCTGACTGCTCCCATAGCTGACCATTATTTGTCGAACGAAAAATTCCAACATCATCCGTTCCTGCAAAAACAAGCGAATCATTTGCCGCTAAAGAAATCACTGCTTCAAGGTGTGCTCCATTCCGAATGAATCCATTGTTGATCAATTGCCATGCATTTCCGTTCAATGGACTTACAAATGCGACTCCGGTATCCGGCATGGTGGTATTTACACCTGCAGTGCCCGCGAATAAATAATTGCTATTGCTTGCCAGTGAAAAGACTTTCAAATCATCCATACCCTGATTGTTGTAGAGCACCGACCATGTCATGGCAGTATCATAAGAAACGTAAACACCTCCGCCATATGAAGCTGCATAGATTACATTTCCAACTGTTATAATATCCTGCAATACTTTTCTTCCAATTCCATTATTCAACACTTCCCACTTCGATCCATTGAGTGTTGTCCTTAGAATTCCTCCACCTCTTTGTGCTACAATTAAAAATGTATCGAGAGTTGTCATGGACCATGATTGCGAATTTTTTAAAACCTGATCCAATGGCAATACATTCCAATGATTCCCGCCATCGATGGATTTATAAACACCCGCTTTTTCCGTTCCTGCAAAAAGTACTGAACCAATATTTGCTAAAGATAAAATTCCTGTATCTGAAGGCAATCCATTGGAGCATCTGATCCATAATTTCTGTGAGTAAGAAAAAGAGGTGAATAACACCAAGATGTATATTGAGAAAATACTTTTATTCATATATATGCAAAGCTCAAAAATATTGTTGTCAATAGAACCAGACATATGTACTGTTTCTATTTGATGCAGCTTTAAACCTGAAAATAATGAATTAACTATAATTTTTGGAAGGTTAAAGAGGGGTTCTTTAAATAAAAAATCCCCATACCATTTCTGATAAGAGGATTTAAGAAGTTGAGGTCGAGAGCGGATTCGAACCGCTGTAGCAGCTTTTGCAGAGCTGAGCCTAGCCCCTCGGCCACCCGACCCTATTTAAAGAGTTGGCAAAGGTAGAAAAAATTTTAAGTTGGCAGCTCACAGTTTTCGGTTGATATTTTACAGTTACACAGTTGGCAGTTTGTCCAGTTGTTATTATGTATATCAAAGAAAACCAGTCCTTTATGTATTGGAATAAGGAAACAATTGAATCATGCTTTAAACCATCTCTAATAGCATCAATGACATTTCAAAAAACTGTAACTGCCAACCGCCAACTTCTCCCTATTCCCCAAAGCCCCTAAATAGCTAACTCCCTTCCTCTCAAAACTCCACCTTCTTCACCAACACCTGGTCCTTTCTTTTTACATGCACGTCTGCGGACTGGCCTTTCTCAAATTTGCTCAGGGCAGCCATGTATTCATAAACATCTTTCACCTTATGATCACCGATCTGAATAATTATATCCCCGCCTTCCAGTCCCGCCTTTTGAGCAGGACGATTGTCCAACACGGCATCGATCCGCATGCCTTCTCCATTAAATACATAATCCGGCATGACTCCCATAGTGACTTTAAATGAACTCACTTTTTGTTTGTCCTCATCTTTGGTTTTTTGGAAAGTCAGTTTCGGAGATTCGTTCAATTCCTGAATGGTTGAAAGTATAATTTCAGATACTTGTTTAATTCCTGAATAATTCACCAACGGACTGTCATCACTGGGTTTGTGATAGTCTTTATGCTGACCGGTAAAGAAATGAAGTACCGGAATGTCTTTAAGATAGAATGAAGTGTGATCTGATGGCCCGATACCACCGTCAGAGTAATTAAATGTAAAATCAGCTGGCTTGATTTTATCCAACAATTGTTTCCATTCCAATGATGTCCCTACGCCGCTGATGGAAATGGTCTTTTCAGGATTCAGTCTTCCGACCATATCCATGTTGATCATTGCCAATATGCTTTCTCTTGGTATGGTGGGATTTTCCATAAATGCTTTGGATCCGAATAAACCAAACTCTTCTCCTGAAAATGCGATAAACAATACATTAAAGGGAAGTTTTTTTACCTGGCTTAATTGTTCTGCTAACCAAAGAAGCGAAGCCACTCCGCTGGCATTGTCATCCGCTCCATTATGGATAGAATGATCATTCGGACTTAATGATCCTGTAGCTCCATGTCCCAAATGATCATAATGCGCACCTATTACAATTGTTTTTTTTGCTTTCTTATTTAGGAAGCCCAATACATTCTTGCCCACTTTATCCTGATTTTTTACATCATGTGGATTGGAGGCAAAACGGAATTCCTGAAACCAACTTTCATCCCCACCAGCTGTCAATCCAATGGTTGCCATTCTTTTCTGAATGTATCCCGCCGCAAGGGATTCTCCAGCAGATCCTGTTTCCCTTCCTTCCAGATCATCAGATGCCAGATAAACCACATCGACACGAATTTGCATTAATGGATCTGTCTGACCATTGCTTTTGAAAACAAGGAATAAAAAAAGCGCACTAATTACTAGTGATTTGAACTTAATGATTTTATACATAAATAAGAGATAATTATTAATTGTAAATGGTTAATGGTTAATTGCTGTGAGTCAAATGGAACTTAGAAAAGTCATTAAAAGATAATGTTCAATGGTCTGCAGTCGATTGTCAGTAGTCATTTTGTTATTTGACTTCAAAGCTACAAACAAAGCTTCATTTTGAAGGTTCAAAACCTTAATTTTGCCAGCCTAAAATGGGTTTATGACCAAAAAAAATATCGCGGTAGTTGCTGTTGTCCTTGCCATTCTTGTGTATTTGCTTGTTTGCATGTTCTCTCCGGCAGTGTACAGTTATAAAGATGAAATCAAGATTACCGGACCATACAAAATGGTCTTTGTGATTATTAACGATATTAAGGACTGGCCCAAATGGTACAGCTGGAAGAAGTCCGATCCTGAATTGGTCTTTTCTAAAGGCGGAAGGGAATTGAATAAAGGTGCAAATTTTTCATTTGAAAGTAAAGATTTCGGAAAAGGATATGTTGAACTTTTGGAAGGATATCAGGATTCTACGGTGTCTGCTGTAATTAAAGGTTCAAAAATTCCAAATGATCTGGAAGTCAATTGGCAAATTCTTCCGGAAGGAACCAAATCAGTTTATGTAAATTTCAAAGCCAGGTTGACCGGTAAAATTCCATTCATTCAAAGAGCCTATTATCTGGGAATGCATAAAAAACTGGATAAGATGTTTCATGAAGATCTCGAAGGAATTAAATCGTATGTTGAAGAATTAGTGAAAGGAGATTTTGGTGTAGAGAAAGTTGCATTTGAAGGACAAAAATATTTTGGCAAACTCGACATCATAGTCAATTCAAAGATTCCGCAATTTTATGCTAAATACCTTCCCTTAGTTTATAAAATGCTGGATTCTATGAAAGTTGAAATCACAGGGCCCCCGGCAGGATTGATCTTCGACTGGGAAGCAAAAAGTGGTTATGTTGCCATCATGGCAGCACTTCCAATTAATGTCAAATTGCCAAACATCCCGGGATGGAGTTATGTGGATGTTGAAAAAGCAGAATGCTTTAAATATAAAAATTTTGGCAGTTACACCACTTTGAGAAATGCACATGCAAAATTGAATTACCTGATGGATAATTCCCCTTATACTTTAGGTGCACCTGTCATTGAAGAATACGTCACTTCTCCATCACAGGAACCTGATACCAGTAAATGGCAAACCAATATTTATTACTTGTTTTATACAAAAGGTGGATATAGTAAAACCGTAGAACAAAAACGCACACTTGAAGAAATGATCAAGATGGAAGATGAAGCCAGACTTAAAAAATTGAAAGATCTCTAT
>JBGAWX010000200.1:0-6565 GCA_044227375.1 Saprospiraceae bacterium
CCATTTATTTTGACAGGGCGGATTTCTATTATAGTGACTTGAAGTTGATAGGTACTAAGGATACAGTTTTAGTCAAAGATGTGGATTATGTTTCATTGATGTTACATCATACTTCTGTAGCATTAGCAGAGGAAGGATTAAAAATTAATTTTAAAAATATTCCTGCAGGTAGTTATGATTCACTCATTTTTAATATTGGTCTGAATCCCGAACAGAATAAGACCAGACCTGTTGACTATCAGACTACCCATCCTCTTGGAGAAGGCACCCGGTATTGGTCTGCTTGGAATTCTTATATTTTTTCTAAAACTGAAGGGATGTTTAACAATGGTACTGATAATCCATTCAGCTACCATTCAGGATTTGATGATGCGATGAAAACTTTACGTTTTGGAAAAGCAATTTCAATAAGGCATAATGAAAATACCACCATTGAAATTTGGATTGATTATAAAAAATTATTTCAGGATGGTGCATCGGCATTGGATATACCCAGCATTCCTCAAATACACAACATGAGTTTTTTGATGATTTCTTTTATGAACAGGTTTCATGAAGCCGTAAGCGTAAAGTAAGGAAATGAATTTTTCAGTAAAGTGGATCGGTCTGTATTTGCTATTTCTTACGGCGTGCAATGATGATCCAAAAACGGATTCTGGCGATTTATCTGACATCGCATATTCCCCCGAAGTATATCCACTAACTATACCTTCCGGATTGCCCAGGTTGCCGGATACCATTGTGGCTAATCTTACGAAAGAAGGTGTTCAACTTGGAAGGCATTTATTTTATGACCCTATTTTGTCTTCGGATAGCACGATGTCGTGTTCGAGTTGTCATAATCCACGAAAAGGATTTACAGATAATCTTGCAGTGAGTCCTGGGGTATCGGGAATGGTGGGCAACCGGAGTTCGATGACGGTACTTAATGCAGTTTATTCCAACAGGTACCCTGGTTTTTACAATACCGGACTGTTTTGGGATGGCCGGTCTGACAATCTCGAAAAGCAAGCTATAGAGCCTGTTCAAAATCCAATAGAATTGCATGAAGTATGGCCTAATGTGATTGAAAAATTAAAACGGCATCCAGATTATCCTACCCGATTTCGCAAGGCATTTGGAATTACTTCCAGAAGCGAAATCACCAAAGAGTTGGCTGTTAAAGCCATAGCACAATTTGAAACCATTCTGTTAACCGGTGGCAATTCCCTTTATCAAAGGCAAAAACGGGGGGAGATCTTTTTTGAAGCTGATCAGCAGGAGGGCGAGGACCTGTATTTCAACCAGGACTTGTTAATACCTGATGCACAATGTTTTCATTGTCATGCAGACCCCTTGCTCATGGCCAATGATTTTTTTAATAATGGTATTGATTCAGTAAAGAGCCTGGATGATTTTATTGACAAAGGAAGAGGTGGGGTCACCAATGTGCGGTTTGATAATGGAAAGTTTAGAGCTCCAACATTATATAATATAGCTTTGACGGCACCCTATATGCATGATGGCAGGTTCAAAACCCTGGAAGAAGTGATCGATCACTACAATTCCGGAGGACATGCTGCCGAAAATAAGAATGCTTTCGTACTGCCACTGGGTTTGAATAACCGGCAAAAGAAAAGCCTATTGGCATTTTTAAAGACCCTGACAGATACCAGTTACCTTCAAAATCCTGACGTTTTAAGCCCCTTTTAAGATTTCTTCAAAAAAATTAGGCTTAGAATGCACTGTTTTTAGCCAATTTCAGAAAAAATATAATTTATTTCCTTGAAAATAAAAACAGTTTATCGGATCAACGTATTATTTATCAGTATTTTAAATCAATTATCATGTCATATATAAATATTTAAAATATGACAATGCTTCTTTTTTGTACTTGGTTAGGCTTTTAAATCATCGGATACTTGTACTGTGATTGTTTAACAAAGGGAAAGAATACAATCAGAATGCCGGTAAACGTATCGGCGACCGTAAAATCGGATATGTTCATGGGATTAAAATTTGTTAATAGGGAGCTGTGTCCCAAATACATGGCTCCTATTAACAAATTGTTCCAGAGCATGATAATCAAAAATGAATTCGTCTATTTAATTTTTTATAGTAAGCCGTTTCGGTATATGTTCATGGGATTATCAATAGCCGGCTGACGCCTTCAACCGGCTATTTTTTCAAAGAAAATTAAAGTGTACTTTCTGATAAATCTATTTCAAAACGAAAAACAGAAAAGGTCCTGCAAAAGCGCAGGACTTTTTTTTTGCCCATAAATGAATAAACTTGAAACGTATAAAAGAAAAAGAGTTGAATGAATTTTCATCACTCAACTCTTTCCAAAAATGAATTTTATATTCTTATCTATTGAATAAAATCTCCCTGTACTTTGGCAATGGCCAATACTGATCCTCTACCAACAATTCCAAATCGTCAACGTGTGATCTGATTTCGAGAAAGATGGGTTTTACTTTATCGCAAAAGTAAATGGCTTTATCGCGGGTCGTTTTTTGATGTTCCGCCTTTCCTTTTTCAACAAGCATTTTTTCAACACCCATATACACTTCATCGACGTGTTTGCCAATGGATTCAACTATGGATTGTTGCGTTTTGTAACTTGCTTTTGACAGACCTGCTTCATTTGCAGATTTGATATTGTTGAGCAATTCTGTCTGATAGCGGATGCATGCCGGCAGGACCTGGTTTGTTGCCAGTTCTTCAATCAACGAAGCTTCAATTTCTACTTTCTTAATGTATTTCTCCAAATGAATTTCATGACGGGCTTCCTGTTCTTTTTCATTGAGTATTTTATTGTCTGTAAATAACTTGTGGGCCTTTGATGTCGTGTATGCATCAAGTGCCAAAGGTGTGGTTTTAATATTTGGCAATCCTCGTTTTGCAGCTTCTTTCGCCCAGGCTTCACTGTAGTTATCGCCTTCAAACAATATATTTCTCGATGCTTTAATGCAGGCTCTCAATTCTTTCAATATTGCTGAATCTTTTTTCTCACCATCTGCAATGTGCTTATCAACTTTTTCTTTGAATTCATTCAACTGATTGCCTACAATCATATTCAATACCATCATCGGGTCTGCACAATTTGCAGTGGAACCTACTGCTCTGAATTCAAATTTATTTCCAGTGAATGCAAATGGTGAAGTCCGGTTTCTGTCCGTATTGTCCATCATCACATCGGGTATCATTTTATGAATATCGAGTTTCAGTTCATTCTCTTCTTCTTCTTTCAAATCACCATCAACCCGTTCTTCGATGGCATCCAATACTTTGGTAAGATAATCTCCGATAAAAACTGAAATGATCGCGGGTGGTGCTTCATTCGCACCCAATCTGTAATCATTGCTTTCTGCTGCGATACTCGCTCTTAATAAATCCGCATGATCGTGAACGGCTTTGATGGTATTGATGAAGAAAGTCAGAAACTGAAGGTTATTCCGTGGAGTTTTGCCGGGGCCTAATAAATTGGTTCCGGTGTCCGTGCTCATTGACCAGTTATTGTGTTTACCAGAGCCATTGATTCCTGCAAATGGTTTCTCATGGAGCAGAACAATAAGATGATGCCTGCGTGCCACACGATCCATCAAATCCATCAGCAACTGATTATGATCAACTGCAATATTTGCTTCTTCAAACATCGGTGCACATTCAAACTGGCTTGGAGCAACTTCATTGTGACGGGTTCTTACAGGAATGCCCAGTTTATGACATTCCATTTCGAGATCCACCATAAATGAATAGACCCGTTCGGGAATGGCACCAAAATAATGATCTTCCAATTGTTGTCCTTTTGCAGGACCGCGTCCAAAGACTGTGCGACCGCTGGCCATCAAATCCGGACGTGCGTAATACATAGCTTTATCGATGACAAAGTATTCCTGCTCCCATCCAAGGGTAGGAGTCACTTTATTTACGAAGCGGTCAAAGTAACGCGCTACGGCAGTAGCTGCTTTATCAAGGGTCTCAATGGACCGAAGTAAAGGAGCCTTATGATCCAGGGCTTCTCCTGTATAAGAAATGAAAACCGTAGGAATACATAGCGTCTTAGAACCGGCGATATCCATAATAAATGCCGGTGACATGGGATCCCAGGCTGTGTAACCTCTTGCTTCAAAAGTAGCTCGTAACCCACCGCTGGGAAATGAAGAAGCATCAGGTTCCTGCTGTACCAATGCATCGCCATCAAACTTCTCCATGGCAGATCCGGAAGCTGAAAGGGTAAAAAAGGAATCGTGTTTTTCCGCAGTAGTTCCGGTTAGAGGTTGAAACCAATGGGTGTAGTGAGTCGTCCCTCTTTCAATGGCCCAGGCTTTAATCGCCGCAGCAATTTGGTCAGCGAGTTCCCTCGAGATTTTAGAGCCATTGGCTATTGTTTGGCTATATGCTTTGTATGCGTCATTGGACAAGTAACTTTTAAGTTTCGAGTCATTGAACACATTTTCAGCATAGTAGCTGGAAATTTTCCGGTTGTCTCTCTCCTTGGGAGACTTTGGCCTGGATAAAAACAGGCTTAGGGCAGTACTGCGGTTGGTTGACATATTGCGGGGTTTAATAAAGTGAAAATAAAATTAAGCCCAAAATTATTGATAAATTTTGGCTAATTGTCCATTAGTCACTAGTTTTTAACTAAAAAATGTGAAATATTTCTAATTGAAATTTATGAAAAATGAATTAATGACCAAATTATATCACATTTTGAATTATTCAATATAAATTAATCATTAACCTCCCAATATGTCGGGAAACCATTAACCATTAATCCTTGCCCACTTCTTAAATCTTCTTATACAGAGTCAGAAATTCGTCTTTTCTGGTTTCTGCCAGGGGAATCACGGAATTGTCGATTAGGGTAATGTTCAATCCGTTGAGTTTTTGAAACCGGACAATATATTTTATATTGACTATTGCACTTCTACTGACCCTGAAGAACTGGGAGGGATCTAAAAATTCTTCAAACATCTTAAGTGTTTTGGCCACAGTTATTTTTCCATTCGATTTGAGGTGGATGGAGGTATAGTTGATTTCTGCTTCAAGCCAGAGAATCTCATTGATTTCAACAAGATCATATCCATTCTGATGTGCAATGGCTATTCGCTGGGAACCGTTTTGCACATTTTGAATCAGCATTTTATAGACTTCATCCATTTTGTGATGGTGGCCAATTCGTTTAACTTTCTGGATTGCATTTTTCAATTCAGTCAAATCGATTGGTTTAAGTAAGTAGTCTATGGCCGATAGTTTGAAAGCTTTCACAGCGTATTGATTGTAAGCCGTAGTAAATATGATGCTGAATTCTGGATTGGTAAAGTATTCAAAAATGGAGAATCCGGATTCGCCTGGCAATTCAATATCGAGAAATATGAGTTGGATGTCATTGGATTTTATAAAAGCTACTGCATTGGAAACCGAATCAAATTCGCCGACAAGTTCTACATCGTCACAATACATGTTGATCATGTTTACCAGGGTGGCCTGACTTTCTTTTTCGTCTTCGATTATTATCGATCTGAGTTTATTCATGATTTGAGATTTATAATGTAAGAATCGCTTTTGTGCCACATGGATTTCCAAACTCGTCATACAAATCTATAATTTCCAATCCCAGTTTATTTCTACCCTGGTCAAGGATTTCCAATCGTTCAAGGGTAGAATTAATTCCGGATGATTTGTGTGTTTTGTTTTTCCACTCATTAATTTTTCTGGATTTTTCTCTTCCTACGCCATTGTCTTGTACGACGCAAACAATATGATCGAGTTTTTTAAATAAGTTTATGGATAAGAATCCATTTTTTTCCAAATGAAACAAACCATGCCGGAATGAATTTTCAACAATCGGTTGAATCAAAAGTGGAGGTATTGTTATTTCGGATGCATTTTCCATCAATTCCGGTTCTACATTGAAGGTCACGGTAATCTTATGACCGAATCTCAATTCTTCCAGGTGGATGTAATGATTCAATAAGTTGATCTCATCTTCCAGGCTAATAAATTTTAGTTTGGATTGTTCGAAAATCATCCGGATGAGTCTTCCGAATTTAGACATGTAGCTAACGGCTTTCATTTCATCATTCACCAGAAGAAAATTCTGAATTGCGTTTAGTGCATTAAAGATGAAATGTGGATTCATCTGGTTCTGTAGTGCCTCTTGTCGAAGTTGATTCATTTGATCTTTGATCTTTCTTTTTTTGTCTTCCTCAGCTCTCAATTTCATTTGCTTCCAATAAGTCATGCCTACACTGGCTCCGATTAAGAAGGTAAGCATGATGGCATTAAACCAAATTGTTTTCCACCAGGGAGGATTGATTACAAAAGAGAGATGAACCGGATGTTCTGATGCAATACCATCTTCATTAATGGCCTTGATGACCAGGCTATACGGGCCGGGAGTCAATCCAACAAATTCAAGGATTTTACTATTCGCTTTGATCCATGTGGTATCGGCCTCATTGAGTTTGTAATAAATTTTCAGTTGATCCTTAGAAATTAAACTTCGAGTTTGCAAAACAAACCGGAGATGATTGGAGTGATATGGGAGGTCAGTCGTAAAATCAATTTCACCTCCATT
>JBGAWX010000201.1:0-6558 GCA_044227375.1 Saprospiraceae bacterium
TATAAACCTCGCCGACTCCTTGGTCTATGGCAATAGACCTTGCAGTAATGCCTTCTCTGCCCTTTATTACTTTTGCCCATTTAAAATTTCCATATCGATCTAATTTAGTAATAAAAGTGCTGGAAGAACTATTATCTGAACTTAGGTTGTAAGTACCCAAGCCTGGATCACAATCTATAGTTCCATCAAATCTCCCTGTGTTGTATATATCGCCAGTATTTATGTCGATTTCTATATCACTAAATCCAATACCGGCGCCGACTCCTCCTATCGCTTTTGCCCAAATAAAATTTCCAGAGCTATCTAATTTAGAAATAAACATTGATTCCGCTCCAGGAGAAGTTATATTAAAGCTGTCTTGTCCAGGATCAAAGTCAACTGTTCCTTTCATAGAACCAGATGTATAATTATCCCTATTTTGGGGATCAACAACTATTGAAATAATTTTGCTTCCTCCACTCATCGATCTTACCCACAGCCATTTAGGAGATTGTGCATTTGATTTATCACATACAAAAATTGACAAAGTAAAAATAATGATACTTTTAAAGAGTATTGATTTCATAATCGTATAAATACTATTTTTAAAAAATCTAATACCAACTATAACGCTGTAAAGCAAGATTTGTATAAACGAAAGCTATTTACTCTTTAATAATTGGAATTGATCCAGTTGATTCATCACTCACCCATTTCAAAAAATAAACACCCGGAATCAAATTCTTAATTGAATACGCTATAGTATATTTCTTCAAATCAGAAGAATGGAATACCCTTTGATCAACGACTTGTGATTGAACATCTACAATTTGAATTTTTAAATCCGATTCTGTTAATTTTGAATCGATCATAATATTAAAATAATCGGAAACAGGATTGGGATAAATTTCAAGCAAATTATTTTGAGTGGATGGATCATCATTTTTGATAATGACATCATTCAAAAACCGCATCACCAAAAAATTGACATTCGTTCCGTCTTTATAATTGTGAACCATCACAATTTTTCCATCGGGTTGCATGAGGAAAAACGGAGTGTTGTCCGGTAAGATACTGGCAACATCCAGAGATGCAATTCCTTTCTTTCCAAAACTTTCATCAATACTACCATCTGCATTAAACCGGACAACCACATAGCTGTTATGCCCGATAATGTTATTCGTGCCACATACCAGGAATTTTCCATCAGATTGACGGATCATGTACAATCCGTTGTCCAATGGGCCTTTCAGGTCGATTGTCATTTTGCCACCACTACCAAAACTCGAATCTAAAGTGCCATCAGGGAGATAACGTGCTAATGCAAAATCCAGATTTGTAATGCTGTCTTTTGCGGTACCTGATACCATGATTTTTCCATCATCGAGAATAATGGATGAATAGGCTACATCCTGGTTGTTTTTAAAATCCGTTTGCAATCCTCCGCCATTACCAAAACTTGTATCCGGTGTACCATCTTCATTCAATCTCAAAAAAGCAAAATTTGTCTTTGAAGTTACTCCTGCGCAACCCGTCATAAAAATTTTGTGATCCTTTTGAATCAGAATGCTGAACGGAATATTTTCCCGGGTTAGAAATTTGTAATAAAGGTGCCCTATCTGATTAAATGTAGAATCCAATGTTCCATCTGGATAAAATCTGGAAACAATCCAATCTACATCAAATGAGTCGACAACCGTAATTCCGGAGACGACATATTTACCATCATCCTGAACCACCATGGCCAATGGTCCGGTGGATCTTCCGAATCTGTATTTAAGAATCCCCTGATCTCCGAAACTGGTATCAGGACTCCCATCCGGGTTCAACCGCATTAAGATTCCAAGGGAATTTGGACTGTTATTGGTCCATCCTCCCAAAAATATTTTTTGATCACTTAATACATTGACAAATTCAATATTTTCCTGAGCTGAGCCAAAATCCCAAGTCATTTTTCCAAGATTCCCAAAATCCGGATCAGGATCTCCGTTCGGTAAATAGCGGATCAACGCAAAGTCATAAGTTCCATTCACGCTATTGGTCTGACCTGCCACCAAAATTTTTCCATCTGCTTGCAGGGCAACTGCATTGGCCCCGTCCCTTCCACCACCGAAATCGGTATGCACCCAACCTCCCTGCCCAAAATCTGGATCGAGAGTTCCCGCCTGAGAACAGATCTCGGGAGCATAAAAAATGATCATGATACCCAGAGTATATAAGATTTTCATATCAAAGAATTTAGATAAAATTACAAAACATTGGAATTGCACAAGTCAATTCCGGTTCACTACCATCAAGAGCCCTTAAGTAGCTAAAATGTGGATTGAAATTATTGATTAATGTAAACAGAAATGCAGTTCACCATGGACAGTTGGCAAGAAGCAGTGAATACTGTGCTATGACTAATGGATTAATATTTCTTCATCCACTGTGTTCCCATCTACCACAACTTAACCTTCAACTTCAAAACGGCCGACTTCCCACTGCATTAACTTAACCCGTATTTAACAAAGTTTCAGCAATGAAAATTGAATTCAGTATGTTTGAGTGACATTAAATTATCGAAATGCAATACCTGTTGTCTGTTTTTCTGATTTTGCTAGTTCCATTTATCAAACCGGACCCAAAGGCCCGTAAACTTATGGACAAGGTACACTCCGTTTACGAAAAAGCAGGTTCACTCGAAATCGGATTCAGCTATGAGCAAACAAACTCCGATATTGCGGGACTCCCCAAGAAAGGTCAATTGACTGCTAAAGGTGAAAAATTCAAATTGATTCTGGATGAAATTGAAATTTACAGCGATGGAAAAATACAATACACCTATTTAAAAAAAAATAAGGAAGTACAGATCACTGAACCAGATGACAAGGAAAACAAATATCACCCGAAATACATAGCCGGCATGTATCAATCCGATACGCACGAATATTCCATTTCTAAAAAAATCAAAGAAGGCAGCAAATCTTTAATCGTCGTGGATTTTAAATCAAAGGACAAATCAGATCCTATTTCCAATATTAAATTATTTATTGACGAAAAATCAAATCAGATCAACAAAGTCCAGTGGTTCGAACAAGATGGAGATAAAACTGTGGTCCATTTTACTAAAAGTCAGTTCAACAAATCCATTCCGGATTCCAGTTTTGTACTGGATGTCAATTCACTTAAAGGCATTCATGTCGAAGATCTACGTGAATAGAATAGAGGCTGTAGGCTACAGGCATTAGGATGTAGGCTGTAGACTTAAGGCTTAAGGAAAGAAAATATGGTGATAAAACAGAAGATTAAGAATTAATGATTTCTAATTTTACGAATTGGTGAACTTAATCCCTTTTCTGCTTCAAAAAATTTGTTGTTGAATACAAATGCTTCATCCTCATTTACAAAATCAAGTCTAAGTCCTAATTCAAATTGACAATGTGCTTTTATTAAAAAACCAAGCGCAATTTCCAGGAAGCGATGATAATCATTTTGACTTTCTCCTGAATCACCTTCGACTCTTTTTAAAACTACAGAAACTATATCCGCTCGAAATTATAAAGTGACTCTAAATATTTTTTCTTCAGGAATATTTTTTGATATCCTATCTATCTCGATTACTAAATCATCAGCTAATTCAATTGCCCTGAGCTTCAAGTGATCTCTAATGTTTCTAAGCGTTAAAGGTGAATTGCAATGTATCGAAAAATAGTGATGATATTCCTCCAAAAAATCTATTTCTTGCCTTGAAGATCATCCTCGTAAAGCTAAAAGTTTATAGCCCAAAACCTTCCGAATAATTCATTAAGCAAATTCAGTCCGACTTCGCTATTTTTGCATAGCATGAACATCAAGAAACAACTGATTCATCTTGTAGCCAATAAAGTTTGTCAGACTTTATCAAAGGACTATGCACGCGGTGTGAGTTGCCAAAACAAGATCTTCAGGAAATTCATTGTTCATGCCACTCATACAGCCTTTGGTAAGGATCATCAATTTCATGCCATTGCCAATCTGAAGGATTTTCAAAAGCAGGTTCCCATCAGAGATTACGAGGATTTTATTCCCTATCTTCATAGCATCCAAAATGGGGAGAAGAATGTATTGTGGCCGGGACTCCCGAAATATCTGGCAAAAACTTCAGGCACGACCTCAGGAGTTAAGTATATACCGCTCACCAAAGAGAGCATCAAAAATCACATTCATTCAGCAAGAAATTGTCTCTTTCATTACATCAGGCAAGTTCCAAATACCGGAATATTTGATGGCAAAATGCTTTTTCTTTCTGGTTCTCCTAAATTAAATTTTCAAGACAAAATAGCTCTGGGACGTTTGTCGGGCATTGTCAATCATGAAATACCAGCCTGGTTTCAAAAAAGTAAATTGCCCGATTTTGAAACAAATTGTATCGAGCCCTGGGAACGCAAGATCGATGCCCTGGTGGAATCACTATCCAATAAAGACATTCGCGTATTGAGTGGCATTCCACCATGGATCCAAATGTTCTGCGAAAAGCTTCTCGATTATACCGGCAAAAATCTTGTTGCTGATGTATTTCCCAATCTGGAATTATACATTCACGGCGGTGTAAATTATATTCCTTATAAACAAAAAATAAATCAACTCATCGGCAAAGAAATTACCCTGCTTGAAACATATCCTGCAAGTGAAGGATTTATTGCATATCAGGATAATTTTCATGAAGATGCCATGCAATTGGTAATCAACGACGGCATCTTTTATGAATTTATAGAAAAGGAAAATATCTATTCACATCCCGAAAAAAGACTCAGCCTGGAAGAAGTTTCTTTAAATGTCGATTACGCAATTCTATTATCAACAAATGCGGGACTTTGGGCTTATCTCATAGGAGACCTGGTTCGCTTCGTTTCATTGAATCCCTATAAAATCAAAGTCAGTGGCCGAATCAGCCAGTTTATATCGGCCTTTGGAGAACATGTGATCTCCAGCGAAATTGACCAGGCCATTACTGCCGCCCAACTCAAGCATCACTTCCAGGTTGTGGAATTTACAGTAGCACCCCAGGTGAGTCCAAAAGACAACCACAATGCCTATCATGAATGGTTTATCGAATTTTCTGAAATACCGAAAAACTTGCAAGAAATCGCAAATACCATCAACCATCATCTCTGTGAATTGAATAGCTATTACAAAGAACTCATAGACGGCAAACTCCTGGACACCTTAAAAATCAGGCCAGTCCGAAAAAATGGCTTCCTGGATTATATGCGCAAGGCCGGAAAACTCGGAGAACAGTTCAAGGTCCACCGGCTCAGCAATGACCGGGCCGTGGCGGATGTGTTGGCTAAGGATGTGATTCAGGAAGGCTATAGGCTTTAGGCTGAAGGCATTAGGCAAGATTTGGGTTTCACGGATTATCTTTTTATATCTAATTTGGACCTTAGACCAACTTCCCATCGACAAGCTGGTTGATCATTGACAATAGATATCCCCTGTAACCTAAAGCCTTAAGCCTAATATTCCGTCTTTATTTCCGTTAATTGTCTTAAATTTGCGGCCTCGATGAACAAATCCATATCATTTATTTTACTTTTCTTTCTGGTGTTGGTAACAGCCTGTAAATCAAGCTACGAGAAAATTCGCACCAGTTCGGATCCGCAACTGATTTTAAAAGCGGCCGATAAGTATTATAATGATAAGGACTACATCAAGGCCCAGGGTTTATATGAGTTGGTTTTGACTGCCTTCCGGGGACAGAAGGAGGCTGAAGAAATCTATTTCAAATATTCGTATACCCATTATTACCTGTCCGAATACGAGCTCGCATCTCATTTATTCAAGACATTCGCCAATACATTTATCAATAGTTCTAAAAAGGAAGAAGCTGATTTTTTATCTGTGTATTCATTATACAGAACTTCACCCGGATTCCGGCTGGATCAAAGCGGTACTGAGAAGGCCATTGAAGGATTTCAGTTATTTGTAAACACCTATCCCAATTCCAAGAGGATCGAAGAATGCAACAAGCTCATTGATGAATGCAGAGCGAAACTGGAACACAAAGCATTTGAAGCAGGCAAATTGTATTTTGATATGAAAAACTATCAATCCTGTGTGACCAGTCTCAAGAATTTATTAAATGACTTTCCGGAAACTAAAGATCATAAAGAAATCAGGTTGATGATTTGCAAATCAACTTATTTGCTCGCGGAGCGCAGTGTTTTCGAAAAGCAAAAAGAACGATATCTTGAAGCCCGAGAAAATGCTCAGGACTTCCTGGCCAGATATCCCGGAGGCCGCACCGCTTCTGAAGTTCAGGACATCATTAGAAAAATCAACCATAAATTAAAATCAGAGGATTATGATAGACATCAAAACACAAGTGCAGGGAATCAGCCCTAACATCAAAGCCAGAAACATCAAGGATTTCATCCATGAAAATGGCAATATTTATGAAACCATAAATGTGCTTACCAAAAGGGCAAATCAATTGTCCAATGATATCAAGGAAGAATTGGTAGAAAAACTGGAAGAATTTGCTTCTCATTCAGATACTATTGAGGAAGTGCATGAAAACAAAGAACAAATTGAGATTTCCAAATTCTATGAAAAACT
>JBGAWX010000202.1:0-6537 GCA_044227375.1 Saprospiraceae bacterium
CGGCGGAAGCCAATCCGCTTATGAATTGATCAGAACCCATTTACAGGATTTACCACATGAAGAATTTTGGGTGATGTATATGAACAGGGCTAATAAAATCTTATCCATTGAAAATATCAGCAAAGGTGGCATCACAGGAACTGTCGCTGACAGCAGACTCATCTTTACCCGCGCACTGGATTTGAAATCTACGGGAATAATTCTGGTACATAATCATCCAAGCGGATCGGTAAAACCAAGCAGTCAGGACATCGACCTGACCAAAAAAATGAAATCGGCAGGACAAACCTTAGATATTTCTGTATTGGATCATTTGATTATTTCGGATCATGGGTATTTTAGTTTTGCGGATGAGGGAATGATGTAGGAAGATATAAGATCTGAGATCTGAGATCTAAACTTTAATAATTTAAATGTTGTCCCATATATGTTAAGAAATCAATTTCAAGACACAGAACTCATAGTTCACAACTTCGATCCCTTTACTGAACAAACTTCCCGCCAAAAGCATTATTAACCGATTAACTCTCATGTCTAGTTTTCAGATCCTCAAAAGACTGGTATCATTCATCAGACCATATCGCCTGATATTCTGGTCTTCTGTGATCCTTGCCATTGCTATGGCGCCCTTGAATGCAGTCCTCCCCTATCTCACCAACATCATGGTGGATGACCACATCATGGTTCAGGATTTACACGGTCTGAAGATCATGGCCATATGGTACATTGTTATTTTAGTTGCCTTGACTGCGATGCGTTACGGCTTCACGATTCTGACCAATACAATGGGTCAACAGATTATTTATGATCTGAGAAACCGGGTTTACAGTCACATTCTTTCTTTGCGATTGTCCTATTTCGACAAAACTCCTGTTGGTACAAATACTACACGAGTCATCAATGATCTTGAAACTGTGAACAGTGTATTCTCTGAAGGACTCATCACCATTGCTGCTGATATTTTATCTCTTTTGACGGTTTTGATTCTGATGTTCTGGACCAGCGTCAAACTCACCTTGATTTGCCTTGTCACCTTTCCCTTGCTGTTGCTTGCCAGTTATGTTTTTAAAGAAAAAGTCAAAGCTTCCTTTCAAAGGGTAAGGGCTCAGGTGGCCAGAATGAATGCTTTCCTTCAGGAGCATATCAGCGGCATAAAAACAGTTCAGATCTTCGCTGCGGAGAAACGTGTTGCCAATAAATTTAAAGACATCAACAGGGAATACACCCAAGCCAATCTCGACAGCATTTTTTACTATGCAGTTTTTTTTCCTGTTGTTGAAATCATTTCTGCGGCATCATTAGGCTTTATGGTGTGGTGGGGTGCTCAAGGCGTATTGGAAGGACTTGTCACTATCGGTCAATTGGTGGCCTTTCCCATGTATCTGTCGCGTTTATTCCAACCTGTACGCACTCTGGCTGATAAATTCAATACTCTTCAGATGGGCTTGGTTGCCGGAGGCAGAGTATTCGAAATCCTGGACAACGCAGAAATTATTCCGGATCAGGGCAAAATCAATTCAGGAACACTTAAAGGCGGTCTGTCTTTCAATCATGTTTCGTTCAGCTATAATGGGGAAACAGAAGTATTGAAAGACATTTCATTCCAACTGGATGAAGGAAAAACATTAGCCATAGTCGGCAGTACAGGTTCCGGTAAAACCAGCATCATCAGTTTAATCAACCGGTTATATGAAGCCAATAAAGGCAGCATACAAATAGCCGGGCATGACATTAAAGAATACAATATCGAATTTTTGCGAACAAGAATTGCCGTCGTGTTACAAGATGTATTTCTATTTCAGGGAACGGTCATGGAAAACATGACCTTAAAAAACTCTAAAATCACGCTGGAAGAAGTGATTGATGCTTCCCGAAAAATCGGTGCACATGAATACATCATGAGATTACCGGGCAATTATCAATACGTGCTGTCTGAACGGGGTAGCAATCTCTCCGTTGGCCAACGACAGCTTATTTCATTCGTAAGAGCTTTACTCTTCAATCCTGATATTCTGATTCTGGATGAAGCCACCTCATCCCTGGATACCCAAACAGAGGCTGTTCTTCAACATGCCATTGAGAAACTTATTGAAAAAAGAAGTTCCATTGTGATTGCCCACAGGTTGTCCACCATCCAGCATGCCGATTGCATAATGGCACTGGACGGAGGAGAAATTAAAGAATTTGGGAGTCCGGATGAACTATTGGCGAAGGAAGATGGTTTGTACAAAAGTCTTTACGAAACGTACTTTCAAACAGTCGACGAATCACCCAGCTATTAATATTCTTCCGGTTAAGTAAATTTACATATTATTTTTTTATTTAATACATTAAATCCATTATATTTGCATCGTCCATGAACACTTTTAAGACATATTCCTATTCCAGCGGCAAGAGCTTTACCGAAAGACTTTTGGGAAGTCTTATCTTTTTAATTTTTATTGCGGTATTGTTCTATCTGTTTTTTCAACTTTACAAATTCCTTTGGTTTGCTTCGCCTGTTTTTCTGATTATTGCTTTCATCCTCGAACCCAAAGTTGTCTTTGCCTATTTCAAAAATATCTGGATGCAGATCAGGGAAAATGTGTTGTCCGGTTTACTCAATGCCATTATTAATGTGATTGGCTTCCCGTTCGTAAGCATTGGTTTGATTTTTAAAGCCTGGGTGTACAAAAAATTCGGCCGCCTGAACCAACAAATGAATCAGGATCATTTTGAAGAAAAATTTACTCCTTATGAAGAAATGGATTTTGAAGCAAAACCAAACAATCCAAAGAAGCAAAATGCTCTTGCTGACGGACGCTATGATGATTTATTTGAATAAATGATCATTAGTGATTGCACTCTCCATTTTTTCAATACTTTTTACTTTAGTCTATATCGCCCTGATTGTTTATCTGATCTATCAATGGAATAAGATTCGTCCTAATGATCAGATTACTATTGCTCAGGCACCTTATGTAAGCATCGTCATTTCTGCACGTAACGAGGAAGATCATATCCTGGAATGCATACACTCCTGCCTGAATCAGGATTATCCGAAACATTTATTGGAAATCATTGTAGTCGATGATCAATCCGAAGACAGCACTTATGAACTGGTTGAATCCATAGAAGATTCCCGGTTGGTTTTGATGAGACTGGGAGTAACCCGGCGCACTACCATTAAAGGATCAAAGAAAAAAGCATTGGCGTACGGCATCAATCATGCGAAGGGAGAAATCATTTGCACTACCGATGCCGATTGCATTGTTCCTGAACATTGGGTAAATAACATGGCAAGTTATTTTTCTGATCCACGTATTAAAATGGTTTCCGGTCCTGTAAAAATACTCGAAGAGGATGGTTTTATAAACCGTTTTCAGTCCCTGGATTTCAGTGCGAATGGCCTGATCAACGCCGCCGGCATTTATACAAAGCAATTCTATCTTGCCAATGCGGCCAATTTAGCATACCGCAAACAGGTATTTCTTGAAGAAGATGCCTTTGAAAATAATTACCATATCGCATCAGGAGACGATGTCTTTCTCATGGAAAAAATAAGAACAAAGTATCCAGATGGCATTGCGTTTGTAAAATTGCAAAGTGCTACTGTAGAAACCAGAGGATTGACGAATTGGTCAACCTTCATCAGTCAGCGTTTGCGATGGGCAGGAAAGATGAGCATTATCAAAGACTGGACCCTAAAAGGATTTCCAGCATTTGTTTGGATGCAACGCGTGTTGTTGCTGACATTATTCATCATTGGATTGATACAATCTGATATAAAATTTATCCTGATTTCATTTTCATGCTTCATTTTGCAATGGCTTGTAGATTTTATCCTTCAAATAGATGCCTGTCGTTTTTTCAAAATCAGGAATTGGGAAATCTGGTTTGTCCCCATAGCATTTCTACATAACATTTACTTCATTGCTTTGGGGATATTATCCTGGCTTCCCATACCCACCGATTGGAAAGGCAGACGAGTATGAACATGAGTGCAGTTCTAAAGATTACGATGCTTTTTAGTTCAATTGATTGGTTTAAATACAAAGTGCCGTTTTTAGCATTTGCTTAAGTCGTTAGTTATTACTTTTGCAGCATGTTTGACCGTAGAGGATTCTACATATTGATTTTTATGTATTGCATTTCATGTGCAAACATTCAGAGTATTAGTGGCGGTCCTGAAGATAAAGATTCACCCATTCTGGTCGAACGATATTCAAGTAATAATTTTCAAACTCATTTTAAAGAACATGAGATCACTTTAAGTTTCAATGAATGGATCAGATTAGATAACCCCTTAGGAAATATCAGCATTTCACCACCAACTGAATTTCAAACTGAATATAAATTAAAGGGAAAGCGCTTGATCATAGCGTTTGACAAAAGAGAACAACTAAAAGAAAATACAACATACACTATTCAATTCGGAGAAAGCATAAAAGACATAACCGCGGGAAATGTGCAACGCAATATTTCCTATGTTTTTTCCACCGGGGATTATGTGGATTCCTTAATCATCCGTGGAATAGTCATTAATGCCTTTACCAAAAAACCAAAAGATAAAACCTTGGTGTGTTTATACAAATTGCTGGACGATACTGCTTTTCAAAAAATTAAACCATTTTATTTTAACTGGACCGATACGGCCGGACGATTTATCATGAAAAACCTAAGTCCAGGAACTTATAATCTTTATGCTCTTGAAGATAAAAATCAAAACTATTTTTATGACCAAAGCAATGAATCTTTTGCATTTTCAACACACCCTATAACTATAAGCGATACTATCATTCAGGAATTCAAGTTGAATGTATCCGTTCAGGCTATTCCGGTCATCATAAAAGAACGAAAATTTCAAGCAGGTGAAGCTCGAATATATTTCAATACAAATCCAAATGCGATCGAACTAAAACATGAAGCAACAGATTCTATACTTTATGTCAATCTAAAAGACAGCATATTAATTTATAACCTTGGAAACAATGAAGCGAATTGCATTTTGCACTATGAAAACAAAATGGACACTTTGAAAATCCAAGCGGTTATACCTCCTCTGAAAGATTCTATTAAAATAATTCGCATTGATAAAAGCATTCTCAAGCCCGGAACACCTGTCGCATTTGTAATGAATCATCCGATATTAAATATCATCAAAGATAGCCTTCAGTCTCTGGACAGTTCAACAATCATTACAGGATTTAGTATGGACTCACAAGATTCCAGAAAATTTTACATTGAAGGTAATTTTTCACCAATCAAACCTAACCGGATTGTCATTCAGCAAAATGCTATTAAAGGTTTGTATAACACGACCAATCAACGGGATACTTTTACATTCAAATATCTTGACAAATCAGCACTTTCCCGTTTGAATTTAAACTTAGAAGGATTGACTTTAAATTCGTCCTATATTTTTCAACTCTTGAATGGCGAACTCATTAGTGAAGAATTGAAATTTACAACAACCGAATCGTCAAAAAAAATGTTCTTCAATAATTTGTTTCCCGGAATATACCGGGTACGAATTATTTTAGATGTCAATAAAAATGGAATCTGGGATCCTGCAGATTATACCAATAAAAAACAACCAGAACCGATCTGGTATTTTGATTTGCCGGATTTAAGGGCAGATTGGGATGTCGATGTCAGCTTAAATTTATAAGATGAAACTGCGTACTGATAATTTAGTAAAAAAATATGGTTCACGTGCAGTGGTCAACGGAGTCTCTGTTGAAGTCAATGAAGGAGAAATCGTTGGACTGCTTGGACCTAATGGAGCCGGAAAAACCACCACCTTTTACATGATGGTAGGCTTCATTACCCCCAATGAAGGCGCAGTATATCTCGACAATGATGAAATCACCCGTGATGCCATGTATGTAAGAGCAAGGAAAGGAGTCGGTTATTTACCTCAGGAACCTTCAGTGTTCAGAAAGCTTAGTGTAGAAGATAATATTAAAGCCATCCTTGAAATGACTAAACTGACAAAAGCTGAACAAAAAGATAAACTCGAGATCTTACTGACCGAGTTTAATTTAAACAGGGTGAGAAAAAATCAGGGAGATTCCCTAAGTGGTGGGGAACGGAGACGAACTGAAATTGCCCGCTCACTGGCATCAGACCCGCATTTCATCTTATTGGATGAACCCTTTGCAGGTATTGATCCGATTGCTGTAGAAGACATCCAATCCATTGTAGAAAAACTGAAAGCCAAAAACATCGGCATTCTCATCACAGATCACAATGTGCAGGAGACTTTATCCATCACCGATCGCGCATATTTAATTGTGGAGGGCAGAATTCTCATGGCAGGATCAGCAGAAGAACTTGCAGCAAATGATGATGTTAGACGAGTTTATCTTGGACAAAATTTCGAACTCAGAAAAAGAAGGGTGCGCAATGAAAGCATTTAAAATTTTATTCGTAGTCCTTTTATGTTCTTCCTGTGAAGAAGAATCCTACCGATTGGAAAAACATGCAAGAATTACAGCGGATAGTTTGTTCCAACTTGAATATCAAATGCTGATCAGAGAGCAGGATTCTCTATGT
>JBGAWX010000203.1:0-6517 GCA_044227375.1 Saprospiraceae bacterium
TTGTATTGAATCATTTCTTCTCCAATATTTTTTTCTTCTGCTTTTTTAATGATGAGTTCAATTGCATCATTTACATCCAATCCATTTAGAAAATCAGAATTGATCATTTTGCCAATTTTATCTTCCAGGTCAACATTAGGAAATTCACTTTGATCGACTACAGTGATAATTGGCAATTTAAAATGTTTGGCAAAAAACTGATCTCTTTTGTCATTGCTAGGCACAGCCATAATCGCACCACTGCCATATTCAATGAGTACATAATCCGAAATCCAGATTGGAATTTTATTTCCATTAAAAGGATGAATAGCAAATGCACCTGTGAATGCACCGGTTACTGTTTTGGTATCCGCTTGTCTATCGCGTTCACTTCTTTTACCTGCATATTCCAGATACGCATCAATTTCTTTTTTTTGCTGTGGTGTGGTAATCGCTTTAACAAATTCATGTTCCGGGGCAAGGACCATGAATGTAGCGCCAAAAACAGTATCTGGCCTGGTTGTGAATATTTCTAATGGCTCGGTATAATTCTCAATCGTGAAAAATAATTTTGCTCCTTTGGATTTACCAATCCAATTGCGTTGCATGTTTTTAAGCGCATCTGACCATTCGAGTTGTTCGAGGTCGTTTAATAATCGTTCAGCATATGCAGTGATGCGCAAAGCCCATTGCAGCATAGGTCGTTTTTCGACAGGATGACCTCCGCGTTCGGAAACACCATCTTTGATTTCATCATTAGCCAAAACGGTTCCTAATGCTTCACACCAATTTACAAAACTCGTTTTGCGGTATGCAAGTCGGTAATTCATCAGAATTTCATCTTTCTCTTTGAGTGATTTGGATTTCCATTCATCTGAAGTAAAAACAGCATCCTGGTTGTTTGCAGCATTAGAAGTAGCATTACCATGTTTTTCAAAATGATCAATTAGTTCAGAAAGTGGTTTTGCCTTTTTTTCTTTTGTATTGTAATAATGGGAATAGAGTTTTAAAAAAATCCATTGGGTCCATTTGTAATATTTCGGATCACAGGTAATGACTTCTCTGTTCCAGTCAAAATTTAATCCGATATTGATTAATTGTTTTCGGTATCTGTCGATGTTTTCCTGAGTGGAAACCGCAGGATGTATTCCTGTTTGAATAGCATACTGTTCCGCCGGCAATCCAAACGCATCAAATCCCATCGGATGCAACACATTGAATCCTTTCATTTTTTTCTGGCGTGCTACGATATCAGATGCTATATAGCCCAGAGGATGTCCAACATGCAAACCAGCACCGGAAGGATATGGGAACATATCCAATACATAGTACTTTGGTTTGGAGTCTTCATTTTCTACTTTGAAGGTATGCTCTTCCTGCCATTTGCGTTTCCATTTATCTTCGATTTCCTGATGTTTGAACTCCATGGGTATAATTTATTGCAAAAGTAGGAAATAATGAAAGATGGTTTGATACTTCTTAAATTGAGGTGGACAATTAATTATTCAATTTTTATAATGGTTCAGTATAATTATATAAATATTCTGACAAGTTGAAATAGCATTGCAAAACCATAGAGTAGTAGTGCCCATTAGCATTACTCATTATCACCAAAGCACATAGACAGAAGGTAACAGGAAAAATGATTTGCTTTTATTGTATAATTTAATTCCAATTAGAACTAAATCATGACGATGATTTAAATTATCAATTTCAACTATTTGAACATTAAACTCTTTATACGATTATCCATGATCATATCATTGATTGGTACCACCAACGATTCCAACATTTCCTGCACATCCTTCGGGTGTGGAGTGGTTTTCTTGGTGGTGATGTCGACATGAATAAATCGTGTCCACAAAATTGCTTTTAATTCAGATTCATTTTCATTCCACATTTGGTATTCCACCTGTAAGGACTTTTCACCGCATTGAATCAGTTGGGTGCGGATAATGACATATTCATTCCGCTTGGCTTCCTTTAAATACGAAATTTCATTTTTGACCAGGATCCAGGCCATTTTGCGTTGTTCTGCATAATCCATGAGATTAAGGCCATAATGCTCAATCAATTGATCTTCTCTGGCTTCAAGCATATATTCAATAAATCGGGTATTGTAAAGGTGACCGTGAGGATCGCAATCCTTGAAACGAACTCTGGTTCTTGATTCGGGAGATTTAATCATATAAAAATAGTTGAAAGGAAACAAAATCGAAGGAAACCTTGTTCAATAGCCTGTTCTATACCCTGTAGATAATATATACCTAAGATTAATTGACTGGATTCTGGATTGTTAACCGTTTTGCCGATTTAAAAACATGGGATATTTTATTAGTCTATTATTAGTTTTTGCAGTGGATTATTATGCTTTTCAAGGATTGAAAGTATATATTTCACCAAACGTTTCGGACACCAACCGGATTTTGATTTATTCATTTTATTGGGTCCTTTCAATGATCATTCCTTTGTTGTTCATGTTTGGAATGATTGAAATGAAGAAATATGGTCAGACACCTTACATTGTTACCTTGTTGGGCAATATCTGGTTCATCGTATTGTTGTCTAAACTCACTTTCGTTCTGGTATTGTTTGGTGAGGATATATTCAGATTGTTTAGTGGAATATTCTATAAAGTATTTGACCGATCTCCAGATAGCCTTGTTGAAAATTCCTCCTTTCTTCCATCCAGAAGAAAATTTGTCAGCCAAAGCGCTTTAATATTGGCGGCGTTGCCTTTTTTATCCCTTTCATATGGGATGATCCGTGGAAGGTACCAATATAAAATACACAGACAGACTTTATTTTTCAAAGATTTACCCGAAGCGTTTAATGGATTCACAATAACACAGATTTCAGATATTCATGCTGGCAGCTTTGACAATAGGGATGGGGTATTAAAAGGCCTGGAATTGATTAAATCTCTTGATAGTGATCTGATGGTGTTCACCGGAGATTTAGTAAATACTCTGGCAGATGAATTTGAACCCTGGATCGATGATTTTAAAACACTTGAAGCCCGATATGGAAAATTTTCTGTGCTTGGAAACCATGATTATGGTGAATACACCAATTGGGATAGCCAGGAACTCAAGCAGAGAAATTTTGAAGGAATCAAAGCACATCACGGAAGAATTGGCTTCAAATTGATGCTTGATGAATCCGTCCGTATTGAAAAAGACGGACAATCTATTTCATTACTCGGAATAGAAAATTGGGGTGTAGGTTTTGGTAAACGTGGAAATTTGTCCAAAGCGCTTCAAAATGTAAATCAAGATGATTTTAAGATGTTGCTTTCACACGATCCAAGTCATTGGGAATATGAGGTAAAAAATCACGAACAAAAAATTCATTTAACGATGAGTGGTCACACCCATGGAATGCAAATGGGAATTGAAATTCCCGGAATCAAATGGAGTCCGATCCAATACCGCTATCCAAAATGGGCTGGAATCTATGAAGAAAATAATCGCTATCTCTATGTAAATCGGGGTTTTGGCGTACTGGGCTTCCGTGGACGTGTCGGCATTTGGCCCGAGATCACTCAGATTGAGTTGCGCAGGGGGCAAGAAAGCTAATAGATTACAATTATAACATAACAATTTGCTTGTCCAATGGCTTTGAGTGTTAATTGTCTGATCAGCTTTGGATATTACTAATCTAATTTCTTGGAGTTTATAGATCATAGCTCCGATCTCATTATTATCTTTAAGCCAAATCCTTTTTTGATTTGCACGAGTTCTGGTTTAATGTCAAACATGTAATCCGATTGTCACTGCCTTTGATGATTGGAAGTGCTGCTCAAAACATCATCGCCCTTACCGACAGCATGTTTCTCTATTATTATGATGTCAATGATTTTGCGGCAGCCGGATTTGTATCGGTATTTTATTTGGTTGTCTCGGCGATTGCATATGGATTCAGTAAAGGCGGGCAGATACTGATTGCAAGAAAATTCGGCGAGCGTTCATATGACTTTGTGAAAAAGTATTTTTATGCGATACTCATTTTTGAGTTCATCATTGGACTGATCGTATTTTTCACCTTGTATTTTGCAGCAAAACCGATATTGTCATTATTCGTTCAATCCGAATTAATACTTGAAAAGTCATTATTGTTTCTCAATAACCGGATTCTGGGATTGGTCTTTGCTTATGTAGGATTGGCGTTTGTGGCACTTTATATCGGAATCAAGCGTCCAACATTCATGTTTATTGACACCATCATACTGTGTACTGTAAATATTATACTTGGATACGTATTGGTTTTTGGAAAATTCGGATTGCCGGAAATGGGAATTGCAGGTGCCGGTCTTGCAAGTGGCATATCGGAGATTATAGCGTTTGTCATCTTTCTTGTTTACATGTGTTTTGATAAGGAAATTCGAAAATTTGAATTACTCAAAATCCCACATTTTGAATTTGCATGGATCAGGACGATCAATTCGATGAGTTTTACCATTCTGTTGCAATCCATGCTGGCAATTGGTTCTTGGTTTTTGTTTTTTTCATTCATTGAAAAATTGGGGGAGCGTGCTCTGGCCATTTCAAATTTGTTGAGAATAGCTTATCTGGTTTTGGCAATACCTTGTTGGGGTTATTCATCGAGCATTAATACTTTGGTGAGCAATACGATAGGTAAAAAACGAAATCAAAGGGTTCTTAAACTGGTATTTCATTCATCTATGGTAGCGTTTGCCACAACTGCAGTATTCGCGATTCCTTTTCTTTTATTTCCACTTACTTTTTTAGCTCCTTTACTCGGCAATCATGATATCTCTCTGATACAAGATGCTGTGCCTTATTTCAGGATCTTGTTATGTATACTTCTCATTTATTCAGTAACGACAATGTATTGTAATGGAGTCACCGGAGCAGGAGAGACCATGAAGGCATTGCAAATCCAGGCCATAGCTTGCGCAAGTTATCTGACTATAAGTTATTTCGCTGTCAAGGATCCTGTGAATGGCTTGGCAATTGCCTGGTCATCTGAAATATTGTACTGGCTGATACAGGGATATTTGTCATATCGGGTCATGCATTCGGGCAATTGGAATTTTTTGAAAATATGAGAAAGGCTTAAGGCTGTAGGAGGAAGCTGCAAGAATAAATATTGATGAAAGGAAGAATGGCAGTTAGGGAAAAGGTGAAATGGCGCAGATAAGAGGTATGACTTTTTACCAAATCAACTTCAATCTCCATCCACTCAAAAAGCACTATTTAATGACGAGTTTGCGGTTAATAATTTTTTTATAGAACTAAAAGATTAGTCTTAAGCCCTGCTGTCTAGGCTTGTAGCCTGCAGCCTACAGCCTATAGCCGCTTCCTCTGCCATATAGAAATAGTTTATATAAAAGATTTCCATATTTTTGCGGCATGAGATTGAAGAGCCTGCATATTAAAGGATTTAAGAGTTTTGCTGATGAAACAGTTATACATTTTAATGAAGCGGTTACCGGGATTGTAGGGCCAAATGGCTCAGGAAAATCCAATATCGTGGATGCCATACGATGGGTTCTTGGAGAGCAGAAGGGAAGGGAACTCCGTCTGGAGCAGATGTCTGATGTCATTTTTAATGGCACCAAAAAACGAAAAGAAGCACCTTTAGCACAGGTTACCTTGAATTTTGAAAACACAAAAAATCTCCTTCCTACAGAATACCAAAATGTTGAGATCGCAAGGTATTTGTATCGAAGTGGAGACAGCGAGTATCGTTTGAATGGAGTCAGTTGCAGATTGAAAGACATCACCGGCTTGTTTCTCGATACGGGGATTGGTTCCGATTCGTATGCAATTATTGCGCTGAACATGGTTGAAGAACTGTTATCAAACAAAGAAAGTGCAAGGAGAAAAATGTTTGAACAGGCTGCCGGCATTTCAAAATATAAATCCAGAAAACGGGAAACGCTTAATAAATTAAAAACCACAAAAGAAGACCTTGCCAGAATTGAAGATTTGCTTTTCGAAATCAATAACAATTTATTGGAATTGGAAAAGCAGGCCAAGCGTACCAAGAAGTTCAATGATTTAAAAGAGAAATATAAATCGGCGGGATTGCTGGTTCAATATCTTTCTGTAAAAACACTGAAAGAAAAATTGTCTGGTATTGAAAGTGCCATTGATCTGGAAAATGAAAAAGTAATTGCTGAAGAAGTTAATGTAAATACACTTGAAGCACAGATTGAAGCCTACAAAAAAGAAAATCTGGATCAGGAGAAAAATCTTTCCGATTTTCAAAAGAAGGTGAATGAGATTCTTGATGTGATCAGAAATCTGGAAAGTTCTATTGAAATCGATATTCAGAAGAAACATTTCCAAAGCAATCAACTAGAATTGCTTGAAGTGAAGATCGCGTCTGCATCAGAGAAAATGGAATCATTGATTTCAGAAATCAGCAATGTTCAAACTGAATTGGAAAATACCAGGCTTGAATTGGAAAAAGCAGGTCAGGATGTCATTGATCAGGAAGTGGTTTACAACGATAAGCAGGCATCTTATAATTTATTAAAAACCGGGGTGGATCAGGTTCAGTTGGACAA
>JBGAWX010000204.1:0-6448 GCA_044227375.1 Saprospiraceae bacterium
TTGGAAACTGGAAAAACGCGACCATCATCTTCAGCAACTAAGGGCACACCATGTTGTTCAAACCACGACCTTGCATGAGCCGTATTAAAAATTTGAAATGCTTTTTTTAGTTCCTTGCCACCGCGTGGATAGGCTTTACACAATTCACTGATCGTGTTGCAGGCATTGGTCACATTACATCTGCCTCCTCCGGATATTTTAACTTTAGATAGAAGTTTTTGAGTTTTTTCAAAAATCTGAACAGTAGCATGCGGAAAATTTTCCTTAGCATGTATTGCAGAAAAGAAACCGGCTGCACCTCCACCTATCACGGCTATATTCATATTGTGTTCTATGAATGGTTCACTTATTGCATTTCATATTTTACCCCGTAAAAGACATCCACAACATGGGAAGATAAAACATGATCAGCCATCCTCCTAAAGCAACCAAAAAAGATACGCAGATCAAGCGAAGCCAAAAATAGCGTAGATGTGATCTTTTAAAGAAGTCATAGGAAAACCAAAAATTGTAAATTGATGATAGAATGCCTTGCCATAGAAATACATTTGCAGTGAGAATATTTACATTCAGTACAAGTGAAATGATCAAATCACTGATGAGTGACATCATGAAATAGGTTCCGGCTCCATAAAATGAAAGCGTTAAAATTTCTATATAATTGTATGTTGGCCGCGCCATGAGGATGTAAAGTAAAAATGCAGAAAACAAGATCACGGGAATGATAAATAAAGTAAAATGTTGTCTGAAAAACACATTCGATTGTTCTCCGATATTCATTTGAGCAACTAAACTGCTGTCGATTTGAAAGTCAAAATGATTGATGAGTGCATTATGCACAAGGATGTACAATCCTGTCCAGATGATAAAATAACTTACGGGTTTTTGGTATTCTTTTCTTTTTCCTTTGATGTAATTCCATCCTGAAATCCCTGGCCGTATCAATAGATTCCAACTCGTGTAGAGAAATCCGCTTTCAAGATGGGTTAAGGAATGAATGGTTTCTTCAATTAATACAGCGGCCGTCAACCTTTTTACCGTTGCTTTTTGACCACAATTGGAACAATAATTTCCATTTAAGGAATGACCGCAGCTCAGACAGATTTCAGACACCTTGTTTTATTTCATTAAAACTATTCTAAAGATTCGTAAAGTTAGAAAAGATTCTCTCCCTGTTTAATTAAACAATTGGAATAATAAATCTGGCCCTAAATTTAATTATGTTGTTGTTTTAAATTCGCTATATTTGAGGAATTAATGAGGGATTATTGAATTACAATGGACCAACCATATTGGTAATTCTAAATTGTATCCAGGGTGCATGAATATACAATGTAGTTCGCGGTAACTAATGATCACTTAAATATAATCAATGAAAACTTCAAACAAATTCTTCCCATTTCTCATCTTAGTCATTCTGGGTTTTATCTGCCCCATGATTTCATGCAAGAACAATGGAGGACCAAGCACCGCTGAAGCACCAAAATCAGATACTGTGTTTAAAGAGCGGATCGATACTGTTGTCGTCTTCGATCCGGAAACACTGGTAGAAACAGTGCAGATTTTCAAATATAATGATACCATTGTAAATGGGGTATCTGTAAGCAGATATCAAGATACTACAGTAGGAGGTATTAAGTATAATCCTCAGAAGAATCAATAGTCTTTAGTTACTTTTTGGTAATCATAGCTATCTATGATTTGATTCCGGGAATTTCATTAACCTGCGGATCCTAAATTCATGAATTAATGTATCTGGGTCAAACCCTTATTCATAGATTAATTGGACTGCTTCTTTATTTAACTTGATTTCCTTGTTTTTGTGCCTGGCGTTGCCTCTATGTGCTTTTAAGATTTCGTGATATTTCGAATGGACAGTATTGACAATTCCTTCCCAGGAATTATGAATTGTTGTTCTCGCACCGATTCCGGCCTGCAGAATGGCATGTCGGTTTTTCATGAGATCGCTGATTTTTGAAGAAAGTGAAACCGGATCATTTTCAATGGCAAACCCATTTTCACCGTCAATAATGTTTTCAGCAGAAGAACTTCCTTGCACCACGATAGATGGAATACTGAATGCAGCGGCTTCTTGCATGACCAATGGTGAGTTGTCGTAAATAGATGGGAAGACAAACAAATTGGAAGCTGCATAGATTTTTTTTAATTCTTCCCGATCGGTGATCACTCCAAGAAATGCAACTTTATCTTTTAAGCCATACTGATTGCACAGTTTCTTCATGTCTTTGGCGGCATACCCTTCACCAACAAAGACCATTTTGAATTTCTTTTTATTGACATCTAAAATTCGAAGCGCTTCAATAATGAGTCTTACATTTTTTTCCCAACGGTGCTGACCAACAAATAACATGACAAATTCACTGTCCTCAACATCTATGATTTTCAATCCTTTTTTTCTGAATTTAAAATACATATTTTTATCCGGGATGGTCAGGTCAGTTCCATTGGGCATGACTTCCAATGACCCTTTATATCCATATTCAAATAAAGTATTGCCTGTTGATTTGTTGGGGACCCACACTACATCCGCTGCATTGTAAAATTCCACGATGGTGTTCACCATATAGTTGATGAGGAACTTGTTGTCTAAGACTTTTTTGAAGTCTTCCCTGTATTTGCTGTGAAAGGTGGTGATCAGGGGAATGTTTTGTTTTCTTGCAATCCTTCTCGCAATTTGACCCGTTACAAATGGGCAATGGGCATGCAATAAATCGAATTTAATCTTTTTAATTTTCTTTTTGAATTTCGGGTCAGCCATGGGAATGCCCAGACGGTATGGTTTCATTCCAGGCAATTGGACTGATTTAAATCGATATACCTTGTAATCCACTTCGTCGACGTAGTTTTTAACTTTTGGAGCAATCAGTATGCTTTTTACATCATGTTCATTTAACCAATGTGCATAGTTGTGTGCAGTCATCGCTACACCATCCATGATTGGAAAATAGGAATCATTGAATTGACAAGTTGTAATTTCCATACAACAAAAATATTGGATTCATCTGAAGGAAATGTTCAGTTTCAAATTGATAACGGTAAATTAATGTTGATCTACGATTCAGAAAATAGCTGAGTATCTGAGAAGCAGATTTCTATGAAGAGTTTCTAATCTAAATTGTTATTTAGAATGATTTCTTTTCGATGACGCTTCAAATTTAATTTACAGAAAGCCATATATTTCTTTACAATTATTTGCATTAGTATTTGTGATTTATGCATTATTTAATAAATATCTGGTAACTGGAAAGATGGTGTTATCCTGTTGCGGTGAAGATAGCTTTGTGGCAATTAAATAAAATGTATGAAAAGAAACTTAACAAAAACATTACTAATCATTCTGACAATGTCATTTTTATTGCAGGAAAGCAATTCTCAAATTACATTCTTGGGCGATTTTCAAAACACAAGTTCACCAGTCATTGGCGCATTTCAGGGAATTCAATTCCGGGAAGCCGGATTTTCAGGATTGTATCCTATATCTGGCACTAACAACAAGGAGTTCTGGGTTTGTTCCGACAGAGGGGTGAATGTGGATTGTGCCAACGCCAATCCCGCAGCATGCAGACCAACATATGATAAAATGTACTGCTTTCCGAATTATGCTCCAAAAATTCACAGAATACGACTCAACGGAAATTCAATTGAAATTTTGCAAACCATTGCAATTAAAAGACCAGACGGAACAACAGCTTCCGGCATTATCAATCCTACCGGATTAGGCAGTACGGTTGCTGAAATGGCATCGATCGATACCGTACAAGATTGTGCGAATTTTATGAACAAGATGGTTTCAAAAGATACTTTTGGAATGGATCCCGAAGGAATTGTCATGGATAAAGATGGTAATTTCTGGTTATGCGAAGAAGGTGGCGCAACAATCTGGAAACTCAATTCTAATGGGGTCTTATTAAAAAGATATACCCCATATGCAAATCTTCCCGGAGTACAGTCAGTGGATGTCCAAATCGATACTGTTTTTAAATATCGTAAAAACAATCGTGGATTTGAAGGCATCGCGATAACACCAAATGGAAAAATTTATGCCATTATTCAAAGTCCAATTTTATTTCCTACTCAGGCAATTGGTGAAGGAACGAGAGTGCATAGGATTCTTGAAATTGATCCTGTTACAAATTCTCAAAGAATGTTCGCATATCAGAATGATGGTGTTATAGGCACCGGTGGAAATTCAATTCGATTGAGAGATTGGAAAATTGGGGATATGGTAGCGATTAACGACAGCACATTTTTAGTATTAGAAGCTGCACTCCGAGGAACAACAGATATCAAAAGAATTTATCTAATTAATATTAACCAGGCTACTCCGGTATCTTCCGGATTGTATAATGGTTTAACTCTGGAAGGTCTTGTGGATTCAACTGGATTAGCAAATAATGGAATCAAAGCTGTTCAGAAAACTTTATTCATGGATTTATTGGCTAATGGTTGGCCAGCAGTTTTGGATAAAGCTGAAGGATTAACTATTTTAAATGATAGTACCATTGCAGTATGTAACGATAACGACTTCGGGCAAACCTGCCCGCTTGCAGATGGAATGCCAATTGCAACAACAAATCTTAGTCATGTGATTTTATTTGGTCTTAAAGGAAGTAATAAAATTTCGAATTATAGAAAGCCAAATGCTCCTGTAATTTCAATGGGTCAGACTGGTTTGAACTCATCTCAAACACCTTATCTGATTCCTTCAACTTCAGGTGTAGCCTTCACTTCCATATTATCAGCTGGAGACACTCTCCAAGGTGGTTATAAAATGACCGGAATTCCAGATGGAACCGGAGCATTTGATAACAACAACGGAACGTTTACCTTGCTGGTGAATCATGAAATACCCTCATTGGCAGGTAGCAATCGTGCACATGGAACAAATGGTGCTTTCGTTTCGAAGTGGATTATTAATAAATCCGATCTCTCCATAGTGAGCGGTACTGATTTGATTAGAAAAGTTAAGCTTTGGAATGGAACCGGATATACTGTGTTGAATCCTTCAGATACCGCGGCTAAAAAATCCTTCAGTAGATTTTGTTCTGCAGATCTTCCATCCATTTCAGCATTTTATAATATTACCACCGGAATGGGTACACAGGAACGCATCTTCATGAATGGTGAAGAATCGGGTACAGAAGGTCGTGTATTTGCACACATGGTAACGGGATCTGAAGCAGGAACAACTTACGAACTGCCCCGTCTTGGAAAATTTTCCTGGGAGAATTCAATTGCTTGCCCTTTTTCACAGGATAAAACCATTGTTGCAGGAACAGATGACTCAACACCTGGACAAGTTTATTTTTATTTGGGAACCAAATCCAACATGGGAACTGAAATAGACAAAGCTGGATTATCAAACGGAAAATTATATGGAGTGGCGGTAAAGGGAATGACGAGTGAAACCAGCGGAAGCATTCCTGCTTCCAATACAGAATTCACATTGATTGATCTTGGCGTAGTCACTGATTTGACAGGTGCAGCTTTAAATACATTGAGCAATAACTTAGGAGTAACCACATTTTTAAGACCGGAAGATGGTGCATGGGATCCATCAAATCCTGATGATTTTTATTTTGTAACTACCAATGCATTTGCTGCACCCAGCAGATTATGGCGATTGCATTTCAATGATATCGCCAATCCGGAATCAGGTGGAACCATAACAGCAATGTTGGATGGAACAGAAGGACAAAAAATGTTGGACAATATTTGTTTGGATCACTTCGGACACATACTCATGCAGGAAGATGTTGGAAATAATGCACACATTGGGAAGATATGGCAATATACTATTGCTACGGATCAGTTAAAACTAATTGCCCAGCATGATGAAAATCGATTTATCACAGGAGCTGCGAATTTTTTGACCCAGGACGAAGAATCTTCCGGAATTATTGATGTTCAGGAAATTTTAGGACCCGGAAAATTTTTATTAGTTGATCAAGCGCATTATCCTGTTGCAGGTGAAGTTTATGAAGGAGGTCAAATACTTTCTTTATTTAATCCAGATACATACAATGCTTTTGCAGGAGCATCTCCTAACAGTTCACAAGCTCCTTATTTACTTCCCACAGCACCGGGTGTAAAATTCAATTCAATATTAACGGCAGGAGATGCGCTCAATAGTGGATATAAAATGACCGGAATTCCGGATGGTACCGGAGCATTTGACAATAATGATGGAACGTTTACCTTGCTGGTGAATCATGAAATACCTTCATTGGCAGGTGGCATTCGTGCGCATGGAACAAATGGTGCGTTCGTTTCAAAGTGGATTGTCAATAAATCCGATCTCTCGTTTGTGAGTGGTAGTGATTTAATTAGAACGGTTAAGCTATGGAATGGAACAGGATACACTACATTGAATCCTTCTGATACCGCAGCCAAAAAATCCTTCAGTAGATTTTGCTCTGCGGATCTT
>JBGAWX010000205.1:0-6291 GCA_044227375.1 Saprospiraceae bacterium
GGGCTAATACGAATCTTGTCGTCGGTTTTTTAACACAATTTTAACCTTTAACAAAACTTTTGAATATCATATAGAGAATCTTTGAAGCTGCTCCAAATACACCTTTTATTGTGCCCGAAATTTTAGATTTTCCGATTCGTTTGTAGTAACTGACCGGTATTTCACCAACCTTCATTTTCATTTTAGCAGCTTTGATTTGCATCTCCACGGTCCAGCCATAATCCGGATCTTCCATTTGCATTTCTAATAATCTGGAAAATCGAACCGCTCTGAATGGGCCGAGATCGGTGTATTTATAATTAAATAGAAGGGCTATAAGAAAAGTGGATAATATGTTTCCAAATTTCTGAACCAGGCCTAAAGATCCGGTTTCAGCCTGACCGAGTACTCTGGAGCCAATCACCAGATCCAAATCTTTGAATAGAAGCTCATCAATCAGATGCTGCATCTCAGTGGGGCGGTCAGAATAATCTCCATCCAGGAAAACCAAAACGTCGGGATAATGGGATTGGCCTGCTGTAATAATATGATTGATTCCTTTTAAACAAGCTGAACCATAGCCTTTCCGCGGTTCTATGAGCACGGTGGCTCCGGCACTTAAAGTCTTCTCTTTACTTTGATCAGTACTGCCATTATCACAAACATAAATGTTGCGAACCAGATTTTTGGGTATGTCGTTGATTACCAATGCAATTGAAGCTTCCTCGTTCAAAACGGGAATCAGGACATCAATGATTAGCTTTTGATTTAGATCTGATTGGGAATGCAATGACTGCGTTATAGCGCTTTGAGTGCTTTAGTCAAATAGGTCAATGCGAAGGGTAATCCAACCCAAAACCAGGCAGGATAAAACCATAATAGAAAAACAGTAACAGCAGCAGATATCAGGAAATACAGCCAGTCACTTTTATTGGAATTTTGATTATCCGACATGTAAATTGTTTTGGCAAAAATAACATTATTTTAGAATCTATCTTTACCTGATTTTATGACTTTACGAGATCTTTTCATTCCATCATTGTTGCTGTGTATTCTCTGCTATGGGGTATTGAATGTAGGTTGCAATAAGGAACAATTTACCAAAGATCCTGGACAATTATTGCAACTTGAAGACGATACTTTAAGCTTTGATACAGTTTTTACTTCAATAGGTTCTGCAACGCGATATCTAAAAATTTACAATCGCAATGATCAGAGTATCGCAATTCAAAAAGCATATATCGCAAATGGAGATCAGTCAGATTTTAATTTAAACATCGATGGTCTGCAAGGGAATTATCTTGAGCATATTGAGATCCGTGCTCATGATAGTATTTATTTGTTTTGTGAGGTTACGGTAAATCCCAATGATCCTCTCGATATCAGTCCTTTCATTAAAATGGATTCCGTTATTCTGGAATACAATGGTGTCAGGCAAAGTCTGGTATTGCTGGCCTGGGGGCAAAACGCAAATTACTTCCCATCAAAATTAAACAAGGGAGAAGTATCCATAATAGATCTCAATGGAAGTACGATGAACTGGGATGATGCAAAACCCTATATCGTTTATGGAATTGTATATTTTGATCATGGTACTTTAGTCATTCCAGAGAATACTAAAATTTATATTTGGGGTGGGCTCACTAAAGCCAAAGATCAAAACGGGGAAACGTTTTTTTATAATGATGGCAGAATCATCATCGGTCCCAATGCATCGATTCGGGTTATGGGCACACAAGAAAAGCCCGTGATATTTCAGGGTGTTCGTCTGGAAGCTTCATTCCAGAACATTCCGGGACAGTGGTCGGGTATTTTTCTGGATAAAATGAGCAAAGGGAATGAATTTCATCATGCAGTGATAAAAAATAATTTAATCGGCATCGTCGCAGATTCTTTGTCTGAATGCATTATTGGAGAAACTAAAATTTTTAATAATACTTTGTATGGCGTGTATGCTTCATCTGCAAACCTGGAAATCAATAATTGTTTGTTCTACAACCAGGGCTCATCAAGTATGCAATTGACAACGGGTGGAAATTACGAAATCAATTATTGCACTTTGGCAAATTATGGTAATTCAGACCCGGCATTGTATTTAAGCAATTCAAGGTGTATCGATTTTCCGTTTTGTGAATTGATCTACGAATTTCCTTTAAAAGTATTCATCAGAAATACAATAATAACAGGAAGTGATATCGATGAATTGTGGATGTCAGAAAAAACGAGTTCTATATTCGAGCCCCAGTTTCAAAACTGTGTGTTTCGAGTCACGGACCTGACAGATGTGTTTCCTGATTTTCATTCCAAATTCACAAAAGATTGTATCAACTATTTTGGATACAATAAACTGTTCAAGGATATAAATGAAGAAAATTTTCACCCCGACACACTCTCGATTCTTGAAATGAAAGCATTGCCGGTTTCAAAAATACAATTCGATCTGGATGGCAATAGCCGGGATCCTCAGAATCCGGACATTGGGTGCTATGAGTATATCGTAAAATAATTTGGTGCTGAACATCAACTGGAACATTCATTCCAAATCGTATTATCTTTCAGCGCAAAAAGTATTCAACTATTTTTCAATATTCAATGAACAGATTGAATCAATGATTGATACTTAAGACATTCTCACTGCTTCTTTTTTTACCATCCTCACAAAGTACCATCCAACAATAAAAAACACCATAAGAGCAAGTACACTTGATCGCATATTTCCGGTGTATTGATTGATGAATCCAAAAATGAAAGTTCCGAAAACTATTGACGCATAATACAGGACATCATAAAAGCTATAGAAGCAAGTAACATCGGGATGATCTTTGGGAATGATCTTAGAATACGTGCTGCGGGAGAGCGCCTGGATTCCTCCTAGTACCATTCCAACCAAAGCGGCTAAAAAATAAAACTGGAATTGATTCAGTACGAAATATGCCAAGAAGCAGATCAAGACCCAAATGAGAATCATAAGTTGAATGATCAATAAATTATTTGTTTTTTTGGACAACATGGCAAACAGGTAAGCTCCACCTATCGCGACGATTTGAAGAATTAATATCACGAGGATCAATTCTGACGATTTGAAATTTAATTCTTTTGTTGCAAATGCGGATGCCAGGTAAATCACCGTTTGAACTCCGGCACTATAGAAAAAAAACGCGGTGAGATAGCGCTGGCAATTCAATTCTTTTCGGACATAATTCCATGCTTTTTTCAATTCGCCTATTCCATGCCATAAATCTAATTTGCGGCCCTCTGCTTTTTTATCTTTCGGAAGCCATGCAAACGAAAATTGCGAAAATCCCAACCACCAGATTCCAACGCTTACAAATGACCATTGTGCTGCAGCTTTTGCATCGGGCAAACCAAATACATCTGGATTTTGAATCATCCAGATGTTGAAACATAACAGGATGACACTTCCTATGTACCCAAATGCATATCCTCTGGCACTCAGCTTGTCGCTTCTTGAAGGAGGTACTAATTGAGAGAGATAAGAATCATAAAACACCAAGGAACCGGCGTGACTTGCAGTTGCAACTAAAAAAGCAAAAATGCCGATCCATAATGATTCAGTTCCATTAAAAAAAAACAAAGACATGCATCCTAAACTTCCCGTGGTGGTAAACAGACGCATGAATGTTTTGCGATATCCTCCATAATCCGCAATTCCCGACAATACCGGTGAAATAATTCCAATAAATAGATAGGCCAAGGAAACAGAATACGCATAGATGGAAGCATTTGAAACATGCATTCCGGCAATTGGTATAGATGCATCGGTGTTGTTTAAAAAGAAAATAGGAAATATGGCAGTGGATATAACCAGGGAGTATGATGAGTTTGCCCAATCAAACAGGACCCAACCCAATTCAGCTTTCTTGTTTTTGTCCATCATTTTGATGTATTCGTTACACAAGATTACAAATAAACCGGGGTTTTTAATTTCCTTTAATAGTGTTGTCGAAAGACCCTGGGTATTTATTTTTCCCGGGGTGCAGGCTTTGAACAGCTGTAATTAAAAAATAAACTAAATTGGCAACTCAATTTGACAATACGAGATCTATAAAAATGAAATTATGAAGATCCTGATTCTCTCCAGAAATGCAACTCTATACAGTACGCAAAGTCTTATGAATGCTGCAGTCCGGCGGGGACATGAGGTTCAGGTATGCGATCATCTGATGTGCAATATGGTAATTCAAAAAAACAAACCTCAATTGTACTTGGGGCTTGAACGTATAGAAGGTGTTGATGCGGTAATTCCAAGGATCGGTGCATCTGCAACGGAATATGGAGCGGCGGTTATCCGCCAGATTGAAGCTATGGGAATTTTTACAACGGTTCGTTCTGATGCTTTACTGAAAGCGAGAAATAAGTTGCATTGTATGCAATTTTTGAGTGCGAAAGGTTTTGATGTCCCTAAGACCGGGATTTGCGGAGGTGATTTGTATGCAGGTATGATGTATGATCAAATTACAAAGGATAAGGCTGTTGTAAAACTATTGGCAAGTACACAAGGTTTGGGGGTCATACTAAGTCAAACAAAAAACCAGGGAATATCAGTTATCGAGGGATTTCACCGTGTCGGACATGATGTCATGGTGCAAGAGTATATTGCAGATGCAAAAGGTTCTGACATCAGAGCATTTGTAGTGGATGGTGAAATTGTCGGTGCAATGAAACGACAAGCTTTGCCAGGAGAATTCAGATCGAATATTCACAGGGGCGCAAGTTCTTCAATTATTAAGTTGACAAAAAAGGAATCGGACATTGCAATCAGGGCAAGCAATCTTTTGAATTTATCCATTGCAGGAGTTGATTTATTGAGATCATCAAGAGGACCGTTAATACTCGAAGTGAATGCTTCTCCCGGACTGGAAGGTATTGAAGGAACGACGGGAGTGGATATTGCAGGAAAGATTATTGAATTTATCGAACGCGAAGTTTCCAAGAAGAAGCGGTAAGGCTGCAGGCTATAGGCTATAGGCTGAAGGGGGAGTTATAATAAAGGAATTGAAGATATGAAAGAAAGTAAAAAAATTGATTGCGTTTTTTTATTATGAATAGAATTATTTATTGTTAGTTTATAATGCATAATTACTCATTCAATAATCCATTGCTTATTTGTAATACTTCCCTACAATCAATAGTCTGCAGCCTATGATATAAAACCTAATTCACGCGTGCTTGTTACTTTAACTTAGTTTATGAATAAACAAATCCAATGACCAATTTTAGTTTGCAGGGACAAGACTTTCCTCCCGGGAGTTCGGGGTTGGTGAGAATTAATGCGGGCAAGCTGCCATCAGGGAACCGGATTTCAATATTTACTTATGTTTTCCGAAGTAAAAATCCCGGACCTACTGTCTTGTTTTTGGGTGGAATGCATGGAGATGAGATCAATGGTGTTGAGATTATCCGAAAGTCAATCTCCGAGAAAATATTTAATCATCTTGTCGCGGGTACAGTCATTGCAATACCATTGCTCAATATTTATGGGTTCATTAATTTTTCAAGAGATGTACCAGATGGTAAAGATGTAAACCGCAGTTTTCCGGGTACAGGTTCGGGCTCACTGGCATCAAGAATTGCAAAAATAGTTTCAAAAAAAATACTTCCGCTCGTTGACTTTGGTATTGATTTTCATACGGGTGGTGAACAACACTGGAATTATCCGCAAATCCGGTTTTCAACAAAGCATGTCGAAGCAAAAGCACTCGCATTGAAATCCAATTTCAACATCCTTGTGGAAAAACCGATTGTTACCCGTTCTATGCGAAAAGTAGCCAAGGACATGAACATTCCAATATTGATTTATGAAGGCGGTGAATCGAATAAGCTGGACCCATTTATTATTCAAAATGGAATTACCACAATCAAAGACATGCTTCATGCACATAAAATGATTGAAAATCATTCCAACAAAACGATCATTAAAAAACTCTATAAGAAAGCATCCTGGGAGCGCGCACTCGAAGGGGGCATTGTTACTTATAAAAGAGAATCCGGTGTCTACATTTCCAAAGGCGAATTGCTCGCCATCATTTCCGACCCTTTTGCACAGCGTGAAATCCGGATGCACGCATCAAAAGATGGTTTCATCATCAGTCACAATAATGCGCCCCTGGTGAATGTTGGAGATGGTATGTTTCACGTTGCTTATGAAGAAGAAAAGTATGCTGCCATCTAAAATCAAATGGGCCTCTTTACTTGTGTTGTGTTTTTTAATGCATTCCGATATTTATTCCCAGCATTACATCTCTAAGTCGCAATTGAAAAAAGCCTTAAAGGAATTCGTAACGGACAGCT
>JBGAWX010000206.1:0-6262 GCA_044227375.1 Saprospiraceae bacterium
GCCTGAAATACAATTTGTTTTGTGCAAGAATTTTTAAAACCTGAGCATTGGTATAGCTGGCAGCTAGTAACAAAGCGCAGGGACACGCAACTATGAGTATTGTAGTCAATGCATTCCACATAAGATCAGTACAACTCTGCGCATACCAATATACTGAGGCGCCAAAAGCAAGTAGTAAAACGATAACAGTAAAGTATTGTCCCAACTGATCAATATCTGTTTTCCGGATGTAGGTTTCTCTTTTGAAAATTTCTTTGTTCCACAATCCCGTCAGGTATGATTGAGAAACCGGTTTAGTCACTTTAATCTCTAAATTGCTTCCGGTTTGTTTAGCGCCTGCAAAAATGAGATCACCTTCTTTACCATACACAATTTCACTTTCACCGCTGACGAAACTATAATCCAATGCAGGGCTTCCTTTTATTGCGATACCATCTGCCGGAATGATTTCCTGATTGTGAATGAGTATGGTATCTTGTACTTGAATTTTTTCGATAGGTGTTGGTTTGAACACATTTCCATCCAGCACATGGACTGCAATCGGAAAAAATGATTTGTAATTCCGGTCATAAGATAGCGATTGGTAAGATCTGTCCTGTACGTATCTTCCAACCAACATAAAAAATACAATGCCGGACATACTATCCAGGTATCCATTTCCCATACCAGCCTGTATTTCATAGATGCTGCGTACAAAGGTCAACAGTACGGCTAATGCAATCGGCATATCAATATTGATGATCTTTGCTTTTAATGATTTCCAGGCATTGATAAAAAATTCGGTAGCGCAATAAAATAAAACGGGAAGTGATAAAACCAGGCTGATGGTTGTAAACAGCCAACCCAACTCTTTTTCCAATGGCTTGCCGCCTGCCAAGTAATCAGGCAAACTCATCATCATGATATTCGCAAAACAGAATCCTGCAATACCAATTTTCAACAATCGCTTTTTGTTGAGCAGTTTTGAAGTTTCAGTATTTGGATGTTCGAGTTCGAGTTTAGGTTCGTATCCCACAGTAGCCAGTAACTCTACAACTTTCCGGAGACTGGTGCCCGGCTCGTTAAATACGATCAGAATATTTTTATCCGTGAAATTGACACGTGAATAAACTATATCTGGAAGTAACTTATGCAAATTTTCAAGGAGCCACAAACAGGAACTGCAATGCATTTGCGGGATAGACAATTGGACATGGGTCTGTACGCCATTAGTGAATTGAATGATTTTATTCCTGATTTCAGGAATGTCCAGATATTCAAATCTATTGTTCCATATGTTATTGTTGAATTTTAATCCTGGATGATCATTCAAGTCATAATAACTGCAAAGGTTATTTTGATTCAATATTTCAAAAACCGTTTTGCAACCATCGCAACAAAAATATTTTTGCTCGATAGCAATGTTTTTAGTGCATGCTGTCCCACAATGAAAGCAAGATGTTTTATTAGTGGTTTTTGTAAGCATTTCCCGATTTCAGTTAGACATTATTTTAGAGGGTAAAAATGGAAAATGCAATACGTGGTTAAGCTGACAAGAATCAGTTTAAATGCTGATAGATGTCAAATTTGTCATTGAATTATTCAAAAATGGAAGATCGTAGCATGTACATTTGGCAAACGGAGTTTGCCTGACACGACGACGTAGGTACAGCCTACGCCGAGCAGAGTTAGGCATAGGTGCAGCCTATGCCTAACAGGGCGGCAGAGCCGTTAAATCTTTGTAGGATGAATGTGCGATAGGAATTCAGGTGCAGCGCACCGGAATATTATAAATTGATAAAACGTCAATTTAATTGGATTAAAAAAATCATTCTTTCAATTTCGAAATCTCCTTATATCCAACAAAACCCAATAATCCAATAATCAATAAAGAACAAATCATGGAAAGCATCGTACCCATCTTGTATGATGTCGGTTTGAATTCCATCACGATCTGATGTTTTCCGGCAGGAACCTGGCAAGCACGAAGCACGTAGTTGGCTCTGACCAAATCCGTTTCTTTTCCATCGATGCTTACATGCCAACCAAGATTAGGGCCGTACCAAACTTCGGAGAATACGACAAACTGATCTGAGCCGGATTCAAAATCATAAGTCAGTTTGTTTGGGGAGTACATCGTTTGTTTTATACTTCCGGTTCCATCAAATGAAGTTTTTGAAATTTGATTTTTAAATTCGTTATGAATGACAGCAGTTTGTTGAAGGTTGGTTTTGTTCAATTCACCGATTTCTTCATCAGGGGTATTTACGAATTTTACATTCTGCACCAGCCAGGCATTGCCAAATGCATATTGATTTGGCACTGCAATTTCTTTTCCCGGTTGACCAAGTATGAAATATTTTGTGTTTAGCATATTCAATACTGATAGTGATGAAAACGAAGCCATGACCATGCTGTCCGAAGTTGCAGTTTGTAACGCGTTGCTCAATTGATTCATTTCCGGATCGATATGATGATCGATGATGTCCTGGAATCGCTGAAGTTTAGCCGGATGATAACCACCGACATGATTGTGAAAGAACGAGACGAATGAACTATTGAATGTATTTACTGTCAGGTCTAACACTCTGTATTGTGATTTATCAGAACTGATTTGATTGTCTACCGCTCTTGGTTTTTCAGTTTGATCTTTTCTGGATTTGGTGATGAAATCATCTTTGTGAACATAGCGTGTAGCAACTCCGCCAAAATCCAATAGAATCATAGCTCCTAATATGCTGGCTGTGGTAGTGATATTCAATTTGCTTTTTGTAAAAAACCAAATCGTTGCGGCAGTTCCCAATATGAATAAAAGCGATCTGAAAGAATCAGATTGTAAGAGTGATTTGCGGTCTTCAATGATTGCATCCACATTATATCCTTGTTGTACATAACTTTGGTCGGAAGGATGTGAAAAGTCAAATAAACCAGGGCCTAAGATTGCCATGATTAAACAGATTCCCCCGGTAATGCCAAGGCTGTAATATAGTTTTTTATAAAAAGCAGTATCGATGTTTTCCTTTTGTGAAATTTGATAAATCGCCATCATGCTGAGTATAGGAAAGAAATAGGAGACAACGGACAAAATACTGCTTGGTGCTCTGAATTTGCTATACAATGGAATGTAATCAAAGACAAAATGATTGAGTATTTCAAAATGTTTACCCATGGAAAGTAAGATGCCAAGTGCAACTGAGATTGCAATCCACCATTTGATGGGTCCTTTGACAATGAATAAACCGAGCACAAATAAAAAACAGAACACTGCACCAAAATAAAACGGGCCCGCAGTAAATGGAAGCGATCCCCAGTATAACGGAGCTTGCAATCGCTTCGGAAGACTGTATCCTTTTTTGCGCAGTTCCCTTGCGGTTGCAGATTTAGTATCTATAGGTTCTGATGTGCCGCCACCTGCTGCTCCGGGAATGATGCACGCCATGATATCTTGTGTCCCATTACTCCATTGAGTAGCATAGTCCCATTGCAATCCTGCTTTGTTTACATCAGTATCGTTGGTTCCGGCTTTTGTAGTTAAGATATGACCGCCACGCATGGTTTCTTTGGCATATTCATAGGTTGGCAACAAAGTGGACGCTGAGGCGAGTAATGCAATTATGGTGATTCCCAGAAGGATTCCACTTGGAATCAAAAACTCTTTTACCTTCTTTTCTTTAAATGCAAAAAATGCAAATGAAAAAATCAGTGGCAACATCATGATCATTGCATAATAACTCATCTGCACGTGATTATTCAGCACATTAATGCCCATTCCCAATGCAAACAATGCTGCGCCTTGCAACCATTTACCGCGATAAGAAAGAATCATGCCTGCAACAATAAATCCAATCATTCCAAGGACAATTAATTTTGGTACGTGTCCTGCTTCCCATACTATAAAGTTTCCTGTGACTAATGATGTAGCCAATCCGCCAACTGCGGCAAAGCCTATATTCAATCCTAATACCAGGTACAATACATAAAATGAAAGTGCGCACAAAAAGAAAATCGCAATCGGACCTTTCAAAAATCCCAGGGTTAGAATTTGTTGAACATAAGTCAATAGGTTAGATTCCGTTGGAGTTGAAATCTGATACGCAGGCATTCCACCGAACATCGTTCCCGTCCACAATGCAGGATCACCTGGATGAGTTTTATTATAATCTAAAATCTCGCGGGCAGATCCTTGCCATGAGGAGACATCGCCCTGTTGCATGACCTTGCCTTGCCAGACCGGGTAAAAGAAATAAGAGATGACAATGATGAATATTGCAAGGATTGCAAAATGGGGGAGTAGCTTCTTGAGTATGGTTTGGAACATAGTTTGGAAATTAATCAAACAAAGTTAAACGAAATGTTTAAGCCTAAAAGTCTGTATTATTTTATTTTAGCAATTGTATGCCAAATTAAATGAAGCAGAAGTAATCTGTTAAAATGGATTGCTTGGAAAAGGCATTAATTCAAACTCCTGTTAATCTCCTCCAACTTCTCAACCCCTGGACACAACTCCATTTCCGTAAGTTGATTTAAAGGTGTAGTGTTTGTATTTAATATCTGATGCAGATCTTTGCTGTCTTCATTGATGTAAATCAATCCGGTCAAAATTTCATTGGCTTCATTTGCTTTGTGCATGGCCTGCACGGCTGATTCTTTTTTCGAAGGATCCCAGTCTTTTTGAAGTTTGTTTAATTTTAACATCGAGCCATCGTGCATTTTGACTTCCTGAGTGCTTCCTTCAGAATAACTGGTTATGATCTCTTTTGCAAAAGGAACAAAGTCAACAGTTGCTGTTGCTTCCAAATGATGTCTTACGTAATCGTAGGATTTTGTAGAGCCTGGATTGTTGTTGAATGTAACACAAGGAGAGATCACATCGATAAATGCAAAACCAGGATGTGCAAGTGCTGCTTTAATTAAAGGAATCAATTGGATTTTATCTCCGGAAAAACTTCTCGCTACAAATCCTGCACCCAATTCAATTGCTAAGCCGGCGAGATCAATATTCTGAAACTGATTGACAGAGCCTGCTTTGCTTTTCGATCCGCGATCTGCTGTTGCAGAGTCTTGTCCTTTTGTCAATCCATAACAACCATTGTTCATCACGATATATGTGATGTTCAGATTTCTTCTGATCAAATGCACAAATTGTCCCATACCAATCGAAGCAGTATCTCCATCACCTGATACACCAAGATAAATCAAATCACGGTTGGCAAGGTTAGCACCGGTTGCAACACTCGGCATTCTTCCATGCACCGAATTAAATCCATGGGAATTACCCAAAAAATAAGTCGGCGTTTTAGATGAACAACCAATCCCTGAAAGTTTTGCAAGTTTATGTGGTTCAATATTTAATTCAAAACATGCCTGGATCAATGCTCCACTGATTGAATCATGGCCACAGCCAGCGCATAATGTAGACAACGAACCTTCATAATCTTTTTTGCGGTATCCGAGTTCGTTGAGTGGAAGCTCGGGATGGCGGAATGTTGGGCGTTGATAAGTCATTTATTAATGAAAGAATTAAAAAATTAAAGAATGAAAGAATTAAAAAGTGAAGCAGTTAAGCAGTCAAGCGGTGAAACAGTGAGTTTTTGATGTGGTGAAATCATTTTTAATTGATTCTTTTTATTAGAATGAATTTATTATTTTATTAATTCAATTTTCAAATTGTTTGTTATCTGTTTTTCTGCTTGACCACTTGACTGTTTAACCGTTTAACCGTTTGACCGCATGACTGCATTAACTTCTCTCAACCACCATTCGTCTGAAACTCATAACTCAAAGCAGCTACCTGCTTCTTCATATCCGAAAAGAAATCTGCAATTTGTCTTTTTATATTTTCTGCTGTAATCGGCATTCCATCGTAATTTAAAATGCGGATCAGTTTTTTTGGATCTTCGTTTAATTCATTAATTAATAAAGAACGCATCTGTGCATCGCGGTTTTGTTCGATGACAAATACAAATTCATGTTCTTCGATGAAATCACGGACCTCGGCTGAAAATGGGAATGAACGAATACGCATGGCATCCAATTCAATATTTTCTGCTTTTAAATAATCTTTTGCTTCCAATGCAGAATAATGACTCGTACCAAAAAACACCATTCCGAATTTTGAATTATTTTCCCTTTGATAAAATTCAGGTTTCGGTACGTAGGTTTTAATAGTTTCCCATTTTTTAGCGAGACGATCCATGTTGCGTTTATAAGCATTGCCGTCTTCCGTATAAATTGCATATTCATCTCTCGATGATCCTCGGGTGAAGAAAGAACCTTTGGTTGG
>JBGAWX010000207.1:0-6186 GCA_044227375.1 Saprospiraceae bacterium
TGAAATTTCTTCATTTTCCTTATAACTTGCTTTTTCAAAAATTAGATGTAAATTTTTTGTTGAGCGCGTTGTAGTATTAACTAAACCCAATGCATTTCCACTTACATCTCCGATTTTTACAGCATAGAAATCTGTATTCATTTTATTTCTATTGACTGTTTCCTTATTTTCTAATGCCGCAATTTGGGAAGTCGGTACGGGAAAGTTGTATGCAAAACCCAGTGCTGTTTCTACCCTCGTAAATGACGGAGATACTGTATTCATTCAGGCTGGTGAATATAAAAAAGATGTTTGCATCTGGAGAGCGCACAATCTTCATCTTATCGGCGTCGGGGGAAAAGCGCATCTCAATGCTGAAAAAACAGCTTATGGTGGAAAAGCGATTTGGGTAGTCGCTGGCAATAATACGTATATTGAGAATATCGAATTTTCAAATTGTGAAGTAGTGGATTTAAATGGAGCAGGTATTCGCCTCGAAGGAAAAAATCTTCATGTACGTTCATGCCATTTTCATGATAACCAGGAAGGGATTCTTGCGGGCGATAATCCGGACAGCGATATTGTAGTTGAATCTTCTGAATTTGGATACAACGGAGCAGGGGATGGTTATTCGCACAATATTTATATCAATCATGTTCGCTCTTTGTTGTTTCAATACAATTATGTGCATCATTCTTTTTATGGACATGAAATAAAAAGCCGTGCATACAAAAATGTGATCCTCTACAATAGAATTACCAATGAGGATGGAAGTGCCAGTTATGAAATTGACATTCCTAATGGAGGACCATGTCTCGTCATGGGTAATATCATTCAACAAAGTAAATTTTCTGATAACAACAGCATCATCTCTTATGCAAGAGAAGGATTGTCAAATCCAGGTCCTCATAATTTTTATTTTATACACAATACAGTGATTAATGAAGAGGACAAAGGAATTGCACTGAATATCCAAACGAATGCCGATACGGTATTCAGCGCAAATAATATCTTCGCAGGACCTATGAGCATTTTAGTTGGCATCCCAAAAACTTATTTAAATTTGAATAACGTCGTGAATGCAAATCTCGCACAATTGAATTTTGTTTCTACTTCAAATTATGACTATCAACTCACCAGTCAGTCACCGGGAATAGACAGTGCATACAATCTGAATTTGGATTATTTGGGATATTCATTAATTCCTGATAAAGAATATTTGCATCCGATGTCCTGGAAAAACAGATTTAATGATTCACATCCGGATATTGGTGCTCGTGAATTGCAGCAACTTACACGTAATAATCACACTGAGCCTAGCGCTATCGAAGGGCATTACAATCCATTCTCAAAAACCTTTGAATTCAATGATCCTTTAAATACATATAGTAACATTCCATGGGTTGTGAAAATATTCAATGCAGAAGGCAAAGTACTCATCAGCAAGCGCATCGAACCTCGAGTTCAATTGAAACTTTCCGAATGGTCGAATGGAATTTACCTGTATTCAATAACCGGCAGCAATAAACTTCTTTCCGGCTCATTTGTTGTTTGTGACTAAATTTGCCCGTTTTTTAAACGAATTATTCGATTCTTTTCAATAATCTCCGCAAGTAGCGGATACAATGTTATTCCCATGAAAATATTAATTCTTTGTACAATGATGTTAAGTATGATGGCTGGATTGTCAGCACAAAAAGCAAGCAAACAGCTTCCCCCATTGATTGACCGCGAGTTATTTTTCGGAGATCCTGAAATATCTGGAGGCCAGCTTTCACCCGATGGAAAATACATGAGTTTCATCAAACCCTTCAACGGGACCCGCAATGTATGGGTTAAGAAAACAGAAGCTGGTTTCGAAACGGCAAAGCCTGTTACTGCAGATGAAAAGAGACCGATTTCAAATTATTTCTGGTCCAGAAACAGCAAGTATATCTTGTATGTACAGGATAAAGATGGAAATGAAAATTTTCAGGTGTATGCAGTAAATCCAATGGACAAACCAGAAGAGGGAAAAGAAGTACCTTCTTCAAGAAATCTTACCAATAAAGAAAAAGCGCGTGCTTACATCTATGCAGTTCCAAAGACTTTACCGGATATTCTTTATGTTGGTTTAAATGATCGCGATGCTTCATGGCATGATTTGTATGAATTGAAAATTTCTACTGGTGAAATGAAATTGTTGCGAAAGAATACAGATCGCATTACAGGTTGGGTATTCGACAGAAGAGATAAACTGAGATTGGCTGAACGGACCAATGCAGATGGTTCAACAGATATTTTGCGTGTCGATCCAAAAGGTTTTGTAAAAATTTATTCTTGTGGTCCATTGGAATCCGCTTACTGTGTAAACTTCCATGAAGATGGACAGCGAGTGTATATCATTACCAACAAAGGTGATAAAGTGGATTTAACTCAATTGATTTTGCTGAATGTAATGAATCAGAAAGAAGAGTTGGTTGAATCCGATCCAAAGAAAAAAGTGGATTTAAGCAGTGTTTCGTTTTCTGATCTCGACAATCACATGATCGCTACGTATTACGATGATGAAAAATTGAGAATAAACTGGAAAGACAAAAGTTTCGAAGAAGAATATAAGGCATTGCGAAAATCATTCAATGGTTTGGAAGTATCCTTCAATTCTTCCACAAAGGATGAAAAGAAATGGTTGATCGCAGTTTATAGCGATACCGACAATGGATCCGTGTATTCATACGACCGGACTACTAAAAAAACAAAATTCCAATACAGACCCAGACCGAAATTGACCAATACTGATTTGGCTCCGATGAAGCCGATCACCTACAAATCCTCGGATGGATTGGTCATTCCGGCATATCTCACATTGCCGAAAGGCATTCCTTCAAAAAATTTACCATTGGTGGTCAATCCTCACGGGGGCCCATGGGCAAAGGATTCCTGGGGATATGATGCCTATGCCCAGTTTCTTGCGAACAGAGGCTATGCAGTTTTGCAAATGAACTTCCGGGGATCTACAGGTTATGGTAAAAAGTTTTTGGATGCTGGCAATCGCCAATGGGGTGATAAAATGCAGGACGACATTACCTGGGGTGTAAAGCATCTGGTTTCAAAAGGAATCGTGGATCCTAAACGGGTCGGAATTATGGGTGGATCATACGGTGGATATGCCACGTTGGCCGGAGTCACATTCACGCCGGATTTGTATGCTTGTGCAATTTCTATAGTAGGTCCTTCCAGTTTGTTGACTTTGCTTGCATCGATACCTCCATATTGGGAAGCCGGAAGAAAAGTATTTCATCTGCGAATGGGCGATCCGACAAATCCTGAAGGTGCTGCTCAACTGAAAAGACAATCTCCATTATTCAGTATCGATAAAATTAAAACACCATTGATGATTGTTCAAGGGGCAAATGATCCCCGTGTGAAAAAAACAGAATCGGATCAAATCGTGTACGCAATGCATCAGGCAGGCATACCTGTACAATATATTCTGGCTCCCGATGAAGGACATGGTTTTGCAAGACCGATAAACAACATGTCTTTTCTTGCAGCAGCAGAAAAATTTTTCGCAGATCATTTGAATGGCCGTTATCAGGAGTCCATGACCCCGGAACAAAAGAAAAGACTTAAAGAACTTACTGTGGATCCTTCAACAGTCACATTGCCAAAAATTGTAGAGATCCCTCAGGAGGAAATGCATAAGGACTCTGCAGCAACAGTTCAACTGATGACTGGTAAATTCACATTCCAGGTGAATATGGATGTGATGGGAGAAGCCTTAGAATTTGATCAGGTGACTACCATAGCAGATTCCGGTTCGATCTGGAAAATTGTAGAAGAAATGAAAATGCCAATGGGAGAGATGGTGGATCAGGCAACATTGAACAAAGAAAATTTATCTCCAATCAAACGATCCGTAGATCAGGGCCCGATGGTGATGGAACTCAATTATTCAGAAAAGGAAGTGAGTGGTCGTATGAACATGAGCGGAGAAAAAACACCATTGAGTATTCAAACAACGGGTTATTGCAAAGCAGATGGACCGGGAAGTTTATTTGTTATTGCAACCTTACCTCTTGCGGATGACTACAAGACAGTATTGCGAAATATTGATCTGACCACCATGACCGAAAAGTTTTACGCTTTGGAAGTGATGGGTACAGAATCCATAAAAAATAAATCTTGCTTTAAAATCAGAATGGCCCCGGCAAATGGTGATCCCGGAGAAATTCTCGTTTGGATTTCAAAAGGAGATCATCCGATGCCAATGAAGTATGAAATGACTTTGCCGGAGATGAATGGAGCTGTGATGAGAGGGGAGTTGAAATGATGTTTCGACGAACTCAGTATATTAAAATGAATGAATGAAAGAATATCGTAGCGTAGCGGAGAACCCATAAAGCGGGGAAGAAATGTAAATGCTTTGAAACGCTAAATTGAACTTCAAATAGAAAAATAAAAATAGCTCATGATTAAATCATGGGCTATTTTTATTTGCAGGATACTACCATTTCTGGTAATATATTTTTTAACAATTATTCTTTAAGTTTGTAGAAAGAAATTCAAATTTTATCAAGCTGGATTGCTAATCTTTTAATTTTTTAGGTATTTAATGATTGAAAGCAATTCCGTTTCAGCTATTGAAAATCAGATCTGATTACGGAAATCCGACTTTGATTATAGTATAAAAATTAAATCATGAACAGAAAATTGATGAATCCTTTCTCACTGGGTTTTGTATTGATGGTATTGTTTATCCTTAATTCCTGCAAAGACGATTCTAATGCAATAGAGGAAAATCCAATATTCACAATGCTGAATTTGCCGGGCACTAAAGTAGATACTATTGAAAAGGCAGCAAAAATTTGGGAGTATGGTTTTAGATTCACTCCATTAAAGGCAGGTGCAATCACAAAGTTTGGAATAAAAGTACCAAGTATTGGGAAATACAAAGTAAGATTTTATTCTTTGAATGCCGATAGTTTATTGATGGAATTAGAAATCGAATCCAAAACCAAATATGAAGAATACTATTTAAATGTAAGCAATTTGAGGATCAAAGAAGGGACTGAATATGGTTTGAGTTTAATTGCAGATGCTTTTTTTAAAGTGAAGAACACAGATTCTACTGCAATTGCATTTCCCTTAACCATTGGCAATATTAAAATACTTTCTTTCAATGAAATGGCTTGTGGAATTGCGGGTTGCGGTGATTTTCCGGATAACACCAATTCGCTGGTGATTGCACCGTGTGTGACTCTGGGATATATTGGTGATGAATAATAGAGTTGGGTTCTAATTCAGTGGAATTATTACCAGTTAGTAATTCTCAATCTGTTCAAGGATAATTTAAACAACGCATGAATGCTATAAGACTATTAATGCTAAGCTGCATTCCTTTTATTGGAATTGGCCAGTCAATGGATTCATTAATCCTTGTAAATAAAATAGATAGTCTGATAAAAGAATCCAGAAATCTGGTTACCAGAATGGATTTTCAAAAAGCATTATCATTAAATCTTATTGCAGAACAATTGGTTGTTGATAAATTTGGAAAGGAATCGGTTGAATATGGAACGATTTGTTTTAATAAAGGCAGGATTCTAAAATTTAAAGGAGATTACCAGGAAGCAGAGAAAAGTTATCTGGAATCGAAAAGAATACGTTTTAAATTCCTGGGAAATAATCACCCTGATTATGCATGGAGTTTGAATAATCTCGCTGCGGTGTATCTTGATTTGGGAAATTATGAAAAAGCTGAACCCCTTTACACGGAAGCCAAATCAATCCGTGAACAGGTATTGGGTAAAGATCATCCGGATTATGCAGGCAGTCTTAATAATCTTGCCAATTTGTATGTGAAGATGGGGAGTTATGAAAAAGCAGAACAGTATTACCTGGAATCTAAATTAATAAAGAGTAAAAATTCAGGGGAGCGTTCTGCGATGTTCGCAACCAGCTTAAATAATCTCGCGAACTTGTATTTCGTCATGGGCAATTATGAAAAAGCGGAACCTTTGTATCTCGAAGCCAAATCAATACTTGAAGCCTTATTAGGAAAAGAACATCCTGACTATAGTATGAGTTTGAACAACCTGGCTACTATATATTGGAATATGGGCGATCACGAAAAAGCAGAGCGCTACTATCTGGAAACCAAAACCATTCGCGAAAAGACTTTGGGAAAGGATCACCCTGAATATGCCAGTTGCTTAAACAATCTTG
>JBGAWX010000208.1:0-6181 GCA_044227375.1 Saprospiraceae bacterium
TTTTACTTTGAATTGCTGCGATGCTTGCATTCAATTGCTCTGCCTGAAGTTCGTATTGTATCGGGTCAATCTTCCCAACAGTAGAATCTTTCTGCAATTCCATTCCTTCTTTAACCAAGAATTCTACAATCTTTCCACTTGCTTCTGCAGATACTATAATTTCATCGGATTCAAATACTCCGGTGGCATCAAAATTGGATCCATTACCATTACATGAAACCAAAACGATGAGCAATAAAATAAACTTTGAAACTGAAATTTTCATATTTGCCTGTTAATTTCCTGAATAAAATTTATGTAAATATGCGGATTGTAGAAATTGTATTTGATGTATCGATGCATTCGTTCTCGCCTGCTCTTCCGCATTGAGCTCACGAAGATAATCGCTTACTGTGATGATGCCATTTTCATATTGTGCTTTAGCAGCATCCTTAATCTTCCTTCGCAGATCGAGCAGATCTTTATCACTTGCCAACAAATTTTCGTATTTCCGAATTTCTTCCTCTTGCTGAATGAGACTCAATTGCGTATTAAACAGGAAGGTTTCCTTTTGCAAATCCGCAATGTTCTTATTTAGAATATTGATGCGCTTGTTATTTGACTTCGTGTAAAAGGATGAAAGATTCCAGTTGAATCGGAGTCCTGCAATATAATAGCTTTGAAATTCATCTTTTAAAAAATTTAAAGCCGGATTGGCATAGCCCAATTGAGCAAAAGCCTGAAGTTTGGGAATCGATGCTGATTTACCATTTCTGTACTGGTAGTCGGATAGTGTTGCCTGTTGCTCAAACAACTTAATCTCAGGTCGTCTAATTTCATTGCTCCGGGCAGGCGTTTCAGGCAAGTTGAGCATGACCTCACTACTCAAATTTCTATTGATAAATTTTGAAAGCATTAAGACCCATTGCGATTGTGCTGATCTTAATTCTTCTTTCCGTTGATTGGCTTTAATTTGTTCTGCTTGTAAAGTGTAAAGACTGTTTGCGGAAATCACCCTGGCATCGAGAGCCGCCTGGGCTTTTTTAATTTGTTCATTCAGATCAGAATTCAGGAGGTCAACACTCTGTATCTGCTTTTGGATCAATAACAATCCAAAGAACAGTTGCTGTACTCTTTCATTGATTTTATAAAGCTCTGTTTCTGCCTTGATCATCTCCATTTGTGAACTTGTCCTCGCAATATTTTTTTGAGCAGAAACCTGCCCTCCATCATAAATCACTTGTCCTACATCCAAGGTGACTTTATATTGATCCTTATTCGGAGGAGAAGGAACATCAACACCCGGCACTTTCAAATCAAAATGGGTGACCTCAGATTGATAGCTTGCCTGCGCATTCAGATTGAATTGAGGCCACCAGGCTTTTGATATATTGGCTACATTATATTGTTCCGCTTTAGCGATCAGGTCGAGTTGGCCGATCATCGGATAGTTTTCCCTGGCCAGTCTGAGGCATGAATCAAGACTCAGATTTGTAGATTGCGAAAAACCAAACGTACTTATGAATATCAGGAAAATGAATTGGAGATATTTAGACATAAAAGCCGGATTCAATAGAAAATCGAAATGAATGGATTAATTGTTTTCCATAATGAGATGGTTAACAAGTAACAACAAATAAGGTTGAATTAATTCGCTCAAAATTAATGATATACTTGACAGTTTAGGCGCATTCAACATTAGGGTAATACAATTTTTATTAATTACACCGACCTTATGTAAAAACACTGCATTATGAATCCGTATTGGAGTTAAGAAAAAATAACAGGATTACTCCTCCCATTCAATAATAAACCTGCTTCCCTGTCCCAAAGTGCTCTCGACTCGAAGCTGTGCTTTTATTTTTTTCAACATTTCCTTTACCAGAAACAATCCCAATCCACTTCCCTTTTCGCCTTTCGTACCAAGACTGGATTTATTTTGATCATTCAGTATGTTTGAAATCTGTTCATCGGTCAAGCCCGGCCCGAAATCTTCGACGATAAGCTGAGTTCGGTTTTGATCCGCTTTGGTTGCAATAATAATCTCTTGATTTTCCGGACTGAATTTGATCGCATTGGTAATCAGATTGCGAAGAGCAATGGAAAGCACATCCATGTTAGAATGCACAATGATGGGATCGACTTTCTGAACGATCTCAATGTTTTTTTGCCTGGCCTGCATATTGAGAATGCTGGCTACATCAGATACACATTCATTCAAAGCAACCGGAACGATTGAAGTTTCTACATTTTTAATTTGAAGATTTGCCCAGGTCAGCAGATTGTCAAGCAAATCTCCCGTTTGGGTAACTGCTTCCATTGTTTGATTCTTAAAGATGATTTTTTTATCCGCGCTGATGCTCTCATTATCCGAAAGCTGAAGGTAAGATCTTAGTGTGATCAGTGGATTTCGTAAATCATGACTGATAATCCCAAATAAACGATCTTTAATATGATTAAGATTTTGCAACTCCGACTTTTGATTTTCAATGAGGGCATTCTGTGACACCAGTATCTTATTCTTGTTTTGTATTTTTTTGTAGTAATAAAATAAGGTAGATAACAATACAAATGCAGAGATTGACAATAGAATAAAAATATTCCTGTTGTTTTTCTGTTTGTTGAGTTCCAGATTTTTCAAAGCCAGATTCCTATCCTTTTTTTCAAGCTGATAATCCGTTTCCAATTGCATCATTTGGTTTTTGCTATCTATAGTATATATACTATCTTTTAAGCTGTAATATTTTTTCAGATATATGTTTTCATCCTGATAATTGTTCATCGCTCCATACAACTCGGCGAGATTTTTATAATCCTCTAAAACCAATGAGGTATTGCCTGCCTTTATGCCATAGTCCAAACTTATGTCAAATGCCTTTTTTGCCTCTTTATAATTTTTCAAAGCGAAATAAATGGATCCCAGATTATTGTATGCAGGCCCTAATGCATAATCTGAATTTTGCATTCTTGCCAAAAGATTCAGACAACTATCCGTATAATATAATGCCTCTTTGTATTTTCCCTGTCTCTTATACAACAAACCCATATTTCCTATGGCATTCATGATCAATGTTTCGTCATTGATTTGGTTAGCAAGATTTAACGCCTCCTCATTACAAATGATTGCGGAATCATGTTTCTCCTGCTGGAAATAGAAATTACCCTTTTCTGTATAAAAGTAAATGAGTTCAAAAGTGTCCTGTACACTTAGAATAAGTGAATTAGCCTTATTGAAATAATCAGCAGCCTTTTCATAATTTTTGTTCTCAGTATATAAATAAGCAATATCAATATATGCTTTTGTCAATCTTCTCTTATGGCCAAGTTCTTCGTACAAGCGTACCGCCTGAAGGTAATAATCCAGGGATACATCATATTTCCCTTTGCTTAAATAGCAACTTCCCAGACTATAGAGATTGCCCGATAATTCCGGCTTTCTTCCCAATCGTTCGGCAATTGATTTTGCCTTTTCGAAGTAATCAATGGCTTTATTGATATTGATATTATAATAATAATCCCCGATTGCCCTGTTAATAAACAATTGGTTCGTGTCCACGACCTGATCATCCAGCAATTTAAGCAAGCTGTCCACATTAAGTTCATCTTGCGATTTTGCAAAAAAGCCAATACACACTAAAACATGTACAAAAATTATATTTGAAATTTTATTCATATAAATCGTTTGATCGCTGAATTACCCAATACGGATTGCATTACGTGTTCGGTGTACGTTTTACCTATGGGCAATTGTATTTTATCCAATGCAATGATATTATTGTCCAATGCCGTAATTTTTTGTTTGTTAACGATATGGGTTCTCGATATGCGAATGAAATGACTCGAAGGCAATTGCTGTTCCAGATTTTTTAAACTCACCAATGCTGTTTTTTTTGTACCATTGGTTAGAAAAATAGATACAAAGTCTGCAAGGGATTCAATATAATTGACTTCAGTAAAATGAATTTTTACATAAGCAGATTTCTCCCGTATAAAAAAACTATGATCCGTTTCTATTTTTACTCCATCGTCCTGAGCAATATTTCTTTTCAATTCGATCAAATTCCTGACCTTATCGACGGCTTTTAGCAATCGCTCAGGAACTAATGGCTTGGTCAAAAAATCAACTGCGTCGACTTCGAATGCATCTACTGCATATTGTTTATAGGAACTGATGAATATAATCAAGGGGATTTGAGCCAAACTTTTCACCAACTGAACACCATTCATCATGGGCATTTCCACATCAGTGATGAGCAGATCGGGATGCATAGTCTTTATCCCTGATATAGCTGATAAGGCATCATCGAATTCGCCAAGGCATTCCAAATCAGGGACCTGCCTTAAGTATTGCAGGGTCAATTCCCTAAAAAGTTGGTCATCGTCAGCGATTACAAACGAAATCTTTTGTGCCATATAGAATTCAGAAGCTTTATTGGTGATTTGGCTCTTAAATAGTCGAAAGACCGAATTTTAGAAACCCAAATCTACTCAAAAGTAACACTTATCTATTTCTCCACCGGGCCAATCTACTTCTCCTTTTTTGGTTGGAAAAGCCAAATAGATTTGAAGTCAAATAGAATTAATAAACCTTTTAATCAATTCTTATGAAAACTTTCCATGCTCTTATTGCTACAGTCATTACTTACTGTTTCGTAATCATTTTATTGCCTGAAAAAACATTAGCAACAGCATTCAATACAGCTAATTTTACAATAGAATATAATGACTGTAATGCCACATTAACTGTCAAATTCCCATTTCTGGACAGAACAGGAACAGCTTCAGATTGGTTTGGAGAATTATACCTGTATGTGAAAGACAACCAGGGAACATATCATACCTTCTTTCAATTATTTGAAGATAATTATCATTTATGCGGATCATGCAATCATTCGAAGAAGAATTATGAAGGTCATGACTGGCACTGGAAAACCGATAATTGGTACTCATCAAGTGCAAGCTACACTGAAACCAGTCCTGGTTCCAAAGTATTTAGATTTACAGTTACTCTAAAAGATTTTGATTTGGCGATTCTAGGAGATGATATTTCAGTGAAATTGTCCGGTAACTGGCATAATGGTGATAATGGAAGTGAGACTGATGTAGAGAGCATAAAAGCTGAATCCACAATTACAATTTCAGATCCAGTCGGACTTACTGCAACTTCAGCCTGTGATCAAGTAACACTGAATTGGGATAATCCAAGCTGGAATTGCAAAAACACAGGTGTGTGGAAAAACATTGTCTATAGAAATGGAGTTTGGTTAAATCAATGTGGACATGACGAAACATACATCGACAACACCGGAACACAAGGTGTACAATATACTTATAAGGTTAGATCTCAATGGAATCCAGCAAATGACGGCAGACAGGTTTATTCTGAATACACCAACGAAGTTAGTTCGGGAAAAACTGCATTACCTCCAAACCCAACCGGCTTAATAATACTTACAAACACAACTCCATGTGATTCGGTAATTGGTATAAGCTGGAATTCACAAGTGCCACAACCTGATAGCTTTTTCATTTGGAGAAAAACGAATTCTATTGCCTGGAATATCATCAAAAGGATTTCTGGTAGTTTAAATACCTATATAGATTCCATATCTATAGAAAGAGATACTATTTACACGTATGGTATTCAGTCAAAAAGCTCTTGTGGCACTTCAGGATATTCTAATAATGTATCTGGTTCAGCAATTTTTGCACCACTACAAGCAACTAATTTATCAGCAACACCTGGTAATAATGCAATAGTCTTAAGTTGGCAAGACAAAGCAAATAATGAAACCGGTTACACTATAAAAAGAACCGGTGGTACCGAATTAATTATAAACCTTGCATCAAATAGTCACAGTTACACAGATAGCGATGTCAGCATATGTCAAAATTATACCTATGTCGTAAAAGCAATTGGAACTTGCTTTGCAGAAGGAATAAGCAGCACAAGTGTAGATGCAGTGCTAACTCCAAATATTGGTCAGACTTTTCCAGACAATGCACTGGATGCATCAAAAGGGTACTACCCGGATAAAGTAGTATTGGAATGGTCAGCGAATACAGCTAATGAATTGGATGGTGTGAATATTTATCGAAGAGCACTTGGAACGACCGATGCTTTTATTCAGATTGCTGCTGAAACCAGTGGCTCAAATTATTTCGTGGATTTGAATACGGAAGCCGGAACGCTTTACGAATA
>JBGAWX010000209.1:0-6136 GCA_044227375.1 Saprospiraceae bacterium
CCACCAAACTGTAGTCTTCTACTTCTCCATTGGATGCAGAACTATTGGCACGTTCATCTCGCGGCGTATTTGTATCATCTACTAAATTATTTGTTGTCAACCTTACCCGCAGATAAACATTAGTATCCTGTCCGCTTATCGTTACACCGGGCCAGGTTAATGTTTTTGAACCTGTAAATCCATTAGCAACAGTTGTGGATTGCATTTCGGAAGCTTGAAAAGCCAAATTGGTCAAGCCATCCAAATTGATCCAAGCATATAAATTTGCAGTTTGTCCGGTTGTGTTATGAATGTCATTGATTGTAATTGATATGTCTTGTGGACCTCCGTACAATAATCCGGTTGGAGTGACTCCATCTTCATCATCAATACCCAAGCCATCATCACCCGTTGCATCCTTTGTATGTTGTGATCCTGTTTCGGAATCCAAATCACCAATATATAAATCTTCACAATCGATCGTATGAGATGGTTTGCCAAGCCATAATGGTGCATCTGAATAATCTGTTTCAATGATTGAAGGAAGCTCAATTTCAAAAATGACGTGAGAGTCGTTTCCTCCGTTGGATTTACTCAAATCAAATCCTCCTGAAACAATTGTAGGGGTTTGTGTAGTACTGTGTATTGTTGTACCAACATAGATATTACTGCCATACACATAAAGGTGATTGGCACCAATCGGAGTGCCTATATTACCGAGATAATCGTTGGCGGCTCCTCCTACATAAGTGCCATAGATTAATGTGTCAAGAGTACTGGTAAAACCAGCAAAAAACATATCACTACCCCCATTCCAACTCGCATCATAAAAGGATTCATTATTGAGATTTTTAACTGGCAATCCAGTACCATTAACAGTTCCCCAAACTAAAAGAAAAGTACTCGTGCTACCACCTCCAGAGCAAGTGGTTTGCGTAACCTGCTTAATACCGTTGCCAATATCTGAAGTAGAAGTTCCATAGAATGTTGCTTTGTATGATCCTGAACCACCCGTGGTACTTGTTGTTCCTATGATAATATCAAATGTTCCTCCATTATGAGTGACATCATAAGCTCCAGTGGAAGTCGGAAACCCAGAAGAAACTTGACCCGTCCAAAATAAACTCTCCCCATAGGCGGCAAAACTTCAAGATCATTAAAGGTCTCTCCTTGTGCACCTCCCATATAAGTTCCCCAGGATAAAGTGTGGATGCTTGCTGTATCACTACTGCTGAATTTTCCAATCCACATGTCACCAGCTCCACCATATGTAGATTGAGCTTTGCCTGAAGGTACATAAACAGGGGTTCCCATAAATTCAGCTGCTGCAGTCATGCCACAAATGAATGAAGAATCACTTAGCGCTTGTATAGAAGTTACTCCATCCGCATCCGTGCCCGGACTTCCAATGTAAGTAGCATACTTCAGAGACCCTAAATCTTTCGTAAAGACAGCCACAAATCCATCAGTGCCACTCCGGGTTGCATCAAAAGCATTACCAGTGACAGGAATATCAGTGGTTGTGTAACCACCAATAAAAACTCTGTTTGGAGAAAGACTGAGTGCGTGCGCGCGAAGTCGATTGTTACTCGGAAGTGTCGATGGGGCAAACAAGGTTAAATCCAGAAGATCACTCCCGGTAGAGTTGATTCTATACACAACGGCAACATAAGTTACGTCAGCAGATCCTCCTGCCGGTGCCGGCCATGTACCTCCAGAGATATCATTTAGCCAACCATTAGCATCATAAGGTGCTGCAGTTGTTGTTATTTCTCGGTTGGAAGCACCGGCACAATACATAATACCATCCAAAGTATCTAATTGAATTGCATATAGATATTGGTCAAATTGTGATTCATCACCATCCATATATGTTCCCCAGACGAGGGTAGGGTCAATGATTAATGGATAATTAGGATCCAATTTAGATTTAGTTTCGAATGAAATTGCATGTTCACTGGTTTTTACAAATGAAAAATCAACGGGGACTTTACCATTTTCTGTTACCTGGTAGGATTCTGGGATATGAAATTTGAGATTAGTAAAGCGCAAACCAACATTCAAACTGCCGTCTTTTTCAACACTAAGATTATCTTGTCCTTGGAAATCGAATTTAATGTTTTTATAATTCGCTCCCGGATCCATGATCCAGTCAAATTCGAGTTCACCATCATGGGTACTGTATAATCGCAGGTCAATTCCAGGATACAATTCTTCCAGAGTTAAATCTTTTGCTGCTTTGACTCCTGTGATGCATTTACTGGGATCGGGATCGATTATGTAGTTGTAATTCGTCCTGAAGGATTCACCGAGTTTAAGTTTTGGATTCGGGCTTGCACCATCAATATTCAAACTGACCGTATGTGATGATTTAAGTATGGTCTGATCTTCGAGGAATTTCTTCTTTATCGTTTCATATTCTCTTGCGACAAAAACGATCCTGTTTTTTTCAATATATACCGAACCTTTTTTTCCTTCGAAATAATAGAGGACTTCTTTTTTGTGAATCTGTCCTTTATTTTCTTTGAAGCGAATGGTCTGCCCGTTCTCTTTCAAGGTTTGTTGGACCTTTTCACGCATTTCAGGAAACATGTTTACCTGTGCTTGCATTGCAACACTGAATAGCAAAAAGAGGATGAACGTGTAAACCCGGTATATTGAATTAAACATTTGGGAAGATGGTTTTTGATGCAACAAAAGATGTGTTGCATGATTTTTATTGAATTGAAGATTATCCTTGTACATTGAAGATGGGTATTTGGAATTAAAGGGGGTGGTGAATCCAGAATGATTTGAATGTTGATTCACATCAGCATCCATAGCAGGCTGTACAAAAAATGAAGATTTGTAAAATTCATTCATAGGTATCGAATATTAAAATCAGGAGTATTCAAAGTCGCAAATGCTTTGAATTCATTTTTGAATGAAGCCTGAATGATCAATAAAAAATAAATGGCAATCAACTGCAGTACAGTTGGGATCGGATTGGGTATAATTGAATAAACCGGTAGTCGGGAACTTGAAAATCGATTAAAGAAAATACAATAGGATCTAAGACGATTCTTCGAAAACGAGAATAGACTGAATGATTTTGCTATCATTTCAAGTTCAGGCTGGTTATACATTACTCAAATCCCGGTTAGAATCTACTCATTAAAAATTATTTTAATAATACTGTCCTGACCAGAGATTTACAAATTAAAAAATTTGTAACTACAAGACCAAAGTTAACAGTTTTTTATCATTTCAAATAATTTTGAACACGATTTAACTAAAGCCGCAGTGAGCATGCGAATGATCAAAAGTCCTGCTCTTTAAAGCAAACTAATAATGGGAAAAATTGTGATAAGAAAAATCGCAGAATTATACTCGTTAAATCCTTAAAATCAATAACTTATATCTGCCTAATAGGTCTCGATACCCGAAAAGAAAAAATCGCCTTCAATTTTAGCATTTTCATTTGAATCAGAACCATGAATTGCATTTTCCCCGACATTACGAGCATAAAGGGCCCTAATTGTTCCTGGTTCCGCTTTAGATGGATCCGTTGCACCGATCAGTTTACGAAAATCTTCTACAGCATTTTCTTTTTCAAGAATTGCTGCAACGATTGGTCCGGAAGACATAAACTCTACCAGTTCGCCATAAAATGGCCGTGCAGAATGCACAGCATAAAATTGTCCGGCTTTTTCAGTGGATAAACGGGTGTATTTCATCGCAATGATTTTAAAACCGCCTGCACAAATTTTTTCAAGGATTGCACCGATATAGCCTGATTGCACTGCATCGGGTTTTATCATTGTAAATGTTCTGTTTGTAATCATTTTTTGAATTTGAGCGGCAAATCTATGTGCTTTGCATGTTTTCTAAGAGGTCAAAGCCTTGATTTGAAGACTCATTAACATATAAAAAGGAAAAAACAAGTAGATTTCTGGTCAATTTTGTCCTCTTTTTTATGGAACAGCTTCCTCAGCTTCAGGACTTATTGAATATACCAAAATCATGCGTCATCCTTTCGCATAGAAATCCTGATGGCGATGCTCTCGGATCAAGTCTAGCCTTGAGCTTGTTTCTTCAAAGCATCAATCACAAATCGAATGTCATTTTTCCAAGTGAGTATCCCGTTAATTATGAATGGATGCCTCAATCGGAAGAAATCATAATTTATGATTTGAATCCTAAATTGGCGGAAGAAGCCATTCAATCTGCTGATCTTATTTTTTGCCTGGACTTTAATTCCTTAGAACGGATTGACAAGATGGCGGCTGCAATTATGAATCGAAAAGTACCTAAAATCATGATCGATCATCATATCGATCCTGAGCCATTTGCGGATCTTGTTTTTTCCAATACCATTCTGAGCTCTACTTCTGAAATTGTCTATAACATCATCAAAGCGTTGAAACCTGAAAAGAAAATGTCTTCTTTGATTATGGATTGTGTTTATACAGGCATGATGACCGATACAGGTTCTTTTCATCATGCAACCAGCCCGCAGGTATTTCAAATCATGTCCGAGATGAAAATGCAGGGACTTGATGACACGCGCATTCAGGAATTGGTCAATAACAGTCTCCCGGATAAATATTTGAAATTACTTGGACATTGTCTTTACAACAGGATGGAATTAATCCCTGAATCTCAATTCGGGCTCATTTATCTTACGAAAGAAGATTATAGAAATTTTGATATCCGAAGGGGCGACACAGAAGGGATTATCAATTACCTGATGATGTTGAAATCTGTAAAAATTGCAGCATTGGTGATGAATCAACCCACGATTGTCAAGTTGTCAATGAGGTCTAAAGGTGATATTTCCGTGCAACAAATTTGCAGCAAACATTTCAACGGAGGCGGTCATAAAAATGCTTCAGGAGGTTCATCCAAAGCTAGTTTGGAAGAAACCTTAACCAAGCTAAAGGAGATTGTGGCACAAACAACAACGCAAGTTATTCATTAAATCAAAAAAAAAAATTAGCAATGAAAAATGCAATCATTTTATTTCTATTTGCAATCCTGTGTTTTGCCGGAATGAATTCCTGCAACAGCGGCGGTGGCAAACAAAAAACTATCAATGGTTTTGATGTACAGTTCCTGGATGATCAAAAAGGTGATCTGGTCAAAGAAGGGGACTATGTATATTTCAGATACTATGTAATGACAAAGGATTCATTGATCTTTAGTTCGGTGATGCAAACTCCTTTGATTAAATTCAAAGTACCAAAAATTGAGAAAGCAGATCCTAAAAAAGCGCAAGCGATCACTGAAGCATTAATCCTGTTGTCAAAAGGAGATAGCGTTATTGTTTTTCAAAAATTGGATGAAGACATGAAGAAGTCGATTAATCTTCCCAATGTCGATGTATTGGAATATCACGTGAAAATGGTCGACATCAAAAATGAAGCCGATTATAAAATGGAAATGGAAGCAGAGCAGAAAGAAATAGCTGCCAAAGCAAAAGTGTTGCAGGATCAGGCCATCGGCATCGGTGAAAAGGCAAAACAGATCTTGACCGATTACAAAGCGAATAAATTAAATAGCTCAATCATTAAAACACCTTCCGGCTTGAAATATATGGTTCTTGAAGCGGGTAACGGTCCGAAAGCAGAAGCCGGAAAGCCGGTAAGTGTGAATTATTATGGGATGCTGATGGATGGAAACCGTTTTGATGATTCCTGGTCCAGAGGTCAGGAGTTTAAATTTCCATTAGGACAAGGTCAGGTGATCAAAGGTTGGGATGAAGGCGTACAAAATCTCAATGAAGGTGCAAAAGCGGTTTTATTTATTCCTGCTAATCTTGGATACGGTGCAGAAGGATCGCCTCCTGCAATTCCTGCAAATGCAGAATTGATGTTTTATATTGAAGTCAATAAAGTAAACTAATACATCAGGAAATTATAAAAAGAGAATCGCGACTAAAAAGCGGTTCTCTTTTTTTTGTTCATTTTAAATCCACATTGTCATGACCATTGACCAATTAAAAGATTTAAAGAAAAGACTCAGTGAGTTAAGGAGGTTTCTTTGACATTGATAAAAGAATCAATCACTATAGTACATTACTCGTTTTATTATTTTTATTATGATGATTATCACTGTGATCATTCCCAAGACTTTAATTGTGTGCGTAATTGCATGTGCAGGTCAAGGCGCTTGAGTA
>JBGAWX010000020.1:0-21227 GCA_044227375.1 Saprospiraceae bacterium
AAGAAGCTCGAGCTGCATTAATTAAACTTTCTCATTGAACAGGTTGTTAGTTGCTAGTTTTAAAAAATAATTCGTTATTTAGTTTCCCACTCATCACTCATCACTCATCACTCGTAATTCGTAATTTTAAATTCAAATATAATGTCCGTACTAAAAGTCATCGAAATCATGTCTTCTTCCAAAAAATCCTGGGAAGATGCCGCTGCTACAGGAATCGCGAAAGCTTCCAAAACATTAAAGAATGTTAGATCAGCCTGGGTTCAGGATCAATCCGTAGTGATTGAAAAGGGTAAAGTAAAAGAATATCGCGTTACACTGAAGTTGAGTTTTGAAGTTTTATAGGCTGTAGGCTGTAGGCTGTAAAACAATTTGCCATTATTTATTTTGTTCATTATTGACTAAATATATTTTATTACATAACTACTTTTTATTGTTACTTTAATCACCCGACTCTTATCAATATTGACTCCAATAAATTCATTCTAACAGCCTAAAAACCGGAATTTATCCCACAGAATTGCAGGAGCCTAAAGCCTGAATTTCTTACCTTTGCCCAAGAAATAAAATTACAGATGATTCAAATTAGCTTCCCTGATGGAAGAAAACAAGAATACCCGAAAGGAACAACAGCTTTACAGATTGCACAATCAATCAGTGAAGGATTGGCCAGAAATGTATTATCTGCCAAAGTCAATGGCGAAGTGGTCGATGCAACACGACCGATAGAATCTGATGCAAGTTTGCAATTATTAACCTGGAATGATAAAGAAGGTAAATCTACATTTTGGCATTCGTCAGCACACTTGATGGCAGAAGCTTTGGAAACTTTTTTCCCGGGAGTAAAATTTGGTATAGGTCCTCCAATAGAATCCGGATTTTATTATGATGTGGATACAGGTGGACAGGTTTTATCATCCAATGATCTGGCCCGGATCGAAACTAAAATGCTGGAACTCGCCCGTCAAAATAATGCTTATGTAAGAACATCGGTGTCAAAAAAAGATGCTCTTGATTATTTTACAAAAAAAGGGGATGAGTATAAATTAGAATTGATCAATGAGCTGCAGGATGGAAGCATCAGTTTTTATCAACAAGGCAACTTCATTGATTTATGCAGAGGTCCTCACATCCCGAATACAGGATTTATTAAAGCCGCTAAATTGACCAGCATTGCAGGTGCATATTGGAGAGGAGATGAGAAGCGACCCCAGATGACCAGAATTTACGGCATCACGTTTCCTAAAGCGAAGGAACTTGAAGAATATCTGATACTTCTTGAAGAAGCAAAGAAAAGAGATCACCGCAAATTGGGTCAAGAGTTAGAGTTGTTTATGTTTTCTGAAAAAGTAGGTGCAGGACTTCCAATATGGTTGCCTAAAGGTACCGCTCTCAGACAGCGTCTCGAAGATTTTTTGAAAGCAGAACAAATCAAACGCGGGTATACTCCGGTCATCACTCCACACATCGGTCACAAAAATTTATACATGACCAGTGGTCATTGGGAAAAATATGGACAGGATTCCTTTCAACCCATTCACACTCCACGCGAAGGAGAGGAGTTTATGTTGAAACCCATGAACTGTCCTCACCACTGTGAAATCTATGGACACAAACCGAGGTCCTACCGTGAGTTGCCTATGCGAATTGCGGAATTCGGAACCGTGTATCGATACGAACAAAGTGGCGAATTGCATGGGTTGACCAGGGTGCGCTGTTTTACTCAGGATGATGCCCATATTTTTTGCACACCGGATCAGGTGAAAACCGAATTCTTAAATGTATTGGACCTGACCATGCATGTAATTCGAAAATTAAGTTTTGAAAATTTTACGGCGCAGATTTCTTTGCGTGATCCTGACAATAAAGAAAAATATATTGGCTCTGATGAAAATTGGAAAAAAGCTGAACAGGCAATCATCGATGCAACCAAAGAAGTAGACTTGCCAACAACCACAGTACTTGGTGAAGCCGCATTTTACGGACCGAAACTGGATTTCATGGTGAAGGATGCACTGGGCAGATCCTGGCAATTGGGTACAATACAGGTAGATTACAATTTGCCGGAACGATTCCAATTGGAATATATCGGATCGGATAACGCTAAGCATAGACCGGTGATGATCCATCGCGCTCCATTCGGATCGATGGAACGATTCATCGGAGTACTGATTGAACATTGTGCGGGTAAGTTTCCACTTTGGTTAACACCGGACCAGTTTGCAATTCTACCCGTCAGTGATAAATACATGGATTACGCAAATGCAGTTTACATGCAACTTCTTCAGGCCGGTTTCAGAGGAGAAATCGATGATCGTATTGAATCCATCGGTAAAAAAATAAGGGATAATGAACTTAAAAAAATTCCTTACATGCTCATCATTGGAGAAAAAGAAGTCGAACAAAATAATGTATCGGTGAGAAAGCAAGGATCAGGGGATCAGGGTACAGAATCGCTGGATCAATTTATAGAACATTTGAAGACCCAACTTTAGGATGCAGGCTAAAGGCCATAGGCTGTAGGCGGAAAGAAGTCAAATTATTTTTAGTTCATTGCAATTCAATCTCTCTATACAAAAATATATACTTGGATTTGAAGAGCAACTTCCTGTATTGCCAAAAGGAATTGATGCCTTGCTCCCTTATGCCTCATCAGATATAAAAATTCTGTCTCAAAAATTTTATGAGAAGTATTATTCAGATTCGTCAGAACGATCTTTGATTCTTGGAATAAATCCTGGGCGCAACGGAGCAGGATTAACAGGAGTTCCCTTCACGGATTCAAAAAGACTTCAAGAAAAATGCAGGATACAAACAGATTTAAAAAGTTATGAACCTTCTTCTGAGTTCATTTATCAAATGATTGAAACGTTCGGAAGTCCTGGTGTATTCTATAAAAAGTTTTTTATAAGTTCGGTCTCACCAATTGGATTTATTAAACATGGAAAGAACTATAACTATTATGATGAACCTGGTCTTATGAAAATATTGAGTCCTTACATCATTCATCAAATGAATCGTTTGCTTCAACTCAAGTTGAAAAAAAATAAAATCATTTGTCTGGGTGAAGGCAAGAATTTCAAATTTTTAAATGAATTGAACTCTAAACAGCATTGGTTTGAAAAGATCATTCCGCTTGCACATCCCCGATACATCATGCAATACCAACGCCGTCAATTGGATTCATATATCGAAAAGTATATCAGTGCTTTAAATGAAATTTCATAGCATCTGTTAACGTTCCATTAGCCAAATCTTAAAAGCACTTAACACGAATTTTTTTTTAAACACCTAATTTTGTGTCCTTAAAATAAAAACATAAAATAAAATGAAAAAATTAATCGCTCTTTTCGTTCCTGTTCTTTTCGTCTTTGCATGTAACAATGTAGAGCAATTCCGCGCGCCTATTGAAGCTTTATCAGCTGATTGGGAAAAAGCTACTACTTCAGTAACTGAAGTTGGTGGTATGATTGGTGCTGCACAATCTTCATTAGCTGCTTTAAAAGACAGCTTTATGATCGATCCAAAGAAAGCAGCTAAAATGAAACCTGAAATGACGGCTTCATTAGACTCTATGAAAATGGCTTTCAATGCTCAATTGGATGGAATCACTGGTTTGGCTTCTGAAGTCACTTCTTTTGCAGGAAGCTGGCAGGAAATGTCAACCAAATTGGCTGCACTAAAAGATGGTTTGGCTGCAGGTAAATTGGAAGGTGATGTTTTATCGCAAGTAAATGAATTGAAAAATGCTGCTATGGATGCAACTACAAAAGCTGAAGCATGGAAATCCAAATTGGCTGATGCAAAAACTGCTGCAATGGCTGCATACGATATGTGCAAACAAAAAATGATGATGAGTAAATAATATTCTGCTGCTCTAAACAGGCTTTAGAATTAAATTCATAAAAGGGATTCCGGTTTGGGATCCCTTTTTTATTTTCAATAAATTCTAATGATAACAGTTTGGGATTTATACTCGAACAATTATTAAACACGATTCAATGAAAACTTCCCAGATCACCAAGAATTGAATCAATCCTTGATAAGTTCCGCGCCAATAATTTTGTGTTACCTTTAATTCAATCTCTGCAAACTCTTCTTTACAAAATCATGCAAGGCTTCACCATGCAACATTTGCTGATCCAGCATGGCCAGTTTAAAAAGGTATTCCGCCATTTCATTTTTCCTGGCAGCGTCAGTCTCCTCAATCATTTTCTGAGCAATGATCGGATGATTGCTGTTGATGATGCTTTCATAATGATTCATGAAGGGCTGATCTTCATGATCGCCTTTGATGGCATTCATCATATAATGCATTTCAGTCATTCTCCTCATGAATTCCGGTTTTACCAGAAGCACCGGAGGATCGTTGGGTGATAACGCTTTCATTGTAGTGTTACTCCCTTTATTGATGGGTAAAGATTTGAACAGTTCTTCAATCGCTTTTTGATCCTTTTCTGAAAGTGAAGATTCTATTTTTTCATCTTTTTCAATCAGTTTATCCAAAGTGTCTGAATCCACTCTCTTGAAACTGACTTCTGCCTTCATTTCCAAACTTTGTATGAAATGATTATCCAACACATTATTCATGAGCAACACATCGTAGCCTTTATCTTTGGCAGCAGCTATGTAGCTGTAATGTGCTTTTGGATCATGGGTATATAAAAGAATCAACCGGGAATTTTTATCTTTCTGTAATTCTCCTATTTTAGATTTATATTCCTCTATTGTAAAATATTCTTTTTCCGTATTTTGCAACAAACAAATCGGCATTGCCTTTTCACTAAATTTTTCGTCGGATACCACTCCATATTTTATAAAAGTGCTGATGTCATTCCACTTGCTTTCAAAATCTTTTCTGTCCTTATTAAACAATTCATTCAGCTTCTCCGCAACTTTTCTCGTGATGTAGCCTGAAATTTTTCGAACATTTGCATCCGCCTGCAAATAGGATCTTGATACATTCAATGGAATGTCCGGGGAATCAATAACTCCATGTAACAGCATTAAATATTCCGGTACTATTTCTTTCACGTCATCTGTTACAAACACCTGATTGGAATACAAGTGAATTTTATTTTTCTGCAATTCTATATTTTGCCTGATTTTAGGAAAATAAAGTATACCCGTGAGGTTAAATGGATAATCTATATTGAGATGAATCCAAAACAAGGGTTCTTCTGAATACGGATACAATTCGGTGTAAAAGTTTTTGTACTCTTCTTCAGTAATCTCTGTTGGATTTTTCTTCCAGCATGGATCCGGATTGTTGATGATGTGATCCGTTTCTATTTCACGTTCTTCATCTCCTTCCTTTATTTTTTCTTTTCTGGTACCAAACTTAATGGGTACCGGCAAGAACTTGCAGAATTTCTCCAGCAAGGATTCAATTTTACTTTCTTCTAAAAATTCTTTGGAATCTTCAGTAAGATATAAAACGATATCGGTGCCACGCTCTCTTTTCTCTATAGCCTCAATGCTGAAGTTGGTATCCCCCTCACAGGTCCATTTTACCGGATGAGCATTCTCCTTATAGGACTTGGTGATCACTTCCACTTTACCGGCAACCATGAATGCAGAATAAAATCCCAGACCGAAATGGCCAATGATGTTGGTTTCTCCTTTATACTTATTGATAAATTCTTCAGCAGATGAAAATGCAAGCTGATTCAGATAACTTTTTACTTCTTCTTCATCCATGCCAAGTCCCCGGTCCCTTATGGTTAAAGTCTTGTCCTCCTTATTGATCAAAACTTCAATTTTCAAATCTCCAAGTTCTCCTTTCACTTCACCTTTGGAAGCCAGAACTTTAAGTTTGTTGGTCGCGTCAACGGCATTGGATATCAATTCCCGAAGAAAGATCTCTTGCTCCGAGTAAAGGAATTTCTTGATTATCGGGAAGATGTTTTCAGTTTTGACAGAAATTTTACCTGTTTGCATGATTTATAAGGGTTTATCATGGCTTGTCAAAGGGTGTGCCATGATCAAAAATCTGCCATTTTGACTTAAAAAGAAGATCATAGGAGCATCCAATCCTTGAATTCCCACCCTAGAAACTATTTAGAATTTAATTGTTCTCGAAAGCGGGTTTCCTTTGATTGGTTAGAATTCATATGCAAAGCAAATTGTATTTTATTACATAGTATCGAATTCTAAAATACATGTTTGGGTAGTAATATAAAGTATTGATATTTAATATTTTATGAATCGGTAGATCCTGCAAAATGAATGATATGCAAATTTTTTTTGATTTCTAGTAAAATTGGCAAGATTTATGCATTCAAATTATAGTCCGGGAAACCGGATGCGTACCCAAAGAATTGGATACGAGACAATTTTTGAGATCGGTTTGCTGGGGGGTATAAACCGATCTCTTTTTTTTTGTCTATAAGTGATCATCCCAACATACTAATCCATTATCCATCATTTCTTATACCGAGGAGATTATTGTTATTGTTATGGTGTAATGATCCCGAAGCTTCGGATCAGCAAACGACTATCACATCAGCATTATACCTTAAATTTTTTAGATTAAAATATTCATCTCATTGGTATAACAACACATAATGAAAAATGAACTCTACCGCCAGCATCGGCCAGGTATTAATGACGGCCTGACTGAATGGGCAAGAATAATGATCGATGCAGTCAATCAGTGTTGATAAAACTCAAATTTTATGATTCGGTATTCTGTGTTCTTTATTCATTACGGATCTCCATAAAATTCAGAATCATCAGCTATTCATCTGTCTTCATGCTTTCAACCAACTTCCAACTCCGGGACAAACCGCTTTGACAGACGGATCGAGTTCGATATAGGCTTTCGGAACATTATTACTCAGCCATTCCTGAAATTTGATGTTTTTCTTAAATTCTTTTGCGGCCAATTGGATTTTGGCATAATCCTGTTTCAGATTCGCCTTATGCGGATTTGTTTTAGATTGCAATTTAACTATCGAATAGGATTTGGTTCCATCGGCTTCCAGAGTTGAAAACGGTTTTGATATCTCGCCAACTTTCAATGCATCAATTGCAAAGAATACATCCGGATCCAATTCACTGGTTTCAAAATTTGTCGTACCACTTTTTGGATTGATCAGGAGTCCTCCGTTATTATATGATTCAGATTTTTTATCAGAGAACAAACGAACTGCAGTCTCAAAAGGAATGGAATCTTTAATGATCAATGCACGTATAGAATCCAGATATTTTTCTGCCAACTTGTAATCACTGTCTTCAATACGCGGTTTAACCAGTATGTGTTGACACAATATGGAGTTGCCTCTTCGCTCCAGCAGTTTAATAATGTGCAAACCGAATTCAGATTCCACAATACCAGATACAGAATCTTTCTGAAGGCTATAGGCTACTGCTTCAAATTCCGGAACCAATGACCCCCTTTTCATCCAACCGAGTGATCCACCGTTTTTAGCAGAACCCGGATCGTCTGAAATCACAGAAGCCAATTTAGAAAACTCTTCTCCATTCCTGATTTTCTGCAAAGTCTTTTCCAGTTTTTCACGTGCTGCTTTCCGTTGCCCATCATTTGCTTTAGGTTTGTACACAATTTCGGAGAGTTCCACTTCAGCATTAAAATAGGGAACACTATCCTTAGGTATTCGCTCAAAGAATGATTTTGTTTCTTCAGGAGTAATGCGAATGTCTCCAATTACTTTGTTTTGCAATCGTTCTGCAAGCATCTGGTTTCTTAAATCATCTCTGAATCGCTCCCTGGTTTCGGCAACCGATTGTCCGTAATACTCTTCAAATTTCTGGTAATCATTATTAAAATAGTTTAATATCTGGTCAATCCTTGCATTGAGTTGTTGTTCAATCTCTTCGTCTTTTACATCAATACTGTCCACTTTAGCCCGATTCACCATGAATTTTTGGATTAATAAATTCTCGAGAATCTCACATGCATTATCTTCTCCTTTATTTCCTTGCCTGCTTTTTAGAAAGCTGATTTGCTCCTGCCAGTCAGAATATAAAATGACTTCACCACCAACCTTAGCAATAATTTTATCTATGGTTTTTGTTTGCGCGTATCCCATAATGGAAATAAAACAGAAAAAGAATATCAAAGGGTTTTTCATATAAAAAGCATTCATTTGTTTGTGAAAATAATTCTCTTTTCTCTCAACTCTTTCTCATAAAGCTCAGCCTTAATCCGGTCAAGCAAAAGAATTTTCCTTTGATGCAGAATCGCCTGAGTCGCTTGTTCTCTTAAGAATGATAGCGGAGGATCCTGGTTTGGTCTTACTACTTCAAAGAATTTCATTTTGTAGGCATAATTAAAATCTGCAAAATCCCGGCTTGTACCTGCATGAATATTGCTTTCTGACAGAAATTTTGAAGGAATGTATTGTTTAATTTCTTCCCATTTATACCAACGCTCCGGATTCAAAAAACAAATATCCGCATTATTCTGGCAATAGATGTTTAACATTTGTAAGTTGCTGGTATTTTGAGTCCTCCAAATGGTTTCAAGGCTCTTGGGATCTGCCACGGGTTTGTTGGCTTTGATAAAAATAAATCGGAAAATTGTACTCTCTAATTTGTATCGTGACTTATTGCTTTGATAATATGCAATGAGTTCCTGATCAGAAATGACCGTATCGAGTTTGTTTTTAATCAGTTGTTCTTCAAATTTTAAAAGCAATAAATCATTCCTGAAATCCTCGGTAAGTTTTTCGATTTCGGATTGATCTTTGAGTTGCTCTTTAGCTTCTTTTATCAGGACCTGATCTTTTACCCAAGCCTCGATAAAATTGCCGATGACCATTTGGCTGTCCTGTTCATTGAGTTCCACACCAACATGCGCAATGACATCCGAATATTTTAAGTGTTTGTCACCATAACTTACCAACAGGGGATCATCAGCTTGTACAACCGGAGCATTATTATTTTTACATGACAGGAATAAAAGAAATGAAATGACATTGATCAGAAGAAATGGCCTATCAATCATCCGATAAATCTATTTCTTAATCAGGCTTGCAAAAACTTCTTCATTGAGTTGAACCGGGTATTTCTTTTTCAGCTCTTCCACCCATTTTAGTTCGAGATAATCCTGGTAATCCGCAATGATATAACCTCTTGCTTCATCGAGAGACTTGTTCGCCACAGGCAATACTTCTTCCACTTTTCGGAATGTATAACTCGTCAGTCCTGAATCCAAAGTCAAATCCGTGATAGCTCCCTTAGAAAAAGAAATGCCTTTGTAGGAATCCGGAGATTTTTTCTCCACTGTATTTTTCTGATAGGAAATAAATTTCTTATCCGGATCGTATTTTGCTATCACTTTGTCAATCGGATTTTTCTTTGCAAACTTGTAGATTTCGTCAACCAGTTTTTTATCTGTGGTGTCGATATTGATTGAATGAATGACGGCACGCTCATCCCACTTATACTGCATTTTATTTTGTTCATAAAATGCTTTGAGTCCACTGGTATCTTCCGAAGCTTTGTCCCATACCACATTTTTAGTGGCTTCAAATAATAAAATGCCTTCTCGGTATTCTCTCATCAACGCTTTGAAGTCAGAATACTTCTCTTCCAATTTTCCCTCCTCGAATTGAAGACATTTTTGGGAAGAAAATTCTTTAAGCATATTCTTTAATGTAGAACTGACATCTTTTGTGTCACCACCCTGAAGTCTCTGGCGGGTATTCGTCTTCACATATTCAGCAAATTCTGTTGTGGAGAATTCTTTATTTCCTAAAACAAAGAGCGTTTCATTTTTAAGACTATCTGGAACTTTCCATTTGTAAGTATAAAAATTGGAATCCATTTGCGAAGCAAACCTCTTTAAAGCTTCAGGATATTCTTTATACCCTGCTTCTCCTTTAATTTTTTCAATAAAGGTACTTTGTGCAACATTGAATCTTTGATCTCTTTGGATGTCTACCTGGATTTTTCTTTTTGCTCTTTCATAAGGGATTTCTTCATCCTTTCTCAATCTTTTGATGATATGCCAACCTATGCTCGATTCAACAGGCATGGAAACATCACCATCTTTTGCCAATTTGAATGCCGCATCTTCAAATGCAGATTCAAACTGGTTGATGCCAAAATATCCAATATTACCCCCTTGCGGAGATGTCGAACGATCCTGACTCAGGGTTCTTGCAAGTTCTTCAAAGCTCTGGCCCTCTTTAATCTTTTTGTAAATGCTGTCGGCTCTGGTCTGAGCTACAACATCATTTGATCCTTTAGTTGTTTTCTTTATGAGGATGTGTGCAGCTTCCATTCTTCTGAACGCTGGCCGTTCCGCTTCCACTTTCAATACATGATATCCCAATCTGGTGCGAATTGGCATCGGGTATACTTCTCCTGGAGGAGTAGAATAAGCAGCATTTTCCAAATCGTAAAATCCATCGGGAAACATCGATGTGAACCATCCTAACCTTCCGGCTTTCTGTGATGAATTTAAATCATTGGACATTTTTGCAACATCAGCCCATTTCATACCGGTCTTGAGCATTCGAATTGCATTGGCGGCCTGATTGAACGCCTGCAAGGTATCTGCTCCATTTGCATTTGGACTTAGACTAAATAAAATATGACTTAATAATAAATCTTTCTTTTGTCTTTCATACACTTCACGTGCAAGCCGATCGGTAACTTCTTTATCATTCAGATAATTTGATGTCAGTTGTTGTCTGTATCCTTCCAGCTCTTTGATTAAAGCGGGTATCGTATCGACATGCATATCTCTTGCAGCCTGAACCTTAAGTTTAAATTTTGTATACAGGTTCAAATAATCTGTCAATGACTTTTTACTATAATCAGCTTCTTTACCATTATTCTTATTATAGATATAATCAAATTCGGAAACTTTTACAGACTGACCTGCAACCGTAAATAATACAGGATCATTCATCTGGGCCATTCCGGTATAAGCAGTTGAAAGCAAAAAAAGTAGGATAATGTGTCGCATAAGTAATTAATGATTTTTAAAAACGGTCAAAATTAAGAAGTAGATACATACAGAGTCCTTTTTATAATGGTCTAGTATGGCTTATTAACTTTATATTATAACACTTAAAGGATCCTAATCCTGAAGAAAAACCCTTTTGACCCTTGGAGAGATGCCACAAAGGATTTCATAGGGAATGGTTTGTATTTTTTCGGCAAGTTCCTCAAGCGGTGCATTTTTACCAAACACTTCTACTTCCGTCCCCTCCTGAACATGTCCAAGCGCACTTACATCGGCCATGCACATATCCATGCATACCAATCCTTTTAATGGAAGCCTTAATTTATTACACCACACTGAATAGCCTTTAATCCCTGCATTCCGGGGCAGGCCATCTGCATAACCAATAGACAACACGGCAATTGTAGCTTCTGAGTCCAATACGCCAGATCGATTATAACTCACCGTTTCTCCCGGAGGATAGCTCTTGATCTGTGAAATCCTGGTCTTGAGGGTATGGGCTTTCTCTAATTGACTTGCAATTTCAGGATTTGAATCCATGCCATACATTCCAATTCCCAAACGGATCATGTCGTATTGCAAATCGGGATGCCGCATAATTCCACCACTATTGAGCAGGTGCAATAAAGGTCTTTCGGGAATAATCTCCATAATCTGACCGCTCATTTGTTCAAAGCGATTAGCCTGAATTTTAGTAAAAGCATCCCAAGCTTCATGATCACTCCCTGCCAAATGTGAGAAGATGCTTTTAATCTTAATCTGAGGATTATTTTTCAGAACATGAATCAGTTCATGGATATCCTCCTTCAAAAAGCCCAAACGATGCATTCCCGTATCGAGTTTTAGGTGGATATTAACCGGTGTATGGACTCCAAGTTCTTTAATCAATCTGCTGCATTGATGAATTGAAAAAATCTCGGGCTCCAGTTGATAATCCAGTAATGTCGAAAAATCTGCAGTCCCCGTATTCATAACCATTATCGGAGTTTGAATGCCTTTCTGCCGTAAAATAATTCCTTCATCTGGATAGGCAACAGCCAAATAATCGACATTTTTATGTTCGAGTAATCTTGCAATTTCATAATGTCCGCTGCCATAAGCTGCGGCTTTAACCACGGCCATAATTTTTGTGCTTTTGTGAAGGCGGGAACGGTAAACCTGAAGATTATGGGTGATGGCTTTTAAATCGATCTCGAGGATGGTGTCGTGTTTTGACAAACTCAGATGATGAAATACTTTTTCCAATTGAAACTTTCGTGCACCTTTAATCAAAATCAATTCATCCTTCAGAAACAATGAATCCAATCCGTCAATCAATTGCTCTGTTGAATTGTAATGATGAAAATCTATTTCGGCGGAAAGATGTGATTTAATATTTCTGATATTTCTTCCAATGGCAATCAGCTTTTGTATTTTAAATTTGGTTAATAAATATTCTACCGAAGACCAAAAATCATCAGAACTTTTTTGTTCCGCAAAATCGGTCAGGATCAAGGTCCTGGGCAATTGATGATTTTGCTGATCGACAAACTGAAGTGCCAGTTGAAGGGATTTTAAATCCAGACTATAACTGTCATTAATCAGAATGCATCCATTAATGCCTTCCTTCTGCTCGAGTCGCATGGCGAGGTTTTGCAATGAATTCAATCCCTTTTGAATTCCGGAAGCCTTCATTCCCAACTCCAATGAGACGACAATACAATGAATTAAATTTTCGATTGAGGCTTCGTCTTCAAAGCCAAGTGTAAATTGAAATTCCTGATCTGAGTGTTTGATTTTTATTGAAAGTCCTTCCGGCTTTTTACGCAATTCACCAATACAATAATCTGCTGATTCATTCCTCGACCAGGAAATGTTGTTGAGGTGGTGTTTGCGATGATAATGAACACTTTCATAATCTTTACAATAAATAAATTTAGAAACTCCTTCAAATAATTTCAGTTTTTCTCTTGTCTTTTCATCTTTACCGCTGAACCCGGCCTGGTGTGCATCTCCAATATTTGTCAATAATCCAATGGTCGGTTGAATCATCTCCTTTAAACTGTTCATTTCACCCACTCTTGAAATTCCTGCTTCAAAGATTCCCAATTGATGCGTTTCATTCAATTCAAGAATTGATAATGCCACACCCAGTTGAGAATTATAACTTTTTGGACTCTTGCAAATCTTGAATTTGGGTTGCAATATTGAAGCAAGCCATTCTTTAACTATTGTTTTTCCATTGCTTCCGGTTATTCCAATTACAGGAATTAAAAATCGCGATCTATGATGACTTGCCAGTTTTTGTAAAGAAAGCAAAACATCTTTTGTCTTTAGTAAACAAACAGAAGCATCTTCAAAATGGTATGAATCAGAAACCATAAAAACTTTTACCCCTTTATTTTTCAATTCAGGTATGAAGTCATGCCCGTCCGTTTTATTTCCTTTCAGAGCAAAAAACAAACTCGATTCCGGATTGATGACATGCCTGCTGTCAAACTCTGGATGCTTGAGCAACAAATGAGAATAATTTCTATCGTACTCCTTGACATTTAATATATCAGCCAATTCATGTACGGTGTATTCCATTCATCTAAATTCTTAAGAATTATTGGAGAGTCTTTTAGCTTGATGAGTTTTCATCATGTGTTTCAAAGCGATCATGTTAAATCAAAACCTATGTCCTTTCTGTAATACTTCCCATCAAATTGAATTTCTTCCGCAATCTTCAAACTGGATTGTAATGCAACATCCATGGTTTCGGATAATGAAGTCACAGCGAGAACCCGGCCTCCATTGCTTTTCAGTTTGTGATGGTCTTCAATGGTACCTGCATGAAAAAGATACGTTCCTTCCGGAATTGCAGCCGGCAATGTGATGACTTTTCCCTTCTCATAATTTTCCGGATACCCTTTGCTCACCAGCATTATGGTTACCGCAGTTCTTGGATCCTTTTCAATTTCCACTTGATCCAATCGCATTTCATCCATAGCCATTATTAATTCAATAAAATCATTTTTCAATCTTGGCAAAATGACTTCTGTTTCGGGATCGCCCAGACGACAATTGTATTCAATGACAAATGGATTGTTGTTCACATTGATTAAACCAAAAAAAATGAAACCTCTATATTCAATATTTTCCTTTTCCAGGCCTGACAACGTAGGTTCAATGATGTGAAGACGCACTTTTTCTAAAAGGTCTTCATTCAGAAACGTCACCGGGGATACCGCCCCCATTCCTCCGGTATTCAATCCTGTATCCTGCTCGCCAATACGTTTATAATCTTTCGCTTCGGGTAACACGACATACTGCTTTCCATTTGTCAAAATAAAAACTGAAAACTCTATACCTTTTAGAAATTCTTCGATTACAACCACCTCTGAAGATTCACCAAACTTACCATGAAACATTTCATCCAATTCCATTTCTGCGGTTTCAAAATCCTCACAAATGACAACACCTTTTCCCGCAGCAAGTCCTGATGCCTTTATAACAATGGGCAGGGACATGCTTCGTAAATATTCGCGTGCTTCTGATGCGTGGGTCTTGGTGAATGTTTTATACCTGGCTGTGGGGATGTCGTAGTTTTTCATAAACTCTTTCGAAAAAGCTTTACTGCTCTCGAGTTGAGCACCACGTTTTGAAGGTCCGACTAAAATGGGTTTAATGGACCAGTTTGCAGCAGATATTGCATCCATCAATCCATCGGCAAGAGGAACTTCCGGGCCGCAAACGACAATATCGATATTAAACGCCTCGATGTTGGCTATTACTTTTTGATGATCAGAAAGATCTCCGGGTACCTGAAATGCAAAGTCTGTAGTGCCCGGATTTCCGGGCATGATAAAGAGTTGAGCTAATAATTTACTTTGGTTAATCTTAAGAGCCAGAGCATGTTCTCTTCCACCGGAACCTAGAATCAAGACATTTTTTTCCATATTTCGATTCCGGCAAAGTTAGATAAAAGCTTTTAAGTCCGCTTCGAATACCTTATCGAATCAGAGGGTCTATGAATGAGTATAAATAGAGAAATTTTGAATTGCCGGTTCGAATTACGATGTGAAGATTACATCCATTGCAACGTTACAATTCTGATCCTTCTTCTCCTTTAACGACCATTCTAAAGCCGTTTCCATGAATATTGATGATTTCAATATTGGAGTCCTTGGCTAAGTATTTTCTCAATTTTGTTACGAACACGTCCATACTTCTTGCAGTAAAATAATTATCCTCTCCCCATATTTTACTTAAAGCTTCTGATCTTGGCAGGATTTGATTCCGGTGCTGACAAAACATTTTTAATAAAAGCGCTTCTTTGGGAGACAATTTAATTTTTTCACTGATCTCATTATTCTCCTTGGTGTAGAGTATGCGCAATGGAAAATTGAAATGATACATCCCGATATTGAACTCAATGGCATCGTCCTCCGGATCTGTTTTTTTCAGCGACCGCTTGAGAATGGCCTGAACACGATAAAGCAGTTCTTCGGAATTGAAGGGTTTGGTTACGTAATCATCTGCTCCGATTCTAAACCCTTCCAGAACATCCTCTTTAAGGGTCTTGGCTGTAAGGAAGATAATCGGTACCTCTGTACTCTTGGAGCGGATGTCTTTAGCCAGGGAGAATCCGTCTTTCCGGGGCATCATGACGTCCAATATGCAAAGATCATATTGCCCTCTCCTGTACTGTTCAAATCCATCGATTCCATCTATGGCGAGATCGACATCATAGCCATGCATCTCCAGATAAGAACGGAGCACATCGCCAAAATTCCGGTCGTCTTCAACCAATAAGATTTTAGTAACGGTTTTAGGCTCTGATTTAGTAGTCAGCATAAATCTGGTTTTCTGTTATAACGATCAAAATAAGAGATTGTAACTGCCCTATTAAGAAAAATTTAGGTTTTTACAGGAAAAAGGAGTTTAAATGTGCTCCCTTTCCCCAGTTCGCTTTCGACTTCCACCTTTCCATTATGCTCTATGGTCATGGCCTTGACATAGCTTAAGCCAAGTCCAAAACCTTTTACATTATGAATATTACCTGTCGGAACCCTGTAAAACTTTTCGAAAATCAACTTTTGGGATTCTCTGTTCATTCCAATGCCTTTATCGCTTATGCTTATTTCAATAAAATTTCCGACGTTTCTGGTAATCACTTTTATTTCCGGTTGATCAGGAGAATATTTATTTGCATTGTCCAGAAGATTATAAATAATATTGGTCATGTGGATTGGGTCGCCCATCACAATTGAATTCAGTGCATTCAGTTCGATGGAAATCTTGCCTTCTCTTTGTTGCAGCTGAAGATTGATATTGGCTACGGCCTGGTCAATGATTTCATGAATATTCAATTCCTTCAAATTGAGTTTAAAATCGTGCTTATCCAACAGGGCCATTTGAAGCACCTTTTCAACCTGGCTAAGCATTCTCCTGTTTTCCTGTTTTATGATCTCTGCAAATTTTTTGATCTTCTCCGGTACATTGATAATCATTGGGCTGGTTATAGAATCTGAAGCCAAAGAAATGGTAGCAATCGGAGTTTTAAATTCGTGTGTCATGTTATTGACAAAATCATTTTTGATATCCGATAGTTTTTTCTGTCGGAATACAACATAGATGACATAAGAAAAACAAGCCAGAATGATTAAGGTCAGCAATAAGCTCAAAGCAAGAAGTGGCCAGACCGATTTCCACAACCAACTTGTTTTATAGGGAAAGAAAACCTTTAGAGTGCCGGGATTTCCTGTAATTGAAGGGAAGAGGCCGATTTCATATTTTGTGTTTTTGAGTTGTGCTTCAAGTTTTAATCCGGGATCTGAAACCCTGTTGGTATTTCCAACATCGGCCAAATAATAACCATTGAGAATGATCATCTTGTTTCGGATGTTGTCAAAGACTCCGAAGGAATAGTCCAGGTCCAAATGAAGTTCCAGAAATTCCTGAGTCAAAATTTTTTTAAGATATAATGGATCAATTCTTCTGTAAAGCGGAAATTTTTGCAGCCTCATTTCCCGGTCTATCAATTCTATCTGCTTTTGTTTTTCATTCCATTCTTCCAACAACAAGCTGGAAGATAAACTCAAACTTGGATCGTGTTTTTCTAAACGATCCCCTACTCTTTGTAATACCGCAATGATGGATTCATTAAACTGTTCTTCTTTGAGTTTGACAGACCAATTAATCCAATAAAGTTGCACAATGGTTGTTCCCATTAAGGCTAAGGCCATTAATCCAATCACAATCCATATTGCCTTTTTACTCATTCCATTAAAAACTCAAAGAACAACAAAAAGATTTAATTGTTAAAAATGTAAAAAATTTATATTAAAATATTTGGAGGGAATGATATAAAAGTGTTTAATTTGCAATAGCTATTTGAGAAAGGAGAGACGCTAGCGAACTCAAACAAGATTACGGATATTTCAAATGGTGTATTACAAGAATTTTTAGGGTGTTCTCATAGTGTTATTTAAAGGATCGGCCCTCCCAGGGTCGATCTTTTTTTATTAGTAATAGCGACAAATTCTCTTAAGAATATTTTAGTAGTTCTTTCGTTCAAGCCTTATTCATTCCATAAATATGTTTCGCTACCTATCCTTATTTCTCATTCCATTCATAACCCATGCACAATCTGATCTCGCCATCGGCCATTGGGCTACGCATCTGCCGTTTAACAGTGGAAATGCCATTGCACAAAGCGATCAATTTGTTTATTACTCCACAGATTTTGCACTGCTGAAAATTAATAAGCAGGATTTGAGTTTCGAAAGAATTACCAGAACAGAAGGCTTGAGCGATTCAAAAATCAGGACCATTTTTTTTCACAAAGACCAATCCACTTTGATTGTAGCCTATGAAAATGCAGCACTTGATTTAATTAAAGAAGATGGCGTTCATCCTGTAGTGGACATTGTCAATTTCAATAACATTCCCATTGATAAATTTATCAACAAGATTTCTTTCCGGGATGAACATCATGTTTTTATCTGTGCCAACTATGGATTATCCCTTTTAGATGTCAGAAAAGGAAAATTTATTTTTACTTTATTTACGCCCAACATTAAAGTATATGATTGCATTCAATGGAACAATCAGTATTTCATGGCCACTGAATCCGGAATTTATTTCCTGGAAACCCAGGGTTCAGAAATCATACAAAATTTCAACAGCTGGAAAAAGTTAGACCAGACTTATGGAATTCCAAAATCCGAACCGTTTTATTCGTGTGTTCAATATAAAGGCTCCGTCTTTGTATCCAATTCAACTGAAATCTTTAAATGGCAAAGTCCAAAATTTCATTCTGTTTTTAATCATCCGGATTATGAAATAAAATACCTCTCCGAAGGAACCCATTATTTGTTGGCCGGGCTGCACTGTAAAACATCAAGTTGCAAGGAACAGGTAGCTTACTTTGATGAAAATCTGAATTTCAAGTTGAGCAATGCAGATTGTACTGAACAGAATCTATATGCGATTGAGTCTGATGATGGCACGATATGGTATGCGGATGTCCGGTGGAGTTTTCGGTTTTCCAATAAAGCAGGTGAAGCGTGCAACAATTTATGGATCAACGGACCTGCGACCAACAACTGTTATGAAATTGCCGCACTGCAGGATGGCATTTATGTTGCAACCGGTGGTGTGGATAATGTCTTTACTCCGAGGTATTGGAGTGATGGAATATTGAAATACTCCGACCACAACTGGTCCAGTATCAATTCCTATCAAACACCCGGACTTCAAAATTTTGATCTCAAAGATGTGCTGCGGATTGCTGAACATCCGGACAAGACCAAAATTTATTTTGCCTGTGCGGGAAAAGGACTTTTGGAATACAATCGCCTTGATGATACCTATAAAATTTATAATAAAACAAATTCTCCATTGGAAGTAACCGACGGAGATCCGGGCAATGTGCGTCTTTCTGGAATCGCATTCGACAAAGACAAAACCCTTTGGATCACCAATTATCTTGCTTCAGGCAAATCGGGTTTAAGCTCTTTGAATAACCAGGGAGCATGGAGAACCCATGGCTTCAAGGGGAATTATTTTACCGACATTAAAGTAGATCATAACGGCTATAAATGGATGGTAAACAGATTGAGTTCAGGCATCACCGTATTTGATGAAGGTGATCCTGTGGACACCCTCGACGACAGGAGAATACAACTCAACAACAACAATACCGAGATGACCACCAATGATGTAAGAACCCTCGAAGTAGATCTCGATGGAGATGTTTGGGTGGGCACTGCAGAAGGTCCCGTGGTATTTGAATGCGGATCCTCCATTTTTGACGGAACCTGTAAAGGAAGCAGAAGAAAGGTGGATCAGGATGGCATTATCTATTACTTGCTTTCTTCAGAAGTGATTACCACTATTGCAGTGGACGGAGCCAACCGGAAATGGTTTGGCACCAGCAACAATGGAATTTTTGTACAATCCCCGGGAGGCGAATCCCAAATTTATAATTTTAATACCGGGAACAGTCCTTTGCTGGACAACAGCATTTTTGATATCACCATCGATCAAAAATCCGGAGAAGCATGGATTGCAACCGCTAAAGGATTGCAGGTCTTCAGGTCTGATGCAACTCATGCAAAAAACTTTTTTACTGAAACTCCACTGGTCTTTCCAAATCCAGTCGCTCCGGATTACGACGGGCCCATTGCCATTAAAGGATTGGCAAGAGACTCCCGGGTGAAAATCACCGACCTCAGCGGACGACTGGTTTACGAAACCATTTCAAATGGAGGGCAGGCCATTTGGGATGGAAAAGATTATCTTGGAAGAAAAACCAGCTCCGGGGTCTATCTCCTGTTTGCCAACAGTACCCAGGATTTTGAAAGTGCGGAAGCCGTGGTCACTAAGATCGTGATCCAACGATGAAGTGTTCACTGTTTCTCAAAAAGTGCTTTGTTCTTTTGCAGTCGCTCAAAAGAACCAAAAAGCTTGTCTGAAATAAGGTGTTCTTGCTATACACTAGCTTCAGCTCATATTTTTTTATCAGCCGCTTTTAGTCTTTATCGCATATAGTTCTTTATTTTTCAATAGAGAAGAATCTCCGTTACAAGCATCGGCAAAAAATAATCGCCCCGCACTGTATTTCGGACGATTAAGAATTCCTAAATACACATCTGACTTCGTTTTATGCTGCTCTCCCTAGTTCATTAATATTAATTGAAAGTCAAGTACTTATATTCAAAACTAGGCCAAAGACAAAAAAAATTTCAAAACAGGGATGTACAGAATCTTGAAAATGCGGTAGCAATGGTCACCAAGATCGTGATCCAACGATGATGTGTTTGGATTGTGGCAAACATCACGCCGGCATGAGGCCATCAATCTTCGGACGGCAAGACAATTTTTGTTGATGTCAGGATAAAATCCCCATATTTGAAATCCGGTTCCATACCAGATAGTGAAATGAGGTACTCGCAAATTATTTACTACGGACTCTTATTGATTTTATTCCTGTTCATTCCGGCTGTTTATTTTATGTTCTGCAGTGCACCGGGAATGAATGAGAGCAGGCATTCCCTCCCGCAGACTCCGGTACCCCTGAATTTGCAGGATGAACCTGCGATGGGTGATTGCAAAATCAAAGTCAGCAGCAAGGTTTTGTTGTCCACCCGGTTCAACACCTTGGATGAGTTAAAGACGGTGGTGTCCATTGCGTACGACAGGGATTACATGAAGCTGGACAGCAGCGACTGTGGCCAGTCGGCGGTGTATTTGAGCTATGTCTGCAATGGCGATACGCTCCGGCGGACCATGACTTCCGGCATCAGCCAGGATGATTTGTCGGCACTCCGCAAGCCGGACCCGATGGCGCGGCTGCGCTTTGTGCTGACCCATCCCGGCGCCGTAAGGCAGCGTGAAGAATTGGAAACCGCCTACATGCTTTCGCGCAGGAAGCCCACGCTGTTTGGGCCCGGCAGCATGACCTTTTACGATCTGGCCGAAGCATCCTTCCGGCACATCAACACGCCCGGGCTGGCGTATCAGAATCCAAGGGACAGCAGTGAGAAAGGATATATCAACACCTTCAATCACGCCACCGCGCAGGCCATCATCACCTCATTGTTCTCGGAAGAACTGGCGGATCTCATCGGCGACCTGCACGAACGGAGCAACATGCCGGAGATCACCTGTGGCAGGTTTCGCGAGAGCCAGCTGTCGGATCCGCTGAACAGCCCGGTGGACAACTACGTGGACATCATCAACAATGAGATCGGGCAGCAGCTCGGGCTGGCCTTAAAAGCCAAGTACGGGCTGAGCCCTGCTTCCGTCTGCACTCCGCAAC